>CAZFQZ010000001.1:0-66472 GCA_964521305.1 uncultured Gammaproteobacteria bacterium
GATTGATCGCAAATCCAAATAAGATCGGCGTTTGGGGTCATTCCATGGGAGGCAATATTACGCTGCGCGATCTGGTCGTGGACCCGAAAGACATAAAAGTAGCGGTAATCTGGGGTGGAGTAGTGGGATCATACAACGACCTGATAAATAATTGGCATCGTGCAGTTCCGTATCAGCCGTCGGTTCGTGAACTTGCTTTGCGCAACCGGTATCGTTCAAACTTGGTTCAACAGTACGGAACACCTCAAACTGATCCGGCGTTTTGGAATTCGGTCGATCCGACCTATTTTATTTCTTCCATTACCGCACCTATTCAATTGGATCACGGATTGGCAGACGAGGAAGTGCCTGTTGCCTTTTCGCAGTCATTATACGAGAAGCTGAAGGCAGCGGGAAAAACGGTTGAGTTTTATACCTACCCGGGTGCAGATCATAATATCAGCGAACCTTCATTCAGTCTGGCCATGCAGCGGACAATCGTATTCTTCGACAAATATCTGAAATAGTAAAAATACCCCGCCTTTGGCGGAGTACTTTTACTACTCGTCGTCCCATTCGTAAACAATACTCTTCATTTCTGATTTTTTTCTGAAAAGATCACCGGGCTGGTGCCGGCGGCGTTCCATTCATCATTCTGTTAGTTTGTCCAAATCCTGGATTGATTTGAACTGAATTTGCGGTGATGCTGCCGTCGGAATTCGTTGTTCCGATAACTGCTACCGTATCACCGTTTTTCAAATCGCTTTGGCTTGCCTTGCTTGTGGTTTCGTACGTCGTGTTATTTGAAAGCACCGCGATTTTTGAACTTCCGTCGCGCAACTGTACCGTGATGGAATTATTGTCGGAATTTATTATTTTTCCGATAATCGCGCCTCTGTTAGCTGCATTTCCGTTCGTTTTGCTGCCGCGCCTTCCTTGAAATCGTCCTCCGCGACCTTGTATGGACGTATCCCTGCCACCTGCCGCTGCGCTAAAACTTGGAGATTGGGATTTTTGATACTGAACGCCAGCAAAAAAACCCACTGCACCGATTATTACCGCAACCATAATCGTAACCAAAAGACTATTGTTTTTCATATACATTCACCCCCCCTCATATAAAAAGTTCAAATATCCAAATTCAAAACATTTCGAATTTTGATATTGTTTGGAATTTGGTGCTTGGATTTTAAAATTTATTCATATCTCAATGCTTCAATTGGTTGCAGACTCGAGGCTTTTTGCGCCGGATACCACCCGAACAGGATACCTATCAGCCCTGAAACACCTATTGCCACCGCAATAGACGTTGGTTCAATAGTGAACGGCAATCTTACTGCTTTAGTTATGAAGTACGAAGCGGAAATACCAAGGATCATGCCGATAACACCTCCGGTAAATGTCAGAATGATTGCTTCGATCAGGAACTGTTGGACGATGATTTTTTTGGTTGCTCCCAACGCTTTTCTTAAGCCGATTTCTCGCGTTCTTTCGGTAACAGTTACCAGCATGATATTCATGATGCCGATACCGCCGACCAGCAATGAAATGGCGGCGATTCCTCCCAGCAGGGCGGTAAAGGTTCCGGTAACCTGGGATGCGGTATTTAATATGTCGTTCTGTGAAAATATGGAAAAATCAGCCTGTGAAGGATCGCGGAGCTTGTGGCGCTGAAGCAACAGATACCCGATCTGATTTTCCGCCTCGGTCATGACACTCTGTGATTTTGCCTCTACCGCAATACTGCTTATGTATGTAGTACCGAATAAAACCGACTGTGCGGTTGTTAAAGGTATATAAATAATATCATCCTGGTTTCCGAATCCGCTTCCCCCTTTTGAGACGGTTATGCCAATGATATGCAATGATTGACCATTGATGCGGATCATCTGGCCGATCGGATTCACATTATCGCCGAACAAATCGCTGACGACTTGCGGACCTAATACGGCGACGCGACCCAATGATGTAAGATCTCGCTGGCTGATAAATACGCCTGTTGCCACATCGACCTTATGGATTGATGCATATGCAGGGTATACGCCGACAATTTGCGTATTCGTGTTATTTCTTCCGGCAGTGACCTGGGCCCGTCTTGAGATTTCGGGCGATACCGCAGTGACGGTTGTCACTTGCGGGGAAGAAAGAATAGCAAACGCGTCATCTACGGTGAGCGTTGTCCCACCGCCCGCAGCGCCCCGAACGACTCCCTCTGTTTGCCCGCCCGGAATGACGGTCAAGAGATTTGCTCCCAGAGATTCAATCCGGCTCGATATGGAAGCCTGGCTTGCCTGACCCAATGACACCAGGGCGATCACGCTGCCGATGCCGATGATGATGCCGAGAATCGCCAGACCGGTGCGCATTTTATTGATAGTCAACGTACCGATTGCTTCCTTGATAAGCTCAATGAATTCCATAATAGCAATAAATCCTAAATGCCAACTTCCAAACGTCAAATAAATTTAAATGAGCAAAAATAAAATGACAGATTATTTAGTATTTTGAGTTTGGGATTTGGAATTTGAGTGTTTAATCCTGTGTTGCTTTCCGTTTTTTTCATCCTTGATGATGTTTCCGTCCCTTACGTGAATGATGCGTCTGGCATATTCGGCGATATCTGGCTCGTGTGTGATCATGACAATGGTATGGCCGTCTTCATGTAACTGCTGGAAAATAGCCATGACTTCTTCTGCTTGCGCAGATGCAATATTGCCAGTCGGCTCATCTGCAAGGAGAATCGCGGGATTCATCACGAGCCCGCGCGCGATAGCAACACGCTGTTGTTGGCCTCCGGATAATTGGTTTGACGTATGTTCCAATCTATCAGCAAGGCCGACTTCTTCAAGAAGTTTTTTTGCCCGTTTTTCCCGTTCTTCCTGGGGAACCCCGGCGTACTGCATAGGAAGCATGACGTTTTTCATCGCCGAAATTCTTGGTAACAAATTATACGCCTGGAAGATAAATCCGATTTTTCTGTTCCGTATTGATGCTAATTGATCATCACTCAGTTTTGATATCTCTTCATTATCGAGGATATAGGTGCCGTCGCTTGGTAGGTCTAATGCGCCGAGGATATGCATCAGAGTTGATTTGCCTGATCCAGATGGCCCCATAATTGCGACAAATTCGCCTTTTTTTATCTCAAACGATACATCAGCCAAAGCAACGGTTTCAACTCCGTCCATTTGGTAGACTTTGCGAATGTGTTGCGCAGAAATGATTGCCATAGGATTTGACATCGAACTTAATGCGCCATTCTGAATACGGCGCCTCCAGCTCCGCCTTTTCCACCGCCAAACGTACTGAAGGGTGACGATGTATTATTTTGAGCAGCGCCATTGACTGCTGATGTTACGATAGTGTCGCCTTCGGATAGTCCGGATGTAATCTCAGTCTGCGTATCGGATGAAGACCCTGTTTGTACTTCGACTTGTTGCGGTTGTCCGTTTTTCATGACCGAAACGATCGATGCGCCATTTTGGGTCTGAATTGCAGATGAAGGAACAAGCAGTACATTATTTTTTACTATGGTAATAATATTGATATTCGCGGACATGTTGGGAAGAATGTTTGGGTTGTTGGTGTCGAGTTTAATAATGGTTGGATAAGTAGTCACTCCCGAACTGACTACGCCTGCGGTATCGATGCTGAATACTTTGCCGGTAAAGGTTTTATCTGGGAATGCGCTCAATGTTATTGTCGCATTGTTACCGATTTTAATAGTCGGAATATCAATTTCGGTAAGGTTGACCGTAACTGTCGGTGTTGCGTCGGTTACAATGCTTGCTATTTTTGTGGTGAGCGGTACGCTGTTTGAGGTACCGGATGTCGATTGGGGAGAAGCAATAACCGCTCCAAGTTGGAAAGCCAAACCATCAACCTTTCCCGTGATAGGAGCATAAATAGTTGGAGCTGCTTGTTGATAACTCAACCAGGCGGAATTCAATGCAGTTTGGGCTTGATTGACGACATTCTGCTGGTTTTTATAATTTGCTTCCGCGGCCAACCAATCGTCCTGCGCCTCATGGAATGCGGGTAATGCACGGTTGTCGTTATTCGGTGTTCCGTCGCCATTTTGATAGGTATTATTGGTTGCCAGGTCATAGAATGTTTTCCATTTGGTAAACATGGTTGATTGGAGTGAGTACATGTTGGACTGTGCCGTAGCCAGCGTATTATTGGCACTTTGATAACTCGCATATGCTGCCGCTGCTTTTTGCTGTCCGATTAAATCCAGTGTCAGATCGGCGATTTTGTCACCTGTTTTCACCATATCGCCGTCTTTAACGTAAAGCTTCGAGATGACTCCGCTTGCTTGGGTATCAATCGGCGTGCTGTTTGCAGTTGAAATCTGGCCAGACCCGCTCACGGATACAACAAGCGTACCTCGTTGAACTTTTTCGGTTTGATACCTGACGATTTCTTTTTTCGACCCGAAAAAGTGTTTATAGCCGAAGTATACGATTACGACAACAATAACGACGGCGATTATTTTTTTTACACGCGAGAGCTGCATAAAACGATTTTTAAGATGAACGGGAAGTTGTTTAATGTTCATTTTTGTTATTCTAGAATACGTAACTGAAAATTAGCTGAACTTGACAGGATTTTTCACTGATTCCCGTTCGCGAACCCCGTTCCAAATTCAGATGGGCTCTTGTCATGTTTCGCTACGGGATGAACGGGTAATGTAACAATACATGTTACTCCTTTTTTTCCGTTATTCTCAATGCGTATTGATCCCTTATGTATTTTGACGATCTGTTTGGCAATGGAAAGACCGAGCCCGTATCCGCCGCTTTCGGTCTTTGAGCGCGCGGAGTTTGCCCGATAGAACCGGTCGAAAATATGGGGAAGATCTTTTTTGGGGATACCGATCCCTTCGTCTTTTACAGAAATAATAACAGTGCCGTCGGTCTTTTTTGCGGCAATGATAATAGCGGTGTTTTTAGGACTATATTTAATTGCATTGTCCAGCAGGATGACAAACAAGTCAACTAAACTATACGGATTGCCGTAAACGGTTTGTTTTATGGACGGAGAGGAAATAGTAATATTTTTTAACTTCGTCATGGGTTCCACTTTTTTTAGAGCTTTATCTATGACCGGTGAAAGCGAGAGGTTTTGAAACATAATAGCGCCATGAGGTTTTTCATACTGCGTGAGTTGTAACAGTTTGTCTGATAGCGACTGCAGTTTATTAACTTCTTCGATACTTTCGGATATCAGAGTTTTCGAATCCATAACCGTAAGGTTTTTGTCCCTGAGAGATACTTCCATTGCTGTTTTCAAAGAAGTAAGCGGCGTTCTGAACTCATGGGATGCATCGCTTATGAATCGGTTTTGCTCATCAACCATTTCCTGTATCGGTCTAAGTGTTTTACCCGCAAGGAAATATCCAAGTAATGCGGAAACAAGGAATATACTGCCGTTAATGACCGCAAGAATAAGGAGAATACGTTGCTGTGCTTCGGTATATAAATCGGCGTCGAGGTTTATGATCCGGATGTTCGAATTATCAGGGATCGGTAATGGAGCATTGTTGGGACTTAAATCCTGCGGGTAATCCAAAATGTGGAGTCTGTGTTCTATGCGTGCCGTCTGTAAGCGCCGTATACGTTCTACTTCATTGATGAGTCCTTTATAGATGACTGTGCTGAATGCGATGCTGATCGTCATAATAATGAGGAGATACCATGCAGTGAGTTTGATGCGCGCGCTTCTGAACATATTTAGTCTCCTATTTTATATCCAAATCCCCGTATGGTTTGGATCAATGATTTTTTGTTTTTGAACGGCGCATCGATCTTATTCCTTAAATTCCGGATATATACTTCGACGGTGTTAGGGAGGATGTCCGCGTCGTAATCCCAGACGTGGCCGATGATCTGGTCTTTCGAGACGATCGTGTGAGCGTTCCGCATGAGGTATTCGAGCAAAGAAAATTCCTTGCTTGAAAGTATGATTGGTTTTTTATCGCGTATCGCGGTGAACTGTGTGGTATCGAGCTCCAAGTCGTCGACGCAAAGTTTGGTGGAAAGTATTGCTTTCGGTCTCCTGACCAACGCGCGAATGCGGGCAAGCAACTCTTCGAATGCGAAGGGTTTGGTGATATAGTCGTCCGCGCCGGCATTGAGTCCAGTCACCTTATCCAATATTTGTCCTTTTGCGGTCAAAACGAGGATCGGCGTATGAATCTTGTTTTTTCTTAATTCCTTGAGAATAGAAATGCCGTCCATGCCGGGAAGTAATAAATCAAGAATGATGCAGTCGTATTCTTCGGTTGAACCAAGATCAAATCCGTCGTCGCCGGTATAGGCAACATCAACGCTGTACCGTTCCTGCTCGAGCCCTTTTTTTATGGATTGCGCGATACGGTGTTCATCCTCAACCACGAGTATTCTCATATATATGTACAGTATAGTATGTAAGCTGAAATCCGGCTGAATATTAGACAGATGGTTAGAATCCCAAGGATTCCCTTACGAGAATAATGATGATGCGATGTGGGACGGTTTCACGTTCGATGATCGCCCATTTGTTGAGCGCGCTGCCCGGATACCCTGCCTTTTTCATACGCGCGTCCTCTAAAGGAAACACTACTTCCCGTACGCGTCGCATGGCAGCCTCTACACTTTTGGTGATTTTTTGCTGGCCGATAACCAGAACGAGGTGTTTTGCGAAATAGGGGAATTCGCCGATCCGCGTACCCGTAGCGTCTGCCGATACGATAATCCCGTCTTCGGTAACCGCGTTTGAACTGGCGAGAAAATAATCAGCGTCAAAAGCAACTTTTCTCCTGACTTCACCCCGCTTTATCTGGTCGTTTTCTTTCATGATGAGCTCGTGCAAATTGTTGAATTTGTTTTCTTTTGATTCCATATAGTCTATGAATCCGATCTGAATCAATGTGGTCGACGATCCGTTCATGATTGACGAACCTTCTGGTATTAACTCGATGAGTGTAGAAAGAGCTTGTTCTTTATTGCCCACAACGGTAACATCGAATCCGCGCCGTTTCATTGAATCGGCGACTACGGTCAGTTTGTTGTTTATTGTTGAATTATCCATATGTTATGAATTAATTTTTAAAAATCATATTGGTGTTGATTCCCAATTGTTTGAAAAGCGGGATATTGAGTTTATAAAAGTTGGAAGCTCCTTTCTTGCGGCTGACAATAATTTCTGCTTTGATCAATTTGCTGAAATGGTGCGATAGTGCCGGTTGCGACAAATCAAAGGTTCTCGACAAATCCCGGCAGGAAATTTCTCTTTTGCGATGAATAATCTTCAGAACGTTGACTCTGGTCGTATCCGACAACGCCTTGAATACCGCCGAAAGTTTTACACTATTCATTTATTTAATTATTCAAATATTTAAATACATTTATATATTAGGTCGATTTTAACGGTTTGTCAAGATGTATTAGTCGGCAGATCCGGGTAGTATAATAACAGGTATGACGATCAACGAACTGAAAATCCATTATATCGATGAAGGCGATTCCGCCTATATTTATAATATTTTGGCCGGACTCGCCAAGACTGAACAATTGCGCGCAATTTTCGTCAAATTGAGGAACACTGAACTGGAGCATCAGATTGTATACGGGAAAATGCTGGAGAAGAAACACGCAAAGATTTCCGTTTACCGTCCGTCGCTGAAGATTCGGATCATGGAATTTTTTGCCCGTCGCGGCGCAACATCGCTCGTGTTAAAATTGAGAATTGCAGACGAATCCCGGGAAGTGTCGCAATATATTCTTTCTGCGTCGAAAACAAAGACGACCGAGGTAATCGCCAGAGACGAAATCACACATTCAAAAGTATTGAAGGAATTGCAAAACAGCTCCGGCCAGGAAATCTGGCATCATCATGAGACCGGCAGTATCATACGCAATGCGATCTACGGATTCAATGACGGTTTGACCGCGAACTTCGGTTTGATCATGGGTGTTATCGGATCTGCAGTCGACCATCGCGCCATCCTGTTTGCAGGTATTGCAGGGTTGATTGCCGATACTTTGTCTATGGGTGCGTCGTCGTATCTTGCGGCGGTTTCGGAAAAAGAGGTATATGATCACGAAATTCGGTTGGAAAAGCAGGAAATAGAGTTGATGCCACAGGAAGAAGAAAAAGAACTGGCTTTGATGTATCAGGCAAAAGGATTTGCCAAACCGGTTGCAAAAACACTTGCGCATGAAATCATGAAAGGTGATAAAAAATCCGCTCTTCACGAACAAGTAATTCAGGAACTTGGCATAATGGAATCAAATCAAAATCCTTATCAGGAAGGCCTGATAACGGGAACCGCTACATTGATAGGAGCTCTCATTCCGTTGTTGTCGTTATTTTTCGGTTCATCGACGCCGTATATCGTTGCCGCGTTTATAATCAGTATGGTCTTCCATTTTTTTGTTGGCGCGATACGCAGTCTATTTACCGGAAGAAACGCGATTCGATCAGGCGTCGATATGTTTGGCGTAGGCTTGGGTGTTGCGGTCGCTGGATATATGATCGGCAACTTTCTTATGCACGCATTTCACCCTTGATGCACATTCGTGGGCGAATGGTATATAATAAACATTGTGAGTCTCAGTCATCCCGCCAACGGCGGGAAGGATGTTTTCAAAGACAGATGCTCAAAGAGACTAATTTATATGATAGAACGTATAAATTGGTTTCTTTTTTAGTAGCACATGGAAAACATCTATGCGGGGCTTACTGCTACACAGGTTAATTCACGGTTGCAAAAAGAGGGATATAACGCACTGCCGTCCCAAAAACAGCGGAATATTTTTGCGATTTTCGTTTCAGTATTAAAAGAACCGATGTTATTGATGTTGCTGGGTGCGGGAACCATATATTTTATCCTCGGTGAGCCGCGTGATGCGCTGATGTTGTTAAGTTTTGTCATTGTTGTCATAGGGATAACGTTTTACCAGGAACGCAAAACAGAGCGGGCTCTTGAGGTTTTGAAAAATCTGTCGAGTCCGCGCGCATTGGTGATACGGAATGGTCAACAATTCAGAATCCCCGGTAGGGAAGTCGCACGTGATGATATCGTAGTACTTCGCGAAGGAGATCGGGTTCCCGCAGATGCGGCAGTACTTCAGGCGAGCAATCTGATGGTTGACGAATCACTGTTGACTGGTGAATCGGCAGCGGTCAGGAAATCGGTATGGGACGGTAAAACGATCCATACGCATCCGGGCGGTGAAGATCTTCCGTTTATCTTTTCCGGTACCATGATTACCCAAGGTAGGGCTATCGCGCGGGTGTTCGCAATAGGAGTTCGTACAGAAATGGGGAAAATAGGCAAATCCCTGCAGTCAATCCACGAGGAAGATACGCTGTTGCAAAAAGAAACCGCGATCATAGTGCGTAATTTTGCGGTCATCGGCGTTGTTCTGTGCATGCTGGTGATTGTCGTATACGGTCTGATTAGGGGAAATTGGATCAACGGACTGTTGTCGGGATTGACCCTTAGCATGGCAATACTTCCCGAAGAATTCCCGGTTGTCCTGCTGGTATTTCTTACGTTAGGCGCGTGGAGAATGTCTAAAAGAAAGGTATTGACGAGAAAGACAGCGGTCATAGAAACACTTGGCGCGACGACGGTTTTGTGTGTTGACAAGACCGGTACATTGACCATGAATGAAATGAGAATGGATGGATTGATGACGGACGACGTTTACTACGATCTTGAATCGCATAAAGGAAATCTTTTGCCGGAGCGATATCATGGCCTGATCGAATATGCGTATCTGGCGAGTCAGAAAGATCCTTTTGATCCGTTGGAAAAGGAAATAAAATCGAAAATAGAGGGGTCATTTATTGAGTCGGAACATATCCACGGAGATTGGACGCTGATCCGTGAATATCCTTTATCAAAAGAATTGTTGGCGTTATCGTACGTGTGGGAATCTCCGGACAAAAAAGAATATGTGATTGCGGCAAAAGGTGCCCCCGAAGCAGTAGCTGATCTTTGCCATCTAAGTAATCAGGAAGCAAAAAAATTACAAGCGAATATTAAAACAATGTCAGAAAAAGGATTGCGGATAATCGGTGTTGCCCGGGCCCTATTCAAAAAGGGAAATCTTCCAAAAATCCAGCACGACTTTGCGTTCGAGTTTATCGGTCTTTTGGGATTCAGCGATCCGATCAGAGAATCGGTCTGTAATGCGGTGAAAGAATGCCACACTGCCGGCATCAGGGTCATTATGATTACCGGCGATTATCCCGGGACGGCGCAGTTTATTGCACGGAAAATCGGTCTTCAAAACAGCGATAGGTATATAACGGGCGACGAGCTGCGCAGTTTGAGTACCGAAGATTTGCGCAAACGGATAAGAACGACCAATATTTTCGCACGGGTCGTCCCCGAACAAAAACTTCATATTGTGAGTGCGTTGAAAGCCAATAGGGAAATCGTGGCGATGACCGGTGACGGCGTCAATGACGCGCCGGCTTTGAAATCGGCCCATATCGGTATCGCCATGGGAGAGCGGGGAACCGATGTGGCGCGTGAGGCCGCGGACATGGTTCTTTTAAACGACGATTTTTCATCTATTGTTCAGGCGGACAAGATGGGAAGGCGTATTTTCGACAATCTGAAAAAAGCGATGGCGTATATCGTTTCAGTACACATTCCAATCGCGGGAATGTCGTTTCTGCCGGTGTTATTTCAGCTTCCGGTAATCTTGTATCCTGCGCATATTGCTTTTCTCGAGTTAATCATCGATCCCGCATGCTCAATCGTGTTCGAATCACAAAAGGAAGAAACCGATATTATGCAGCGGCCGCCACGTAATCTCAAGGAAGTATTATTTGACAGGAGTACGTTTGTTTTCAGTCTAATCCAAGGAATAACGCTTTTAGCGGTTGTATTTATCATGTATGTTGTTGCACTACAAAAAGGCTTTCCTGAAAATGAGGTCAGATCGATGACCTTCAGCGTCATCGTCTTCGGAAATCTGTTCCTCATTATTTCGAATCTTTCCTACAAGGAACATATATTCGATATTCTCAAAGAACGCAACAAGTCCTTGTTATATGTATTGATCAGCGCGGTTTTTGCGTTGTTTATTGTGTTATATGTGCCTTTTTTTCAGGACCTGTTCCATTTCGCCCTTTTACGGACGAAGGAAGTCTTAATAGCATTTGCCGGAGCGTTTTTTAGTCTCATATGGCTTGAAGGATTCAAATTGGTGTACAACCGGATAAATAGGCAACTATCATATGGTACACTGGTAAAGAATAGGAGATGATGCATTATGACTGATCTCCAAATAGGCAAAGTCACCCATTATTACGACTGGATAGGCGTAGCAGTTGTAGAATTAACCGGTGATCTTCATGTCGGCGATGCCATAAAAGTCGCGGGAAGAGGCGATGAGTTTACCCAGACGGTTTTATCGATGCAGATAGAACACGAAAAACTCGAAGAGGCGCATAAGGATCAGGAAATCGGATTGAAGGTTGATCGGCCGGTTAAGGAAGGGGACGTATTGTATAAAGTGACACTGTAAGATCGAGAGGATTGACGATACATACCGGTCCCGATTTCTACACATACGCAGGTACGCTTCTGCCGCGATATTTTTATTATGAACTTTTTTCCCTAACTGCGCATAATAATTCATATATAGGTATGAGTGTTATCAGTCAAACTTGTATTATGGTACATTCTGTTCTTTTCGGACTGTTTGTACTGGCAAGTTTTCTGGTTTTGGTTTTTGTAATCTTGTAACCAAAGAAAAAAAATACTGTGCTTTCCCGCGTGTGAGAATGTACATACGCATATACTTTTCTAAGCCGCTTTGATAACCCGATAGGTTGCAAACAAACATACGACGGGTATACAATGGTTGATATGAATGATCAAATTATCTGTCCGCATTGCAAAAAATCGATTCCGTTGACCCAAGCGTTGTCGCATGAGCTTAAGGAAAAGCTCCAAAAGGACCAGGAGCAGGAACTGGCTGAGGAAAAAAAACGTTTGAACGATGAAGCGCGGAAATGGCGTGAAGAGCAGCTGAGGAAACTTGAAGATCGGGTAAAACAGGAGACGGATTACAAACTGAAAGACGCGAAAAACGAGGCTGACGAGTTGAAAAAACAGAACTCAGCGCTTCAGGAACAACTTCTCGAAACGAATAAATTATTGAGGCAACTGCGGACAGATCGTGAAAAGGAGCGTTTAGATTTCGAGAAGAAACTGAACGAAGAACAAGAACACATCAGGCAAAAAGAGCAGAAGCGCATTGACGAAGAATACCGGATGAAAATGCTTGAAAAGGAAAAACAGTTGAATGATGCATTAAAAGTCAATGATATATTAAAGAGGAAATTGGAACAGGGTTCGCAGCAAACACAGGGAGAAGTGTTGGAGTTGGCGCTGGAAGAGACCATACGCAAAGAATTTCCGATGGATGAAATAAAAGAAGTGCCAAAAGGAGTGCGCGGTGCCGATATCATACAGGTCGTAAAAAATAATTACGGGAAAATAAGCGGTACAATTATCTGGGAATTGAAACGAACGAAAGCATGGACAAACAGCTGGGTACAAAAATTGAAAGACGATCAGCGTACGGTCAACGCGGAGGTGGCGGTTCTAGTCAGCAACGTGTTGCCGGACGGCATAAAATACTTCGGATTATATGAAGGAATATGGGTGTGTGATTATGATGCGATTCTCGGTTTGACGGTCATGGTGCGGGAAAGTCTGGTCAAGATTCAGGGAGTGAAATCGTCCGTGGTCGGCAAGGAGGAAAAAAAGGAAATATTGTGGAATTATTTGACCGGTACCGAATTCAAGCAGCGTGTCGAAGCGATTTACGACGCATATTCGCAGATGCAGGAAGAGATCGAAAAGGAAAAACGCTGGTTTAGTCTCAAATGGGCGAAACAGGAGAAGCAAACGCGTAAGGTCATCGATAACATTCTGGGGATGAGCGGCGATTTGCAGGGTATCGTCGGGAAAGCATTGCCGGAAATTAAAGGATTCGACTCGCTTCCTTCTGGATCAAAAGAGGAGAAGTTATTTTGATTATGGATTACGTTACGATTAACAGCATATTCCGCGTATTATCAAAAATTATTGTCATAATTCCGATCGGAATTATTCTGATTGCGTTGTTCATGCAGTTGAGTCGGAAATCATTCACGCTGTCGTCCAGACAGATTTCGATTACTCCGAAGGCCGCTTCCCTTCCCGTACCATCCGTGACGGTAAACGCATCTTCAACCATTCAGTCGATACTCTCCGGTCCGTTAATATGTATGTTCAGCTCGAAGGACGCGACGGTCAGCGCGTATATCAAGTCACAAAAAGTCCAAGCAACATTGGAGCAGAAAAAGAGTACGGTTGATATTATTTTGGTTGACGATTGCATACATATATGGGAACGTCAAAAAACAAGCGGTACGAAAATATGCGGTTTAGGTTCTTACTTGACAATTTTTGGTCAAATGAAGATCGGTAATCTGATATCTCTGGGAATACCTTTTTCCATTCCCTCATTGATGCCGGCGCATAAAATAGACATTCAAACGGTTTTGCAGTCTTGTAAGAAAGAAGATTTCAACGGAAACGGCTATTTCAATCTACCTAAAAATGTTGTATTCACCGAGCGGAAATTATTCTAATAAAAATGCCCCGGCTACGACCTACTTTCCCCAGCTCCGCTTTGGAGTGAGTATCATCGGCGCTGACTCGTTTCACTTCCTTGTTCGGGATGGGAAAGGGTGGTGCCAAGTCGCTCAGATAACCAGGGCAGACAATAGTATATAATATAATCAGATGGAAAACAACAGAACCCAATCCCACCGGTTTCTCCATTCATTTTGTCTGAATCCTTCCGTATGTTTCGAGACACAGTTGCAGAACGAGCAGGTCTTGCTGGTTCTCCGTGCCCATCCTTTTACGCAATTGCCGTGGATGTTTTACTCGATCGTCATGTTAATACTGCTTTTTATCATAAATATCGTGGTGAGCTCTTTTTTTTCATGGCGCCAGATATTGTTTATGGATAGTATGGCCCTGGTTTTTATCGTGAGTTATGTGTGGCTCAATTTCTTAAACTGGTTTTTTAACGTAGGTGTTGTTACTAATATTCGTATTGTCGACATCGATTTCACCAATGCTATCTATAAGGAGGTAACTGAAGCCCATCTGGATAAAATAGAAGAGATAACTTCCAAAAGCGGCGGATTTTTTGCATCGTTTTTCGATTTCGGGAACGTCTATGTTGAAACGGCGGGAGAAGCGCCAAACATCGAATTTATCAATATTCCCAAACCGGCGGATGTTGTTACCATAATAGACGGACTATTGGGAAAATAACTATGGAATTACAGCAAATACAATTATTAAGCGCATCACAGGTGATCTATATCGCCTTTAAAACGTTTGCAATCATTTTTTCCGTATTTTACCTTTTTTACGCATTGGTTATTAGAAAGCAAACGCAGATAATGAACAAAACACTGCAGGTGGAAAACAACGGTATATTTTCAGTTATTTCATCGCTTCAGATAACCGCAGCGCTTATTCTAATTATATTTGCCATTTTACTCGTATAGCATTATGTTCGGTACGGAAATCGCTATGTACGTCGGTTCGGAAAAAGAAAACGGATTTGGCGGTTATATTGCTGAGAACAATTGGTTTCTTGAGATTGAAGTCGAAGAAGGTCTGGAAGAGTCAAAAGGCATAAATATTTTGCACGAAATAAAACAGTACCTGTTTTCGCAAACCATTGAAAATCTTTCCTCATTTGAGCAATGCGTCATGGAGTCGTTCAAGCTACATAATTTACCTGCAGGTCTTTCCTTGTCTGCCGGATATTTGCACGGATCTGTATTATATGTTAAGACAATCGGAACCGGAAGTGTGCATATCCTGCGCAAAAACCAGTTTGCGCAACTAATTGGCGACACACAGACTGCGTCAGGGTTCGTCGAAAAAGACGACCTGTTTATTTTTTCTTCGTCCCGATTCATAGAGAAAAGCGGAGGAGAGTGGTCGCTGCATAAAACGATCCAGAAACATAAACTGCACGAAGCAGTGGAAGAGCTTACTCCGATTGTTAAAAGCAACGGAGACAACGTTTTAATCGCTATTTTCGTGCATATATATGTGAAGGAACTGGATATGCAACCGTCGAATGACGAGAATCAGATAGCTTCTTCGGTATCTTCCGCGGAATTCGCAGGAGAACCGATGTTTATTTCAAAGACAAAACCATGGGATCCGATACTGAGGTCGATAAAGCAACTGTATTTTCAAACTCAGGAGGTAAACGGCGGACCGGGTAAGAAAAAAATATATACTTTTATCGCCGTGGTTATTATTTCCGCAATACTTTTTTGGAGCGTGGTGTTAGGATATTCACGAAGAAAAGAAGCGATGGTAGAAAAAAGCATCCTGGATACGAAAGCGTCAATACAACAGGATCTTAACCAGGCAGATTCATCAGCTTTTCTCGATTTATCAAAATCACAGGATTATATCAACCAGGCAAAAAGCAAGCTCGATGAATTACGACAGTCAGTACCCCGGAATAAACAGCAGGAATTGATCCAGATAGCTGCGATGATCAGTTCCGAAGAAAATAAAATCGTCAAGAAGGAAAATAAGCAATATACCGAATTCTATGACTTGAAAGTTGATAATCAGAAAGCAGACGGTAAAACGATGTATCTCGACGGTTCGTCGTTGCTGATTCTTGATTCCGGACAGGGAGTGATTTACAGCCTTGACATCGATAAAAAATCTTTGGATAAGCAGTCGGATTCCTCGATACGATCGGCGCAGCTGGTCGCCGGATATAACGGAAACGACTATTTTTACACGCCATCCGGTTTGTATGAAATCGAAACAACAGGAACGGTAAAAAAAATCATAGGCAGCGATCCAGAATGGGGGATAATTTCTTCTTTTTGGGTCTATAATGGCAACGTATATGTTTTGAGTCAGGGAAAAGACGTATATAAATATTTGGTTGCGGAAAACGGGTATTCGGCAAAATCATCGTATTTCGGTCCGATTGGTCCGCCTGATTTGCATGGCGCTCACACGATGGCTATAGATTCTTCGGTGTATTTAGGGTTTGATAACACGGTAAAAAAGTATACGGGAGGCGCGCCGGTCGATTTCTCCACGACATATCCGGACCAAGACATCCACATCACCAAAATATACACGGATAAGGACGTAAACAACGTCTATGTATGGGATAAGCAGAAAGGTGTGCTGTATATTCTTGACAAAACCGGTTCGTATGTTCAGCAAATAGCATCGAGCATTCTCCAACAGGGAACAGATTTCGTTATCGCGAACAATTTTGCATATGTGTTGATGGGATCAAAAATCTATACGGTCAGTCTTCAATAGTGCGAATTGTGAGTCGGTTCGATTATTTTATGAAGTCATTCAATTGTTTGTTCAACGATGTCACATATACAGAGGGAACGACATAGACGAGCGGGGCGTTTTCAACATGGACGTAATAATTGTCTTTATCTTTTTCATACGCTTGGGCTGTAATCGTTTTGCCGTTTTCCGTAACGGTTAACGAAAGATAGGGTTGATTCAACTGGTTGTTTACAGTCGTGTACGGCACGACGTCGGTTCCTTTGAGCGTTTTGATGTCGTTAAGAAAAAAATCCACGCGTTCTTTTAGCAAAGGTGTCGTATCGCTGACCCAGTTTCCTTTATTGTTTTGGATAGTCAACGTATTGCCGTTTTCAATGGTTACTTTCGTAACATTGCTCTCGTTTGCGACGATGTGCGGGTTGAGATCGCGGAAATCGGACGGTGAAAGAATATCGGTAAATAAGTCCGAGGTGAAGACGTTTGGACTCGTGTCTACCGAAACATATACATCGTTCACTCCGGAATTTTTGCCGATGAATACTTCATAAGTTTTTGCGCTTGATTTCAGACTGACGCTTTCCGGCCCGATACCGAAATCGGTATTTTTTGCGGGGTTATTGGAAACGGTGTCGGTTTTTTTGAAAGAAGAAAAAGCATCCATGATTCGCTGGATTCTACTTGGATCGGCGTCATATTCAATGCCGTCTTTTTTTATTTTCCATGCACCGTTTTTGTAATAAAGATCATATTGCTGTCCGTTATTTTTGATGAGGATATCCGACACGCTTTTCTGGTCGAAATGCGGAAAAACCTTGTTTGAAACATACGTTTTCACGTAATATTGATACGTCTGCTGAATGCCGACTATTCCGAAGAAGATGATACATAGGCTAATAAGAATCCATAAGCGTTTCTTATTCTTTTCCATAAGATTCTCTATTATACAACTTCGTCAATTTTCATTGAAGCGCATTTCAAAACAGATGGGTATCGGTGATATGGGCTCCTTTTGAAGTTGTGTTGACGATTGTTTTTAAAACGTATCTCAGGTTATTAAGTTTGGCGCTCAGTTTTTGTACGTCTTTTTTTCGGCAGATGCAGTGGACGTTCTGTCCGGTGTTGACGGTGAAGTAGACCTCAAGTCCGTCGGTTCTCCATTGTTGGATCTGTTTCATCAACGCAAGGGAATTGGGGACCAAATAGATAAGCGGCGGCCATGACGTCATCATGATGCTGTGCAGCTCCAATGCTTCGGATTCGACAAGTCTACCGAATGACGGGAAATCTTTACCTGCCATATATTTTTTGCATTGCATAATTTTTTCTTTGATGTGTTCAAGCCTGGTTGTAAAAAACGGGCTGGTATTGGCAATTTGCTGTCCGGCTGTAGAGGAGACGTGTTTTTTTTCCTCGCTGACGATTACTACGATATCGACGATGTCCCAGTAATCGGGCGGATATATCCGCACCGCATACGACGTATCATTGGTATTACCATCCAGCCATTCGACAAAACCGCCGGGAATCGATCTGCACGCTGATCCGGCGCCTTGGCGTGTAAGAATGGAGAGTTCTTTTTCGGGAAGATCAAGGCCAAACGCCTTTGTTGCAGCAAGCGTCAATGCCGCAAATCCTGATGCCGATGAGGATAGACCTGCGCTTTTGGGAAAATTGTTTATTGATTCGACGTGTGCATACGCGGTTTGGTTGGCTAATGTGCGTATCCGGTTCAAATGGTCTGTTACCCGTTTTGATTCTTCAATGACCTGTATATGATCAATGACGATGTTATCCCGTTTTAATGAAGGGTCATATTCAACGGTGGTTGTCGTATGGAGATCGCTGAGGTTCATGGAAATACTGCCGTTTTCAGGCAACCGAAGTTTTTCATCTTTTTTGCCCCAGTATTTAATGAATGCGATGTTTGATGGTGCGACTGCGGTGGTTTTCATATCGTTTTGATCAGTCATATTTTTCTATAATAACTCCTTTACAATTCGTAGTTGTATCGATAATTTGTCCCCCTTTTTTGGTAATAGCGTCCCGTACTGCTTGTTTTTTATTTTCCGGAGCAATTGCGATCATACAATCACCCCCGCCCGCGCCAGATAATTTAGCACCATATGCGCCCGCTGATCTTGTCGCATATATCATGATTTCCAGTTTTTCTGTGCTTACCCCAAGAGAATTGAGATATCCTTGATTCATATTCATCAGCTCTCCGAACCTGACCCAATCTTTGGCGAGTAATGCCTGTTTCGCTTGTTCAACTAGTTCCGCAATGTGATCATAGATACGATCTATGATGTCGGGATATTTTTTTGCTTTTTCTTTGATCTGGTTTATGAGTGTGACCGTATCGGCTTTTACACCGCTATATCCTACTATCAACGGTAAAGACTTGATTTTTAGCGGCTCAATCTTTTTTCCGGCCGTAAAAAAATAGAGAGTTCCTCCGTAAATTGCAGCTGCGATGTCAAACCCCGATCCTTTTCCTTGAATATCAAGAACGGTTTTATACGCAAGATCGAATAATTCTTTATCGGTCAATGTTATATTAAACAGTTCGGATAACGCTTTGATAGTACAAACTGTGGCGGCAGACGAGGAACCGAAACCGAACATGGATGAGAACTCGGTATATGTTTTGACATGCATACCTGTGGAACGTCGGTGTTTCCTGAAAAAATTGAGCACGGCGATTTCGACAAATTTTGCGCCTTTGGGTATGTGGCCTTTTCCGAGATCGTTAAGAGATTTTCTGTAATCGTTAATTCCGACATCCGGCGCATCGAGCCGGAGCAGCGGTTCTTCCATAATGGTTATTTCCAGTTTGAGCCGTTGATTTACGGCGGTTACCAGGCACGGCCGATTGTATACCACGGCGTATTCGCCCAACAACATCAGTTTTCCCGGAGCGGAAACCGCGATGGAATTCATATATATTATTCTACACTCATCTTATACTGATGCACATTTATGTGTGAGTGGTATGTAATCTTTTTACCCCTTCAGCGCTCTGCTGAAATTTCACATAAGGAATGATATTCTTTTGCATATATTCTTCAAACTTTTCCCGGTTTTTCGTATAAAACAAGATAAATCCGGAGCCTTGTGCTTGTCCTCCCGCTCCGGTTATTTTGCCTATCCCGAATTTTTGTAAAGAAATGAGCAGTGATTTTGTTTTTTCCGATACGACGTGCAGTTGTTCGAGCAGTTTCTGGTTTTCGGCAATATTTTCAGCAAAAAATGCTGCATCCTCCTTTATGATGGAAATGGCGATCCGTTTGGTTATTTTTTCGATCGCGTTCAAAATCCGTTCCGTTTCCGCGGGCCACGCGTTGTATAGTTTCCCGACACGTTGTACCATGGTTCCGGTTGTTTCCGCAGGTTTTCCGCTTTCAATCAGATAGAGCCGGTCGGCTATGGCGCTGGGGAGTTTGAAGTTCAGCGACGATATGGTTTTAAGAAATTCAAACTCTTTCCGGTAATAGATTAAACCGCCGAATGTCGCGGCGGTATTGTCGATACCCGAAGGTTTTTCGTGAAACTGTTTTTCCGCTCCGTATGCTACATTATTAATGATTTCCTTATCGAACGATCGTCCGGTATAAAATTCAAGGAGCGCTGCCGATGCTGTCACCGATAATGCTGCGGATGATCCCAATCCTCTTCCGATTGGTATGCGGGATTCAATAGAGCTGGTAAACGATTTCTTGGGAATTACATATTTTTTTTCCCTGAGAAAATTTCTGACCTGTTGATCGATATATTCCATATGCCGGTCGCCGGTTTGTTTTCCAGCTTCAGAGATTCTGCATGCCAACCGGAAATCGATTGCCGATACGAGGGCGGGTTTACCGTATACAACCGCGTGTTCACCGGAAATAATCACTTTTGCGGGTGCGGAATAGGCCACTGATTTCATACGAGAACACAAGCAACTGTATAGGGGATAACGTCGTCGGGAACGCTTTCCCGCAGTTTGCGCAAGGTTGTTCTCACAGGCATGTTTACCCGGATACCGGTATTGCTGGAAATATCGACGACTTGCGTGCATATTTTTTTGCCGTTTTCCAGTTTGATAATGGCTACTACATAGGGCGCGATCTTTTTGAACTGAGGGGGCGGGGTATAGATTCTTGTCCATGAAACAATAACTCCCCTTTTATTTAAGAGATCCCTGATTGTTTTTTGCCTTCTCCAGATTTTGACCGGACTTAACATATGATTTATACACCTAAAATGCTAACGATCGCTGTCCCTCCCGATCCTCCTACATTATGCGCCAAACCGTACTTGACGTTAGTAATCTGGCGATTTCCCGCCTGATGAATCAATTGTTCATACAGCTCCCCGATCTGTTTTATGCCGGTTGCTCCAACCGGATGGCCGGCTGCTTTAAGCCCGCCGGATGTATTGACGACCAGGTTTCCGCCGGATCCCACCATGGTTTCGTAATCGGCCATGCGTTTTCCCGCCTCGCCTTTTTTCCAGAACCCCAGATCTTCCATGGCAAGGATTTCCGCAATGCTGAAACAGTCATGGATCTCTGCTACGGAAATATCGGCTCTCCGGAGTTTTGATTCGGTAAACGCTTTTTCGGCCGCGATCCGGGTTGCCTTAATAGACGTAAGGGATGACCGGTTCAAAAGAGATATCGTGTCGGATGTTGCGATTGAACTGATTATACGGACTGCATTATTTTTTTTCACAATATCCGGATTGTTCGAGACGATAACGGCAGCCGCACCATCGGTGACAGGAGAGCAATCGAGGATATGTAAGGGATCGGCGATAATCGCGCTGCCCAATACCTGCTGTTCGGTGATTTCACGGTGGAACTGCGCATTGGGGTTCAGCATTGCGTGCTTGTGGTTTTTGACGGAAACCGCAGCGAGATTTTTACGCGTATATCCGTATTTGTCCATATATGCGCGTGCCATCATGGCATATAATCCGGGAAACGTCAAACCGGATTCCTGTTCCTCACCCGATGCCGCCGACATCAGCGCTTCGGTGATTTCTTCTGGGCTGACGTCGGTCATTTTTTCCGCTCCGACAACAAGAACTGTTTTTTTGCTGTTGGACTGAAGGTATGTATTTGCCAGTTGGAATGCCGCTCCTCCTGACGCGCACGCGGATTCGATACGGTAAACCGGTACATGAATGTGAAGGAACTCCGCGATTTTCGATCCGCCGTGCAGATTGTTTTCCAGAACTCCTCCGAGCATATTCGCGAAAAAAATCGCGTCGATCTGATCATGTTCCAGCAAAGTTTTTTTCAATACGCCGTGCACGGCTTCCTGGGCAAGATCGAACAACGATCTGTTCCAGAGTTCGCCGAACTGCGTTTGGTGGTATCCGGTGACAAATGTTTTCATATCATGTGCATATACTTCAAATAGGTTGGATAATCGATATATGTTTTTTTTGCCAATGCGCTCGAGAATTTTTTTCTCTTTTTATTCATATATTCTGTTGCTTCGAATATGAACGCATCTGATCCGGCTCCTGAACCGTAAGACACGAATAAAATGCGGTCTCCGGGTTGTACATATTCCAATGTGGCGACAAGGCCCATGAGGGCAGATGCGGTATATGAGTTTCCAAGTTGTGTAATAACCAGAGATTTTTCAATCTGCGTTTTGCTAAAGCCAAGCATTTTTGCGATGGCGATGGGAAACTTTCCATTTGGCATATGAAAAACTGCATATGCGAAGTCCTTGGGTTTTAACCGTGTTTTGGTCAAAATATCGCGGACTGAGTTTGCAATATGATGGAAATATGAAGGTTTACCGGTAAATCTTCCGCCGTGTGAAGGGTATCGTATTCCTTCCCTCCGCCAAAAATCAGGAGTGTCCGATGAAAACGATGACCATGCGTGAACCTTCAATATAGGATGTTTGGTTCCCACAAGCAAGGAGACCGCACCTGATGCGGCAGTATATTCCAACGCATCGTGAGGTTTGCCGGTAGCTTTGTCAGAAGCGCAGACAAGACCCTGTTTGATCTGTCCGGTTTCAACCAAACCCAATGTTGATATCAATGCTCCTGTTCCTGCCTTGCATGCAAACTGCGTGTCATAGGCGAGATAACGGTTTCCGATTCCCAACAGTTCGCCAATTATGGTAGATGCGGGGTTTACCGCATAAGGAGGTGATTCCGAACCGAAAAATACCGAATCGATATTTTTCGGTTGTTCCGTTTCCAACGCCATATTGCTTGCTTCGTACGCCATGGTTACGGAGTCTTCGGAAATGGATGCTACGGTTTTTTCCGTCAAGCCCAATGAGGCTTCGATCTCATGGGTGTTTTTTCCCCATACGCGGGCAATCTCACTGATTCTGATGCGAGACTGAGGGATATAAAAACCGTATGAAACGATTCCTGCTTTCATAAGTTATCGTCCTAGGGTTTTGTGCGCTTGCGCAAGGCTTCCTTCCGCGAGCGAGGCAAGCAACGAAATCTCGCCGGCCAAAACCGCTGTGGTCAGCACTTCGGCGAGCTCGGTCGATTCCTGTGCGCCGACAATGGATAACGCTTCAGATTGTGTTTTAAGATGCGTACCGCCGCCGACGGTCCCGATCATCAGGTCCGGCATGTATACGGAAAAATACAGGTCTTTTTTACGGATGATTTTCGCTGTAGTTATACCCATACTCGCTTCGGACACATGCGCGATATCCTGGCCGGTTGCTGCGAAAAAAGCAGCGGCAACGTTGGCGAACTGCGCGTTAAACCCTAGAGAGCCGGACATGGCCGATCCGATCATATTTTTTGCCAGCCAGACCTCGAATAGCTGTTTTGCCTCAATCCTGAGGACATCTCGCAGAACTTTTTCGGTAAGAACAACCTCTGCCCAGGTTTTAATCCCGCGATTGTTTATGAAGTTGATCCATGCAGGTTTCTTGTCCGTGTCGAAATTGCCTGCCAAAGACAAACATTCTATTCCCGTTTCCTTTTCGATGAATCGCGTGACCTGTTCCGTAGCGATAGTTGCCATATTCATTCCCATTGCATCCTGTGTATTGAAATAAAAGCGGATATAGGCATAATCCGCAAGGGTCCTGATATCGTATTTTTTGTATTTCAGATGGTTTGATGTTTGTTCCGCAACCCGCGCAAATCGTGACTCGTTTTTTCCCATCCATTCATACAGATATTGGCTTTTTTTCAAACTGCGTGTATGAAATACAGGTCCGCGTGTGGCACCGATCTTATGGGAAGAAACATTTGCGCCGCCTGACAGGGAAATTGTCTTGCAGCCTCTATTAATCGAAGCTACGAGCGCGCCTTCGGTAGTCGCAAGCGGTATATAGTAATTTTTAATTTTGCATTTTGCATTTTGCATTTTTAATGGACCGGCTATGCCGAGCGGTAATGTCACTGCGCCAATCAGGTTTTCGCAGTGCACTTTTTGTTCGTCATCATGAAAACATCGGTCAATAACATCGAGATTGATATTCAACTCGCTGTTAAGGCCACGGATCCGTTCCTTTCTTGTTCTGACTGAAGATAGCCTCATATTGTATGAGTCGTTGTTAAACAATCAAATCACGCGAAAGGAATACGGGATATACCAAGTTTGTAAAGAAAGATCCAAAACGGCGCAAACACGACCAGATAGAGCAGGAAGTAATACATGACGCGCGTTACCGGAGTTCTGGAGGAGAATCGGACACTCAGATATATAAGCATCATTTTCCAGACACCCAGGCTGACTGAATATGCCAAGTAAATCACACTGAACGATCGTCCGAGGATAGACATGGTGCGCGGTGGCGGCAAAACGACATATAACATCAGATTGGAATAAAACCAGAGCAACGTGGGAAAAAGTGTGTATGTCCAGGTTCGCAAATATGCGTTAAACCGCTGTGGAAACGTATCTTTGGAAGGGAGGAAAGAGAAGAACAAGATACTCGCCATATAATTGATGACTGCAGCTGACAAGCCGATCATGGCAAACCGATATCCGCGCACCAGGGCGGTAAGTAAAAAATATACAATGATCAAAATATAAATGGGCAAGAGGTTTATGACCGCGCTTCGTACCCGTATAGTGCGCATGGTTTTGTACGGCAGGTATATGAGCCTGAAAAATGACGAAACGGTCATGATTGTCGAACTGATGACGGAAGCGGCGGCTTCTTCAGAATCCATACTGCAGCATGTTAACTGCTTTAACGATAAAAGATCCGAACATATATACCAGCATTGCGGACACGATGAGCGTAACCGGCACGACGATGATAAACGGCGCGGTTTTGAAAAAGCGGTTTATTTTCCTGTATAGGTGAGTCAACAAAGGAAAACCCAAGTCATTGGGTTCTACGATCCGCGATTCCCGATAGAGCACTTTCAGTTGATTATCCCGTTTCATTATTGGTTATGGTAAAGTTTTGAAAACGCTTTCCGGGCCCTGAAAAGCAAACTCTCGGCGGATTTGAAACTGATGTTGAGTTTATTCGCAATTTCACGGACGTGGAAACCGTCTACATATTTAAGTCGGATGACAAGCGCGTATTCATGCGGGAGACGGTGAAGGGCAGTATAGACATTGTCTTTTATCTCTTGTTGATTCATATCATCACGGAACATGATCATTGCACACGTGTTAATGATCGGTTCGGGCACCGCAGACATGATTATTTTTTTTAATTTTTTTTTGCGGATATAATCGACGATTTTATTATGTGTTATTGCGTAGAGATACGCAGATAATGATTGAATATTATGGTCTTCACGGATTTTTTCTATGCAATCGATAAAGACATCCTGTGTGATCTCTTCGGCGATATGTTGATCTTTGATTTTGTGATGTATGAATCTAAAAACAGGTTGCCTGTATAGCCGATAGAACTGCATGAGGGATCGTTCATTGCCGTTTTGTATTTTTATGAGCAGTTCTTGTTCGTCAGCGTTTTTCATAAGAGTAAAAAATATGCAAACGTATGATTATTGTACTCTTAAACAAGAATATTTTCCATTGATAGGAAAGTTACTGTCCGAGTGTAGGTAGACGAATACTCCAACCACCTGGGCCAACCTGAACAAGATTGAGTATTTGACCTGTAACAAGGCTCCATATTGTCAACATAACAAAAATAAGCAATATACCAATGAGCGCATTTGTTATTTTGCTCTGTGCTTTTGCCACACGTTCTTTCTCACCGCCGGAAACGATCCAGTCGAACGCTCCCCATAACATAAATATCAGAAGGATAAGACCGGCAACTATCAGGAACAGATTGATGCCGGTTCCTATAAATTTACCCAGACCTTGGGCAGGATCATTCGCCAAATTGCCGCCGCCCGCGAACTGAGAAGAGTCGATATGGCCGAATACGTCGTTGACGCTTGCCGCTAGAATTTTCATTGAGGTAATATATTATGAACTCCTAAAACTATACCCAAGATTTTGACCACCAGAAAACTGCATATGACAATAATTATACCCAATACGGAAAAACCAAGCGATTGCTGGGCCTTCTTTATCTTATCCGGATTGTCGCCGCCGGTAAGGATATTAAAGCCGGAAACAAAACCCATGATCAGGAACAGGAATGCGGCACCGAGCAACAGAAGAGGAATAATGACATTCATGAGTGTACCAATCGTACTGATTTTGGCGGGAGGAAACAGATTGGGATTGTCGAAATTCACCTGGGCGAGAAGCATATATAAAAGAGTATAATAAATAAGATTCGAATCTACAAATCTATTCGTCGAATCACCGAATAGTTGTTAACAAGTTAACACGTTAACGGGTTTTATTGATAATTTGTGTCATATATATGGGAGTTCCAAAACATGTGGCGATTATTCCCGACGGAAACAGGCGTTGGGCAAAAAAATACGGTTTAGCCTCGATCGAAGGACATAAGAAAGGGATACAAGTCATGTTCGATTTGGCAAAAAAGGCGAAAGAACTAGGGATTTCAGTGCTGACCATTTGGGCTTTTTCCACGGAAAACTGGTCGAGGAACGAACAGGAGATACGCGGTTTGATGGGGCTGTTTGAAGCGTTTTTGAAACTGAATATGAATAAAATTCTGGCAGAAGAAGCAAGGGTTATACATATAGGAAGGAAAGACAGATTGTCTGCCGGATTCAGGAACATGATCCGGGCCCTTGAGGAGAAAACAAAACGCAATGATGCATATTTTTTTGTTCTGGCCTTGGATTACGGAGGAAGAGATGAGGTATTGCGCGTAGTACAACAGATGAGCCTGAAATTCAATCCGCCGGCTGGCGAAAAAAATCTGACAGAACAAGAATTTGAGAATTTTTTAGACACAAAGGATATACTGTATCCAAATCCGGATTTGGTCATCCGCACGAGCGGAGAACGAAGAACTTCGGGCTTTATGATCTGGCAAGCGGCATATGCCGAATGGGAGTTTGTGGAAGAATACTTTCCCGATTTTACCGCAGAGCGGTTTGAACAATGCATACGCGACTTCGAGATAAGGAAACGCAGATTCGGGAAATGATCGGGAATTATTGTATAATGATTTGTATGTTCGCTCCAACTTTTATCATAACGAACAAGACTCTCACGAATATCGCAAAAATTGAAGCAGCGGAAGAAGTTATTAAACATTCGCCGCTCTTACCGCTCTGGGAAAAACAGTTTAAGGAAGACGCGATCATCCGGTCTGCATATCACGGTACGCATATCGAAGGGAATATGTTGCATAAGGATGAGGCAAAAGATGTGTTGCTGGGAAAAGAGGTTATCGGCAGACCCAGGGATATCCAGGAAGTCATCAACTACCGCAAGGTTATTGAATTTATCGATGAAGAAGCTCAGAGGAAAATAGACAAAATCACCGAAATGCTGGTTAAAAAACTACACCGGATCATCGTCGACAATATCCTGTCGTCGGATCAAGCCGGCGAATACCGGATCAAGCAGGTCGTGGTGAGAAATTCCCAGACCGGAGAGATTACCTTCAGACCACCGCCTCCCATAGAAGTTCCTTTCCTCATGAGGGAGTTTTTATACTGGATAAACAAGGAAGATCGTGATGAAGTTCATCCGGTTTTGAAAGCCGGGATTATTCACCACGAGCTGGTGCGCATACATCCCTTCATCGATGGAAACGGCAGGATAGCGCGGGTTTTGGCAACGCTGATTTTGCTTTTAGGCGGGTACGACATACGCAGGTTTTTTTCGCTCGAGGAATACTATGACAAAGATGCAGTTACATACTACCATAATTTGCAGAAAGCGACTGCCGGCGATTTGACGAGCTGGTTGGAATATTTTACGTTCGGTGCATCGGTCGAATTCGAAAAAGTAAAGGAGAAAATCCTTAAACTTTCAAAGGATGTTAAGCTGAAGGAGAAATTCGGCGGTCAACAGATCTATTTGACCGAGCGTCAGATAAAAGTTATCGAGTATATCCAGGAAATCGGATATTTGCAGAACCAGAACTTTTCTTCGGTATTTCCTGATGTATCCGAAGATACAGTTCTCAGGGATCTGCAGGATTTGATCAAAAAAGGGTTATTAAAAAAAATAGGCAGCACCAAGGCAGCGAGATATACATTAATAAGTTAATAAAGTGGACAAGCAATCGCTTGAGATCATCTATTTGGGGTTTCTGTTGCCCGGGTTATTCTCTCTGACGCTTGTGGCGGAAGGGATATATAAAATTTCCAAGCACGAAGAGGGATTTTTTACCTTTGCCCTGGGTGTGCTTTTTTTGATCGGTTTGGGGTTGGCTTATCTGTTTTTGTTTAAACAATGAAATTCAGGGATTTATCCGTATATATCGAACGCATCGAAAACACCTCTTCCCGTTTGGCTATAACGCACGAGCTGTCCGATCTTTTCAAGAAATTGGCTCCGGACGAGATCGCCAAGACAGTATATTTGCTGCAAGGCAGAGTAGCTCCCCAATACGAAAAGCTCGAATTCAGCCTAGCTGAGAAAATGGCGATGAAAAGTATCATTATGGCATTGAACCTCGAAAAAAAACTGTTCGATCACCATTACGCGAAAATAGGAGACCTCGGCAAAACCGCGGAATATTTTAAAAAAGAAATTAAGCTGTTCGATGAACAAGATCTGAGTATAAAAGAAGTATATGAACAGCTTTTATCGCTTGCCAAAGTATCGGGAAACGGATCCCAGGAGACAAAAATCCGCATTCTTTCCAATCTCATCAGGCAACTGGATCCATTATCGGTTCGTTATCTGGTGCGTATACCGGTCGGCGTCATGCGGCTTGGATTTTCGGATATGACCGTATTGGATGCGTATTCATGGATGCTGTCCGGCGGGAAAACGTTGCGGTCGACCATTGAACAGGCATACCACGTGAGTCCTGACCTTGGTATTATAGGGTCGTTGGTCAAGGAGAAGGGTATTAAAGGCTTGGCGCATATCAAACCGAGAATATTTACACCTATATTGATGATGAGAGCAGAACGGTTGTCATCTGCAGAGGATATAATGAAGCAAATAGGGACGTGTGCCATCGAACCGAAATATGACGGATTCAGGCTGCAAATTCACTACGCGAAAAAGAAAGATTTGGTCAGGCTGTATTCGCGGAATCTCGAAGAAGTTTCGTATATGTATCCCGATGTGATAGCAGGAGTAAAACAAGAAATCAAAGCTGATGAAATTATAATTGAGGGGGAGGCAATAGGATTTGATCCGCAGACAGGAACGTTTCTTCCGTTTCAGGAAACCGTACAGAGAAAGAGGAAGTATGACATTGAAGAAAAAGCAAAGGAAATCCCGCTTAAACTGTTTTCATTCGAACTTCTTTATTGTGATGGAATCAATTACATCCATAAACCCTATGCCGAGAGAAGGAAGACGCTGGAGAAAAATCTCAAGATTACCGGTGATATTTTTAAAGACACCATCCTTATTGCCCCGGAGATAGTTGCGCATGACGCAAAAACCATAGAAATCGAGTTTGACGACGCCATCTCAAAAGGACTCGAAGGGATTATCGCGAAAAAACTCGACGGTATCTATCAGCCGGGCGCTCGAGGATGGAATTGGATAAAGTTCAAACGGAGCTACTCGTCGAAAATAGAAGATACGATCGACTGTCTGGTGATGGGATTTGATTTCGGCAAAGGAAAACGGACAAAATTCGGAATCGGCGCTTTTTTGGTGGGCGTGTATGACGAGAAACACGACCAATATGTTACCATGGCAAAAATCGGGACAGGTTTGTCGGACATAGAGTGGAAAGAGCTGTATAAACGATGCAATCTGCACAAGTCAGATAAAAGACCCGCCTTGTACGACGTGGACAAGCAGATGAGCGTGGATGTGTGGGTAAAGCCGAAGATTGTCGTCGAGATTCGTGCGGACGAAATTTCCCGTTCTCCGGTCCATACCGCAGGGAGAGTTCTGAAAGCATCGAAATCGGGAGGAGCGCTTGAGGTAGATATCCCCGGATATGCCTTGCGGTTTCCCCGGCTGGAACGGTTCAGAAACGATAAACGGCCGGAAGATATAACGACGCTGAAGGAAACGGAAAAAATGTTCAAGGCGCAGAAGAAATAACTACGGGTGTAATACCCGAAGATAGGTAATAATAATGATTAAATCCAATGCGGCAGCGCCAACCAGTTGGGCTATCGTGTGTTTTTTCAGCACGTACCGCGCCCAAAAGACCAACGGAATACAGAGATATAACCAGGGAAAACGCCACCCGAACAGATAGTTGATGAAGATCGCGCCCGCTACATTGACGGTCATATGAAAACTGATTTTCCAAAACAACGTAATCACCGCGTTGACGATGAAAAGAATGAAAAACAGGATATAAAGATGGAGTAATACAGAATTGGCGAGAAAAAACACCGATGCCAATCCGCACAGGAAACATATAAACATGATAAAGAGAGGCTTGAAGCGTTCGGTTCTTTTAGTCAGATCCAAGTCGCTTACCTTGCCGGTTTTATAAGCGAGTACGATGGAGGAAAAAGGGATGACAATAAAGAAAAGTATGAGTAAAGAAAGTAGAGGTATTTCCAGGCTGCTTCCAACTCCGGTGAAAAAAACAAACAAGATTACTAGTACAGGAAGCCATAACTGGGGTCCCAGCAGGAACGAAATGATTTTCGCGACTTTTTTCATGTGTTCAGTTTATGGTGGTTGGTAAATGTTGAATATATCTTGATGGGATATTCGATAAAGAACGACAGAGGGTTTTTGACGATACGCCGGGCAGACGAATACATGATGAGTTGGTTGTCGCGTAAAATGCTTCCGTGCGCATGGACGATATGAATCGTCAGATCGATATCTTCGTGTACCTTGGTGTTGTCAGTGCATACGGCCGCGCGTATTTGTCGCCATAGTTTACTTGTTATACACATGTTTGGACCCATGAGGACGTCATTACCGCGTAACGCAATTTTCATGGATTCTGCGTACAAACGCACAAATGCTTTCATTACGGAAGGAAGATCATAATATATGATCGGACCGGTCAATGCATCGATGTTTTGAGACGAGAACACGGATTTAATTTTTTGCACCCAATTCCCAGGAGCATAAGAATCAGCGTCACATCGTGCTATTATCTCAAATCCGGCGGCATCGAAACCCCTGTTTCTCGAAAACGTAATGCCTTGCGTGTGTTCCGTAACGATCTTAACAGGGAACCGTCGCACTATTGCGGCAGTTTTGTCCGTCGAATTGTTGTCCACGATGATGATTTCATCAGGTGGAACCGTTTGTTTAAGAAGGCTCGTTATACATCGTTCAATAAAGACTTCCTCGTTATAAACCGGAATAACGACTGATACTCTCGGATAATTCATGGCTCTTTGGTATAATTTTTACATTCATGGGCACGATAACAGTATCTATCATTATACCAACCTTGCGCGAGAAAGATTTTTTACCCAATTTGCTGAGGGATTTAAAAAACCAGACTGATCGTGATTTTGAAGTGCTCATCATCGACGCGAAATCCATGGACGGAACGCATGAAATAGTCGGAGCGTATAAAAATCAGCTGAAAGCATGTTTCATTGAAGTAAAGACACCCAATGTTTCCCACCAGAGGAATATCGGAGCAAGACATGCTGTCGGAGATTTCTGCATTTTCCTGGATGCCGATACCAGGATATCGTCAGGTTTTGTGAAGAAAATAAAAGAATATATAGCAGAGAAAAAAGGACTGCTTTTTTTACCGTATATCATGCCGGACGAGAATTATGCAGAACTTAGGATATTGTTCAAACTCATCAATTTTCTTGTCGAAATGTCGCAGAATTTTGCCAAACCGTTTTCACTCGGAGGCTCAATGATCATCGAGAAAAAATTTTTCCACAGAGTGGGCGGATTCAACGAAAAAGTATACCTCGGTGAGGATCATAAATTCATCAGAGATGCGCAAAAATGGGGAGTGCGCGCAAAGTTGTTGCATAATGTACGTATCAGATATTCGTTGCGTCGTATGAAACAAGAGGGCCAACTGCAATTTTATTACAAAAATCTCATTGCGACGCTACATATCTTATTCAAAGGCAATATTAACAATAGGATATTTGACTATCAGATGGGAGGTGGCCATTACGACTGGACAGCGCTCAAGCAATACAAAGATCAATCGTTGCAGCGTTCGATCGAACAGATACGCGACTTTTTCCGCAGGGAATTCTAGTTACAGCGAGAATATGGCGGATATGGGGAAATGGTCGGAGAACCGCAGATCCAATTTGGTTACCTTTTTTATACGCAGTTTCCGATAAAATATGTAATCAGGTTTGAGGCGGTTGGCAATGGTCCGATTGATAATTTTTAAGGACAAACGTTGCAGGAAATTGAATTGTTCGAATTTGCCGTCGGCGCTGAAACGTACCGAAGGGAGTACCATATTTCTGGTCGCTTCCTTTAATCCGTATACATGAATAATTTTTTCCAGTCTTTTTCTCCGGTACGGGAAATAGTTGAAATCACCGCATATGATGATTGGTAACGTTTTGTCCAGGTTCAGCGAGTCCAAAATTCCCCTGATATGGTTGATCCGAATAGAGTTGGTCGCAAATAACAGCAGGTGGACGTTATATACGGAAATTTTCTTATGCGTGGCCTTGTCCAAAAAATCCGTGCGCAAAATAGTGCGCGGCTGGTTTATCCCCAGCACGAGTTTGAGGATAAGGAAAAAAATCTCGGGAATGCTTTTGTGCAGATTGATCGGCTCGGAATCGATAAGGGTAAATTTCTTCGGGTTATAATAGGTCGCGACACCGAAGATGCTGTTGAATTGAATAAATGAATTGCTGTAATCAGCTAATTTATATCCCTTGTTCTCCAGAGACAACAGATTGGTTTCGTCGGTATTGATTTCCTGGAAACATATGATATCCGGCCGTTCTTTCTCAATGACCGCGTCGATCTTCTTATATGCCTTGTTGAAAAGGGTATTGTAGGTCAAAACACCGAAATTCATGCTTCTATTATACAAAACTAAGGAACTCACTTGGCGCGTAATGTTATCCACAAAGGATTTTGTTGAAAAAGTAACGCGGTGTGACTTGCTAAATCACGTCCCATATTCTATAGGATATCTTATAAATACAGTGTTTTTTTCTATAGGTCTTGACAAAACGGAAAATGTTCTTTATAGTAAAGTTATGAACAGATTTGCATTCTCATCAAAAGCTAAACATATAGAATATGGATTACAAAGGAGTACTGCTCAGAAGACGGATTTGATCAGTTTTGTATCAAACCAATTTAGACAGCTTTCAAGGAAAAACCTAAAGATTCCCATTCAGCTCTATCAGCTGTAATAAATGGGAATAAAAAAAAGAAGAGCATCACTACCGCTCGTATAAGGGGACGACGAGTAGTAATGCTCTTTTTTTTCCCGAAACACTTTCGGAACTAATTATCATTACATTAGCAAATACTTTTTTGTTTGTCAACACTGATTTTACCTGAAATTTAGCCTCAAAAAATGTAAAAAGGGGCTATAGAGATACCTGATAAACAGTTCCCAAACCATTGGAGGATTTAAACACTACTTTGCCGATTTCCGTAAACTTGTCTTCATCGATTCGTGGATATTTCTTGCGTTCCAATTGAGATACGATTACGTATTTAATATGGTATTTCTTGATAAGTTTTTCGGTCAAATAAAGATTGGGTGATTCGTACAGGGTTACGATATCTGGAATCCGTTTGGCGATTACATCCGATGATCCTCTCCACAGCCATTCGTGGACCCACCATCCGGCTACAGTCGGCAGTCCGGTCATGGCGGATATCCGTTCATAATCGGTGTACGAGTCGCCTTGTGCTTCAAGAATTATCGGCTGTCCTTTTATGTAAGTATTCAGATAATCAATAATTTCCTTATCCTGCGGGTAATCAATATTCAACCACTGCATACCTGAGAGATTGCCTGGCTGTGTCAGAGATCCGTAATATGACGGTATGGAGAATAAAGGATAGACGGCGACGAGGGCGAAGAAAAACAGGAATATCACGCTCATGGCAAAAGATTTTTTCCAATCCAACAGCTTGATCCGATAAAACGTGTATGCCGAGGCAATGCTCATCATCATAAACGCCTGATAGCCAAGCTTGAACATGGTATTTGCTCTGAAGTGAAGCGGGTAGATGTCTTTGATGTAGAAAAACTCTGGAATGATGATAAGTACGGTGCTGAATGAAAACAAAATCAATATAAACAAGTCAATAGCGTTTTGTTTCGGTTCCTGGGAAGCAGTATATATTTTTTCCCGGGATACAATATGCGAAAGGATAAACAGAATGTAACTGGTCCAGAAAAACCCCCACAGGACAAACAACATCCAAAAAGGCGACGTTTGGCAGTTTCCTTTTTCGAAAAGAAATGGGCCGATTTTACCTATATCGGTCAGGAACCGGGGGCTGCAGTTTACTCCTATGCCTTCGGCAAAAGGGCTGAAAAAATGGGAAAACGGCAACGAGAAAACGAGGAACGATGACGCAAGGAGCGCCATGGAAATCAACCATTGCCATGAGTAAGAGAGGATCGGGAAAAGAAGGATCGCGATGAGGAGGATATATATGGGTCCGTCAATAGCGTTGGTCATATAATGTATCGCGGTAAGGAATCCCAATAGAATTATTTGGTAGACGAATGCCTTGTTTTTTAACAATGAAGCCGCGGTTTTTTTCACTTTGGCATTGACTATATGGCTGTACCAGGTAGCGAAAAATACGAAAAGGATGGCCAATGTGAGAAGAACGATCGGGATGTCGAATACGTGACCGTGTAAATCAGCGACGACGTAAGAATACGATGGAAATTCATGGATCGTGTACGGAATGAATCTGGTAGCATTCGGGTACCAATACTGCGTCGGATTATACGGTCCGAGAATCTGCCAAAAAGGGATCGGATGATCGGCTGGATACCCCTTGGTAAAGAGATATATGGTATGAAGATTGCCGCCGAGATTGAGAATAAAGCTGCCCAGCAGTCCGATACACGCAATTTTTACGACTTTGAACGCACCGATGATTTTCTTTTTTATATATGACATGGAGTTGTACACGATGGCGAAGACGAATGAAAATGTTTCCGTGATGCCGAGACCGAAAAGAGTGGCAAGAATAAGGTTATATCCGATATCCGGTTCGGTGCCGGTCAACTTGATGAGCGTTGCTCCCATCAAGTGGCCGAAATAATAATAATTGATCGGATATCCCGCATACCAAATATCCAAAGGGGGAAAATATTTTGCACGGAGGATGGAATTGATGAATCCGAAATCCATGAATTTTTCCAGACTGTGTATCGATGGTTCCTGACTTCTGATATATGTCCAAAAGACCAACGAACAGAGAAACATGAGTTCTTCGAATACCATGAGGATAATGAATTGTAGGTTGGTTTTTCCTTTCTTGCGTCGTGATCTGAAATAGAATATTGAACTGAAAATACAAAGAATTACCGCAATAATCAGGATATGGATCTGCGTAAACGGAAACAGATGGAGATCACCGAGGACAAAACTCAGGTAGGCGACAACGATGAACGCAATAATTTTTCCGAATGCGTATCCGCGGTCAGGAAACGAGGCGAACAATACGCGCGCGATCGGGTACGCAATCAACCCGAGAAGAAACAACGGAACATACCAGTTCAAAAAAATAGAAAGCCAGTTCATAGATTTTTTTTCTAGATTGATTTCCCGCCATATTTTTGATATAAAGGGTAGAATATGGAACCCAAATTCACGCCGTGGACCATTGAGCATCCATTATATCAATTCTGGGAAACGAATGGGCTTTTTACCGCAAAAGTAGAGAAACAAAAAAAGCCGTTCTGTATTATTTTGCCATTGCCAAACGCCAATGGTTCGCTTCATCTGGGCCATGCGATGTTTGTTTACGAAGATCTGATGATCCGTTACCACAAACTCTGCGGTGACAGTGTTTTATGGCAGTTGGGATTGGATCATGCCGGTTTTGAGACCCAATACGTATACGAAAAACATCTGCGAAAACAAGGAAAAAGCCGCTTCGATTTTGACAGAGAAACCCTGTATCAAAATATCTGGAAGTTTGTCATGGAGAATAAAGATACTATTAAAAACCAGATGCGGCGCTTGGGATTCGCCCTTGATTGGTCGCACGAAAAATTTACGCTCGATCCGGAGATTGTTAAAATCGTATATAAAACATTCAAAAAACTGTCGGATGCGGGGTTATTATATCGTGCAAATAGGTTGGTCAATTATTGCACCCGCGACGGTACTTCATTCTCCGACCTGGAAGTGCTCGATGAGGAAAAAGAGGGTACGCTTTATTATATTAAATACCCGATTGTTGGCGGCGGTTTTATTACGGTTGCCACTACGCGTCCGGAAACCATGTTCGGAGATGTCGCGGTAATGGTCCATCCACAGGATACGCGCTATAAAAATCTCGTCGGAAAACAAGCCGCACTGCCGCTTACCGACAGAATTATTCCTATCATCAGCGATACATATGTTGTCCGTAAATTCGGAACAGGTGCGGTAAAAGTAACGCCAGCCCATGATTTTAACGATTTTGAAGTGGGAAAAAAACACAGCCTGCCCGTGATTAACGTGATCGGTTTTGACGGACGAATGCAGCAGACAGGTATAGATGCTATTGACGGTATGAAGGTTCTTGCAGCGCGGGAACAGGTCTTGAAACTATTGAAAGAAAACAACCTCGTAGAAAAAACCGGTTCCCATACAATGGTAGTTAAGACGTGTTATAAATGCGGTAATACGCTGGAACCGTTGTTGTTGGAGCAGTGGTATATAAAGATAAAACCGTTGGCAGATAAAGCAAAAAAATTGGTAAAGGATAAACAAATAACTATTTATCCCAAACGTTTTACACGACAACTCAATCTTATACTGGATCATTTCATCGACTGGAATATTTCCCGGCAATTAGTGTGGGGTATACGGATTCCGGCATGGCAATGCAATTCCTGCCACAGCTGGATCGTGACGGAAGGCAATCCGCCGCCGACATGTGACAAATGCGGGAACAAAGATTTAAAACAGGATTCCGACACGTTTGACACGTGGTTTTCTTCGTCCCAATGGCCATTTGTTACATTAATGACCGATAGAGAGGGGTTTTATGATTATTTTTACCCGACCGGCGTTATGGAGACGGGTTACGATATCCTGCGGGCATGGGTGGCGCGGATGATCATGATTGACGTATTCGCCAAAGGAGACGTACCGTTCAGGAATGTGTTTCTGCATGGTATGGTCAGGGATGCCAAAGGCCAGAAAATGAGCAAAAGCAAGGGCAACGTCATAAATCCTATTGAAATGATTGATACATACGGCGCAGACGCGTTGAGAGCCGCCCTCATTTTCGGCACGAAAGAAGGGGGAGACGTCGTATTATCCGAACAGAAAATAATCGGCATGAGGAATTTCATGAATAAGATCTGGAATATAGGAAGATTCATTTTTATAAATAAATCACAAATCACAAATCACAAATCACAAAATCAATACCCAAAAACGGAGACAATAAAAAAACTTCAAAAGGAGTTTAAGGCGGAGAAGAAAAAATATTTTAAGAACATGAATAGTTTCAAATTTTCCATGGCGTTTGACAGTCTATATCATTTTCTGTGGCACCGGTATGCGGATTATTATATCGAACAGTTGAAAGAAGCCTTAAGAAGTGGTAATATTGAAGCTCTTGAAATATTGGAAAAAGTATATTTTGAGACGTTGATGATGCTCCATCCGTTCACTCCGTTCGTGACTGACGCGGTGTGGCAGGCTTTTAAGGGGAACGATCAGTCGATACTTATGGAGCGATTTATCAGTTAATATATCATTATGAAACGAACATGGCAGCCAAAAAAAGGCAAACGGCTAAAAAAACACGGTTTCCTGAAACGTATGAAATCGCCAGGAGGACGGAAAGTCCTTAAAACCCGCCGGTTAAAAGGAAGAAAACGATTAACAGTATAACTTTCGATATGAATCCTTTTCAGTGGTTCGGACAATACATATTCAATCCTATTTTTTTTTATCCGATTACCAACCTGCTTTTGATTTTTTACAAGCTGTTTCTGTTGTTACGTGTACCGGGCGCGTTCGGTTTTTCGATTATAGCGCTAACGGTTTTGGTACGAATGCTTCTTCATCCTTTTTTCAAGCAGCAGCTTGAGACGGCAAAAAAAATGCAGGATCTCAAGCCTCATTTGGACAAGCTTTCGGCAAAACACAAAAAAGAACCGCAGAAATTGCAACAGGAACAGATGAAACTCTATCAGGAAGCGGGGATCAATCCGGCCTCAGGGTGTCTCTTTATGGTTTTACAGTTGCCTATTTTCATCGCACTATATCAAGCGTTATATGAGCCTTTTAAACACGGAAGCCTGGCCGTGGCAGTACAACAATTGAATAAAATAGCGTATTCTTTTACCAAGATTTCAGTCATTGATCCCTGGTTTTTCGGATTGAATTTATCTATAGCACCGGCAAAAGCAGGCCACTGGATTTATTTCGCCGTGCCGGTTATTACCGCGATTCTGCAGTATTACCAAGTCAAGCTTTCGACGCCCCAGATGCAGCCGCAGGCTCAGCCTGAACAAAAGGACGGCAATGAGAAAAAAGATGACTCGGGTGGCGATTTCCAAAAGGCCATGAATACGCAGATGAAGTTCATATTTCCGTTGATGATCGGCTGGTTTTCGTATACACTACCTGTTGGCCTTTCACTGTATTGGAATATTTTCTCGATCTTTAGTATAGTACAATATGGGAAAATAAATTCCAAATCCCAAACGTTCGTTAAAGTCAAAAGTTAAAATTTAAAAGTAAAAAAGATACAAACTATGGATAAACAGCAAAGCATTAAGACAGAGGCAGATGCTCTTCTGTCAAAAATGATTTCAACGTATGAGATAGAGGTGCAGGAAGACGCAGGCGTGTTTCATATTATTATCAAAACAGAGGAAGAGGCGCCGACCGTAATCGGCAGGCATGGAGAGACTATACGCGCGATCCAGAAAATCATCGAAGTCATCCTGTATAAGCAGTTTGGCGAACCGGTCGACATTCTGGTAAATGTCAACGACTACCGGGAAAAACAGAGAGAACGCTTGGAAACTCTGGCATCGCAGTATGCATCAAAAACCCAGACACTGAAAGAGGCAACATACATACGAGGATTGTCCTCATACGAACGAAAAGTCATTCACGAATATATAACCAGGAATTATCCCGATCTATCAACCTATTCGGTCGGTGAAGGACGAGACAGGCGACTGGTGGTAAACGTAAAGGGTAATGAGCCAGCAGAGCCAGGAGATTCAACGGAACAAAAAGAAGTATAACTCTTCATAGCTTCTTTAAAAACAAAGCGTGATTCTGCTAGACTGTTAGTATATGGTTACGAGTACGGAATCCGGTTCCGGCACAGCGGATAGCATTATCCAGGAAGCCAAAGATAGCGCAAACAGGGAAATAAACGCTGCAACAACAGAAGAACAAAAACAGGTGTTAGCCGATAAACTGAAAAACGAATTGAAGGATACCGACAAACAGGCAAAGCAGGCGGCTAAAGACATAAAAAAAACAGAGGCGGAAAAACAGGAATTGAAGAAAAAACAAGCTCTTTCCTTAGTACGCCTGTTGGAAGCGGCACAACACGAAGATATTCCGATTGCAAAAAATAAACCTAAAGCACAGAAGGTTTTGGAGGAGCTTTCGAAACGGCTGGAAAAACAATCACTCTCCAATTCAACCCTTGCTGCGATCGAAGAGGGTCTTAAAGATTACTTGACCGGCGATAAGGATATCACGGTTTCCAAACCCGGCGAAACGAAAACACAATTCGAAAGGGATTTTGATGTGATGAAGCAAAGCGACAAACGAGCGGCGGAGTTCGTCGGTAAGGCGCTTATTGATCAAAAAAGTCAATTCGATTTGGAAGAGTCCGATATGAAACAGAAGTTCGGCGATGAATCTGAACAGGCAACTCCTTCACCCGAATTACCATCCTCACCTGACCAAGAATTCCCGGATTCAATGGATGCGAACGGAAGAAGAAAATATTTCGGTCCCGATGCCGTCGACAAGATAATGGCGAATATAAAAGTGGAGGATGCGGACAAACTGCACGATTATATGATTACGTATGATTCCGCATATGGACAAGCATTTGAAGCATATTACGGACCTAAATTAGCATCCGCCCCGCACAGGAATCTCATGGCTGCGTTATATAATCCGCAGGCATTTATCAAATATGTAGAAGCTGAAAAATTAAAAATCGCAAAATCGGGAATTTCGGATGAGGAGGTCCGGAAAAAAGTCTCAGAAAAAATAAGAGAAGATGTATCCGATATCGTCGATAGGTTTTTTATCCAGCTTGCTCGGGAACGGGCAACAAAACCGTTCGAAGAAATTGTCAGGGAGGATTTTTATCACGGTATCGGCATTACGTTGACGACATTTAAAACAGCGCTTGCCAATTTATCTTCACGTTTGGAAACAATAGAAAAAGAGAGAGCGAATAAGAAATTTCCCCCATTACTTGAATTATTCAAGGATACCGAGCAGACTGTTGAATCAGAGGAAGTTGAATTAGGAGAAGGTAAAGATAGGGTTGTAAAGCCCAGATTACGAATAAAACCTATTCCTAAACCTGAACCGGTCAGCTTGAGTGAGTTTGTCAAAAACAACATAGAACTCCTGGTGAGTGAAAAAAGCCATATCCGGGAATATTTGCATGATGGAAGATCTATCTATTATCATCCGTCAGGCAAGGATGGATTCTATGCAGGTTTGGGAGGATATGCCGAACGTATGCAAACGACAGACATAGATACGTTATTCAGTTTACCCGATGGCCAGATTATAAAGGACGCCTACCAACTGTATAGTAAATTTTTATTTGAACAGTTCGCAAAGCAGGATTGGAAGCACGAACCGAACCAGTTTATTACCGAATTGGAATCCAGGTACACCGCTATGGAAAGTGAAGTTATACAGATGTTAAAGAAAATGTATTCGGATGTACCGCCGGACCGTTTGGAAAATGCCGTATATATGGGTGTCGGTATTTCGCGCGCCATTTTTTTGAACGAACCGGAAATGGCAGCGTATGCGGATCCGGTATTAGACGAAAAAGGTGGAGGCGTAGGCGCAAGTTATTACACGAATGATACCGCAGCTTTAAATGCTCTTAATCCGATGCACTGGATTATGCGTTGGCAGGGAGAACAGCAGATCTACCCGTTTTTGTTCGCGCCGATAGATGGGGTACACGATTTAATGAAACACGGATGGGATCACAACAAAATACTTGATTTGGGAAAATCATATTTTGATTCGTATACGAAAGGCCGTAAGAATTTAAGCGGGAAAACACTGTTTATTGACGAGCTCATAAATATGGGGCGCACGGGAGGTCCCGGTACCAGAAGGGGCTGGCGTCACTATTTTGCCAATGAAGGCCACCTCGTTTTCAAAAAAACTACGGAAGGAATCCAGACAACCAATATTGATGCGCTAAAAACATGGAAAGCCCTGGAAAATATCGGGTACGAGGTTGTATATGATATGGTGATCAACGGCAGGATTCCCGGAGAGCTTTTAAGCGCGAAAAATTCCCAGTGGGCTAAAGAGCGCAGCGATTTTTTTTCATATTTATTTACTAAATATTTTGATCAACCAGCAGAGGAATTGGCAGGATATCTTGAGAAGATACGTACGGGTGGCGCAAGAGACGCAGCACTAAAGAGAATCAGGGACCATGAGGTAGCGCCCGGAAGCGTCAATGAAGAAATAGAAAAAGAGGTTTCCGGTATTTTTTTGCATCGTGTTTTGGCAAGGGTTTTGGTTCAGCGCCTTCCAACGCGTATCATACAGGATGATCGAGATAGATTTTCGGATACTGGTTCAAGCAGGTATAAACAGTTGCGTTTGAAACTTGGTTTGGATATCGATCAATTTGATAAAATGATGAAAAATCTTGGTTTGGCCGAACAAATGCTCAGAAGAAATGTAAGTAAGGAAATAAAAGATCTGTTGACCTTACAAGGCGCAACAGATTTACAGAATATTGATATGTCGAAGATTAAATATGTACTTGATGATGCAACATTAAGGACACTGTTGGCGAAAGCGAATTTATCACAGCCGGAAATCGATCAGGCTGCAAAACTTCTTGAGATGATCCGGACACAATTTGCCAACGAGGAGTCTTTAAATACGTATGCGGCAGAGCGAAAGAAAAATCCATTTCCTTTCTCTTTGGCGATCGATGAGATCGATTGGAGTCTGATGGCATTTCGTGGATCAGGAGCCCGGATGATTGCGCGGGCGGTCGGCGACATAAATCTATTTGAAAAAAACCTATGGCTGGGTTGTATCAGGCAATTAAAAGATACGCTCCAGGAAATTGCGACGAACGGTAAAAAAGACTTCAGTCCCCTTATAGAAATGCTGCAAAAGGTAAAGGAAGCATACGGCGAGGTACACGGACACAACCCGCAATCATATGCGAATATCCACCGGTTGGCAGCCGGAATGATCGCTTACTTTAAAAAAGACACGATGGCAAAAGGGCTGCTGAATATTCTCAGGCCGTGGCGGCTCGGCAAACCAAGTTCCATAGCAGCGGAAATGGCAGGAGGCCGTTCCGCAGCAGTCTGGGAATGGGATGCGGTTGATGTCGACAACTTCATCGTCGCTCTTGAGACTAAACGGCTTTTGCCCAGGGATAGATACGATCCTTCCAAACCACGGGTATACGAACCGATCTGGTTTAACTTTGCGGGCAGGATGATTAAACTTCCGGAAAAGCTTACATTGCCATTCAAGATTTTCGGAAAAAATGAGTTTAATCTTTTCAGGAGACGCGCGCCGGATTATAAAATTGCCTATTCAAATAAATTACGTAAAGAGCACGGAGCAAAATGGTATAACTTGGTATTTGATTTTGCGGCAAAATACGGACCTTTGTTCATGGCGTTCATCCTGTGGAAATTATTGAAAGACGCGTTGGATGAAGCGCAGGGCAAGAAAAAGAAGTAAACATTTTATGATATCATGAATACTATGAAGAAATTATTAATTATATTCGCCTTTCTTTTTGCTTTCTTCCTATTTTCAAATTCATTGATATATGCTCAAACAACTCCGTCACCTTCTCCCGGAGCGACAACCGGAATAGGGATCATCCCCGGAGTTGACTGCGGGAATTCGACTGCCCCTGAAAATTCTCCGGCACGATTATGCTGTAAAAGCCAGTTGTCATTAGGTTCACATGAGGGTCTGTCTGACTGGTTGTCGCAGCTTCTTAATGTTGCGAAAAGCGTTCCGGTCATAGGAGATAAGATGATTCAACCTTTGACCAACTTCAATGATTTTGCGCTACAGCTGCAGCGCAATGCAGCTCCGCTTGCATGCCCGTTGGGATATCCATCTACAACGGATCCCAATGACACGAACTGTACGTGTTTAACAACAATCAATCCATCGCCTATTGCGCAGTTGAAAACAATCTGCCAAAAATACCATTTTGACAATGCGGGTGAAGAAGGAGCATGTGAGAGCTGTGCCAATGCTTCCGGAGTATGGACAGGATTAGGATGTATTTATGGCGATACCGGAAAGTTCATCAGGGAAACCGTATTCAGTCTGGCAATAAGTTTGGCAGGCGTTTTTGCCCTTTTATGTATTATCTTTTCTGCTTTTTCGCTACAGATATCGCAGGGCAATCCGGAAAAGATCAAAAAAGCGCAGGAACTTTTGACTTCGTGCATCATGGGTTTGATGCTTATTATATTTTCGGTATTTATCCTGCGGTTAATCGGGGTAAGTATTTTGAAGATACCCGGGTTAGGTAACTGAATTTTGTTTATTACGACTTACCTCTCTTTAAACCCATACCTGTCAAGAATTTTGAAAGAGGACCTCCTTCGGCTCCCATTGCTTCACCAAATCCTTGAAGTCCCAGTCTCAGGGTACCAATACTGCTGATAGTTCCCATTGCTCCTCCGCCTACACCGGCTGCACCGCCAAAGAACGTACCGAGATTAAGGCCAATAGGCATATCTTTGGCTCCGACCATTTCCTTGACCAGTTTAACGAAATCAGGAATCTGGAAAATAAGTCCGAAACCCAGAAGCACGGTAAATGCATTCGGATTGATGTTAACCAAAAACGGCGGTTGCCACAATTCACCGGTAATCGCAGGCGTATTGACGATAATATAGCCAACAAGCATAAGCACAATGATTGTTGGGAATACCAGAAGCTCGGCAATGAAATTCTTGAACCAATAACCAAACGCATTTTTGCCGGGAATTGCCTCAAACATCATAAAAATTGGGGAGAAAACAATCATTAAAAGAATTTTTAGATAGGTTGTTAAAAGCAGGAAAAAGATACGGAAAAACAACGCGAGAACAGTTAGTCCTATCAAAAGCATAAAGAAAAGGGGTAACGCATTATATCCAATCACGAAGCTAATAAAAAGTAGAAGCGGATATAAAATAACTCGGATGGGAGCGGTGATTAAACTTCCCGTTCCCGCTCCAAGAGTACGAAGATCACCTATGGCGCTGGAAAATCCGCTAAGAAACTTATATCCAACAACAACAGTAAAAGCGGTTCCTAAGATGGTCCTAAGGATTTGATTCAAAAAATCGGGCATAAGATTAATAAATGCTTGGCTTACTGAATTTAAAGCACCCCATCCGTCCAGAATCGGATATCCGCTCGGATTTGGTTTTGAAGGGAACATGCCGCCGGCGATCTGCAGAAAATCAGGATTCAAATACCTGTTCTGCATCTGGGTGATGTTATAAAAGTTGCTCCTATCGCTCATGATTGAGATAGCGAGCGTGATGATAACATACATCAGATCGATCAAAAATCCTGCAAGAGCGAATGAGAAAGTGATCAGGATAAGAGAAATCACGATTCTGGGTAACGCGCTCTCAACGCCGATGACCGTCTGTGGATTAAGTTTCGCCCGGAACATGATCATGAATCCGATGACGATGAACACGAGGACAAACAGCATATAGGCAAGGTCGCGGAATACTTTCCACAGATTCATTAAAGGGCTTATTGCAGCAAAACCAATGCCTTCGGCAGCATAAGTTTTCGGGATAAATCCCGCATTTTCCAAAGAGGACATTGCCCAGTACACGCCCGAAGCAGGCGGATTGCGATACGGAAGCGTAATGAGATTCGCTACTCCACCCAGCAAGCTATGAGAATAATTTTTATCGCCGTCAGCAGGATTATTGGTGCATGCTTCTCCTATAAGCCCGCAGGTAAGTCCCCGATATAACATAACATATAATTTCCCTTCCTTTGTTTGAGTATATTGAGAATCATTGATGGTTTGATAGATGATTTTGCGGTTTTCCGTGATCGGATCAGCTGTTGTTTTCGGTTTGTCCTGGTTAATGAAGTGAATAAATACGACAATAACCGCGAGAACTATCATGATGACCATACCGTAGATTTTTACCGCATCAAGAATTTTTTTTATTAGGTCGATCATAAACTCATTGTAATCAAACAGTAAGAAAAAATGTTGATGAGTTTTACTGTTTGAATATAAATTTATTTTGAGGAATCAAAGGATAGTTTTGTTGCAACCAGGTGTTGAACAATTCGCGGTTTGCCGCGATGGGTTTCTGTAAAAGTACGGTAAACTGGTCGTTTGCATAGTCATACGTGATGGTAAATCCGTTCTCGTTCACCGGCGTTTTCTTTCTCAGATTCTGTTTCTGAATGGCATAACTCTCGATGCTTTGGGGAATTACTTCCTGTCCGCCGGTCGAAGTAGGCTTGGGAAGAGGTATGGGCGCTTTAGTCGGATTCAATCGCACGAGTGTCGGCGTGGGAATAGTTGCTGTCGGAGCAGGTTGTTTTTTTTTACCGTACGGCAAAACAAGGATCAAAATAAAAAGTATGGCGAGGATGATGAGAAGGATAATATAGAGTTTCGCGTTGAATTTGAACATACGTATATCTTATCTTTTTTTGACGCCGAATGCCGCCCGATATTGCGGGTATGGCGCATACTGGTTTTCGTTGAATGGCGGCGGTATGGTTTTCCGGCCGTAAAACGGGTCATATGCCCACACGTTGTTGTTCCCGTCGATGCCGGTTATCCAGAAATAATGACTGCACCCGTTCGCGCAATATCGGGCGAGTACGAACAGAGTCCAGCCAGTATTCAGATATGATTTGAAATCGCTGATCGTTTCGTCTGCAGTATTGGACGTTAAAATGAGAAGATCAGTTGTTTTTAGTCCGTTCTGTTCCATGATCGTTTGTGCGTCAGTTATTTTCGTACCGTCGCAACCCGCATACATATTGTTGTTTTTATACAAATTGATGACTGTAGGAGGTGTAAACCGTTTATTCACATATGATGATAGGATCATGGCGACTGTTGTCGGACCGCAACCCGAATCGCACACGTTGCACCCGCCGGGTAACGGTGTGTTGTCGTACGGTCCGTCGCATTGGGGATAGTAAACGAAGGCACCGGTACCGTATCCGTTTTCGAGAGCAGGTGTCAGATTGTCAAGAATCGGACTGGGCGAGACGCCGGTATTTGTTTGAGAATTGTTTACGGTAAATAATTTGCCGAGAGCATTGGTAAACGGTTTGATTGCTTCGATTGTCGGTGTCGGAGAGGGGCCTACGGTCGGCAGGTTGAATAAAACCTGTTGTTGGCCGATAACGGGTTGGTCATCGGTTTGTTGTGTTTTGCTCGTTGGAGAAATGTCGCGGGAGGTTTGAGGTTGAGCAGTATTGGATTTCGCTGAAGGTATGTTCGAATATCCTGTATTTTGATGGTCTGTGGAAAAAGAAATGCCGGCAGGACTGATTTTGAGACGATCGGTGGATTGAGTTGATCCGGACGGATTGTAAATCGCGGTATTCGCACCTCCTCCGTTTTCCTGGACAGTATTGGAACCGGTATTGGCGAATTGGCCTAGGTGGGGTAATGCAAACGACAAGAGAATAAGGGTAATAAGTATGACGAAAGCTCCGAGGACGAGGACGCCGACATATTTTTGATTATTTACCATACTTTTTTTTAGCGATCAGTGTTGACAATTCGTACAATTTTCTTCATAATGGTTGCATGACCGGTTTCTTTGATTTTATTAAAAATCAGACAGATAATACAAGTCAATTTTCTTCTCCGCAACAACCAGGCGGGATGGGCAAGCAACTAAATGGTATCGGTATTTCACAACAATCGCCATCGACATACTCGGGTATCGGTACGCCACACGGAGGCGGCACTCCATATTCGGGGATCGGTCCTGCCCCTGCTCCGCACGTTCCGGAGCAAACAAGCGCGCCGCCGCAACCGATTGTAAATCCGACTCAACCAGCGGCAACCCCTGCAGCAGTACCCGAGACGCCGGAACGGAAATCCGCAGAACAAAAACCAATCGTATCCGGAACGGGTCCCCAACAACAAAATAAGCAGGATATGGGTATTAAATTGTCCCAGCGATCCGAACATGTTTTGGAAGCGGCGCAGACAAAAGCAAAAGAACTCGGTAGCAGTGCGGTCGAGTGTGAGCATATTTTACATGCTTTGGCAGGTGATTCGGGAATACAGACGCTTTTATCAAAATTCAAGATTCAACAGTCTCGCATTGAAGAGGAGCTACTCAAGGCATATAAAAAAGGAAGCAGTCAAACCAATCAGAATGGGCTTGATGCTTCGGCACAGCTTAAAAAAATTCTTGAAAATGCAGTGAGCGCTGCACGGAAATACGGCTCACTTAATATCGAGCCTGAACATATTCTTTACGCAATGGTTGAAGAAGGTGAAAATGTTGGAGCCCGCATTCTTGTCCAGTTGGGCTTAAAAAAAGAAGAGCTGGAAAAGCAAATGGTTTTGCAGCAGGTATCCAAAGAAGAGCAGAAAACTCCCGAACAAAAAAGACAGGAAGAGTTGGATTTGATGACTCACTTGACGCAAAGATCCAACCGTGTATTTTTATCCGCGCAGACAAAAGCAAAAGAGCTGCATAATAATTATATGGACAGCGAACATGTCCTGCACGGATTGTTGTCGGATTCCGAAATCTATAATTTCTTTACCGAACAAAAAATACTGCCCCAGACCATAGAAGAAGAGTTGGGGAAACTGTATAAAAATGATACGGCCGGTAAACCCGAAGATCAAAAGCCACCGCAAATATCACCGCGCGTAAAACGGATTCTCGATAGCTCCCTTGTCATCGCGCGAAAACTCGGATTTGAGTTCATCTCCCCCGAACATCTGTTGCTCGCGCTGTATGAAGAAGGAGAAGGAGTAGGAGCGCGTGTCCTGGCAAAACTTGGTTTGAAAAAAGAAGAGTTGAATAAAAAAATCACCGGCAAGAGAGAGGGATTGACGAGCGAAACGCAGGAAGCGCAGCAGCATAAAACAGAACTTGAGCAGTTTACCATAGATCTGACCGCAAAAGCCGCCCAGGGTTTATTGGATCCGGTTGTCGAACGATCTGAGGTTGTCGAGCGCGTTATCCATATCCTTTCCCGACGGACCAAAAACAATCCGTCATTGGTCGGTGAAGCGGGGGTAGGAAAGACGGCGATCGTTGAAGGGCTGGCCCAGAAAATAGTCGCGAAGGAAGTTCCCGAGCCAATGTTGAACAAGAAAATACTGCAGCTTGACCTGATGAGCATTTTGGCAGGCGCTTCGCACCGGGGTGAATTCGAAGAACGCATGAAAAATCTCATCGAGGAGGTCAAGGCAAGCCAGGGACAGATCATATTGTTCATAGACGAAATCCACAACATTGTCGGCGCCGGATCGTCGGGCGAAGGTTCTATGGACGCGTCGAATTTCCTGAAACCAGCTTTAGCAAGGGGAGAGATCCAGCTTATCGGAGCAACCACATTGACAGAGTACAGGAAATATATAGAAAAGGATCCGGCGTTGGAGCGCAGGTTCCAACCGGTCCTTGTTCCCGAACCGACCGAGGAGCAGGCAATCAAAATGCTGGAAGCGATTAAGGACAAGTATGAGGCATTCCACCGCGTCAGCATCCCACAGGAGGCGATCGACGCGGCGGTCAAATTTTCCAAACGCTACGTTGGCGACCGTTTCCTGCCGGATAAGGCAGTTGATTTGATCGACGAAGCGGCATCAGCGGTCCGTCTGCCTTTAATATCCCTTCCGGAAGAGATAAAATCATTGCAGACGCGCATTGCCGAACTGAATCAGGAATTGACCGAAGCCGAAACCCGCGGTGACCAGGTGAAAGCGCGCATTTTACGTTCAAAACTTGACGATATCCAAACCAATCTCAAGGAGAAACAGGATCAGTTCAATCTGAAAAAAAGCCAGACAACCACGAGTATTTCCTTAGAAATCATCAAGGATATTGTTTCCCGCTGGACAGGTATTCCGGTATCCAAAATAACGGGGAGCGAGGTAGAAAAACTGGCTCATCTGGAAGAAATCATGCACGAGAGGCTTATCGATCAGGAAGCTGCGGTCAGCGCGGTCTCAGATGCGGTTCGCCGCGGCAGGGCAGGTTTAAAGTCGACGCAACGGCCTATCGGCAGTTTCGTATTCTTAGGGCCAACCGGTGTGGGAAAAACCGAATTGGCTAAGACACTGGCCGATATATTATTCGGCCAGGAAGAGGCAATGATCCGTTTCGACATGACTGAATACATGGAAAAACACGAGGTAGCAAAACTTCTGGGCGCTCCTCCCGGATATGTCGGATACGAAGAGGGTGGAAAACTCACCGAGGCGGTCCGGAGAAAGCCGTACTCAGTTGTACTTTTTGACGAGGTTGAGAAAGCGCATCCGGACATATTTAACATATTGCTGCAGATTTTGGATGACGGTCGGTTGACCGACAACAAAGGCCATGTGATTTCATTCAAGAATTCCGTAGTCATTTGCACGTCAAACATAGGCACGGGAATTATCCAGGATGAAATGCTGAAAAGCGGAAAAACGGAAATAGAAGAACCTCCGATACTATCTACATACGCGTTCTCGCCTCGCGGTAGGGAAATCCTGTCGATCGGAACGAAATATTTCGAAAGAGACATAAAAATGACTGTTCCCGTGGGGGGAGATTCGGCGGACAAAACAGCCATAAAAACCGATACGAAAGCAAAGAAGCAACCCACTCAGAAAAGCGATTGGAAAAACGGCATGCTTTTGGATTACTTTGCCGGTCAGGAACTGGAAAAAGACGATAAAGCCGAAACGGAAAAGACGGACGATGATAAACAGAAAATGGATTTCCCGGTACAGGGATTTGACACGCATGCTATATCATCGAAAGGCGTGGAGATGATTTCCAAAGGTAACCTTACGTATATGCGAACGTCGACGACCGCAAAAACGTGGAAAATAGTATCGTTAATTGAACTTTTCAAAGACAGCGTGGTGATCAATGCGCTGCCCGATGCCCCTGACGAGCAGTTGCCTACGGTGCGATTGAAAACCCACGCATTCACGCCGGATGAAACCGAGATTATTACGTATAAAGATCGGTATTGGAAGAGAAAAGAAGAAACGCGAGACTGGAAAACCGAATATTTGAAAAACTATTTTATGGACCAAACCGTAACGCAGGAGCAGACCGATCCCAAAAAAACAGGTGCGGAAAGCGAAAAACAGGGTTTCCCGACAACACACTGGGATATCCATACCTTTTCCCCTGCAGGAAAAGAGATTATTATTGTCGGAGAAAATATCTGGTACAGGAGTGTGAATGAAAAAGCATGGAAAACCAATACCCTAAAAGCGTATTTCGGTTCAGACTTTCCATTGGATAAGGAGATATTGGAAAAGAAAAAAGTTGATGAGGAGGTTGACAAGAAAAAATATACCGTTGTTAAAGACAAGGTTATGGGAGAACTTAGAAAGTTTTTTAGACCCGAGCTTATCAACCGGTTCGACGAGGTGATTATCTTCGAACCGCTTCGCTTCGTGCACATGATGGCGATCGTGAAGCTGCAACTGAAAGGAGTGGGAAAACTGCTTGAGGATCAGGATATGGGATTCATGTATACGGATGAATCCATAAAGGAAATCGTACGCGCAGGTTTTGATCCCATATATGGTGCACGGCCGCTCCGGCGAGCAATCCAAAAACTTATCGAGAATCCTATTTCAACGCTCATAATAGACGGAAAAGTAAAACAAGGCGATCAGATTCTCGTTGATTTTGACGGCGAGAATTTCGTGTTTAATGTCGAGAAAGTCGAATTGGTCGATGCGTCAAAACTGAAAGAGCGGCAAATCAAATCATATTTGTGCGAATCCTGCGCAAACAAGTTTAAAACGAAGGTTTTAAAAACCGCGACCGTTATATGTTCGAAGTGCACCTCAACCAAACTGCAGGAAGTTATCGAAGAACCTGAACAACAGAAAGCTGAGGAAAAAGCAAAAACAGATGCCGGTTTCACGTCTGCGACAGGAGATCAGAAAAAATCCGAGCAGGCAGGAATCAAAACAGACGGTGCGATTCCGAATACAGCGCAAGGTGTTGGTCCGAACCAGGAAAAAACTCCTCCGAGTCCAGCTCAAGCAGCTGCTGTATAAATTATTGATTCATCTATGGGTAAGAATTACACGCCATTAAATGTCGATGCATTGAAGGGTAACAAAAGCAACTTGATGAACACAATACTCCTTATTATTGCGACGATGACTGCGCTTGTTATGGTAGTTTTGCTGTTTGTGCTCATCCAGAAAAAAACCCAACAATCAACAACAAATGGAGCGCAGTCGCCGCCACCCGCACTACCTACCGTTGTTGAAATACCCACGTCAATACCGACACCGGTCCCATCAGAATCGCCGACTCTTGAGATGTCGCCACCGGTCGCGACTTCATCGCCCGAACCTTCGTCGATATTAACACCCTTAGGTGTGACGCCCACACAGGCGGCAACACAAAGTCCATTATTAAAATGATAAAGGCTGTATCATAATTACTATGACACATTATTTGGCTCAAAGCATGACCGTCGGCGGCCAAGAAATTCAGGGTCCTTTACAGGGAATCAGTACGATCGGTGATCTTATCTCCCGTGTTAGCTCGTTTTTATTCCCTATTGCCGGTATCATTCTTCTGGTGGTTTTTATTTGGGGAGGGTATGATTTCATGATGTCCCAAGGGAGCGCGGATAAAATAAAAGGAGCATGGGCAAAGTTGACAACAGGCGTTATAGGTTTTGTTCTACTGGCATTATCCTATTTGCTCGTGAAGCTGATAGAGCGGATATTCGGCCTCAATACCGGGATATTCTAAGGGCTCATTCCCGATAAAAATCGGGATTACGGCCCTTTATGTCGCACCCTATAAGCTAAATCATTATCGGATGCGAACTGAACTCTTTGATCGCTTTCTCATAATTGTCCGGATCACCTACGTCAAACCACTGGCCTTCGAATACGAACCCATTAACTTTCTTCTGTTTTATGAGTTGTTCAATAACGTCCTCAAGGAAAAAAGACGATTTATCTTTCGGCAAATATTGGAATAGTTCCGGTTGGAATACATACATGCCGCAGTTTATGAGATGACTTTTGATTTCGCTTTTTTTCGTATTCTGGTAGAAATTGACCAGACGGATTCCATGTAACGTCAGTTGGCCGAAATCTTTTGGTTGTGTGTTGGTCGTCAACGCGATAGTAGCAATCATGTTGTAGTCGTTGTGGAAATTGATGAAATCCCTCAGGTCGAGATTGCTCAGCGTATCCCCGTGAATGACCAGAAACTGCTGGTTGGCGAGTAGTGATTTTGCGTGTAACAGTGCTCCGCCGGTCTGCAGGGGCGATCGTTCCTGCAAATACGTGATATGTACGCCGAATTTTTCGCCGTTACCGAAATGTTTTTTGATCTTATCGCCGAGATAGCCGATGCATAAGATGACATTCAAGATTTGATTGTCCTTCAGATTTTTAAGTGTATATTCCAACAAAGGATGCCCTTGTATGGGCAGGAGTGCACTCGGAATTTCATAGGTATAGGGACGAAGTTTGGTACCTTTTCCGCCTGCCAGAATGACCGCTGCGCCGATATTCGGTTTGAGATATTGGTTGAGGATATATTCGATTGCGTGTGAACGGTTGCGGATTTTTCTCCTATCTATGAGCTTATCGATCGCATTCAACGTTTGTTGCTGTAGTGTAATGGTTATGCGTGATCTTCTCATGCGAATTGAACCATTGTACCGCATGGTTTGATTTTTGTCAAAAACTCGGCTATAATAAACCATATTATGTACAGGAAACTTACCCGTTGTCAGCAGATTTTTACCTAATGTGTCAAGGAAAATTCCCCGGTTATCCGGGGTTTTTTTTGGAACTATGATATTTAATCCACAGGAACCTCCCATCATTATTTCCGTTGGTGGCAGTCTGGTCGTCCCGAACGGAGGAATAGATACGGAATTCTTAAGCAGACTTAACATATTTATCCGCCAACAAGTGGCAAAAGGCAAACGATTTTTCCTTATCGCGGGCGGCGGTAAAATCGCGCGCTGGTATCGGGACGCGGGCAAAGATATCATCGGCAATGTTACCAATGAGGATTTGGACTGGCTCGCTATCCATCTGACGCGTGTGAACGGACATCTGTTGAGGACGATTTTCCAGGATATCGCCCATCCGCGCATCATCGAAAACTACGACAAAAAACTCAAAAACTGGAAAGAGCCGGTGGTGGTCGGCGCCGGATGGAAACCCGGCTGGTCAACGGATTACGATGCGGTTGTCCTAGCCCGCGATTATCACGCCAACGTCATCATCAATCTTTCGAACATAGACTGGGTTTATGATAAGGACCCTTCAAAATACAAGAATGCCAAGCCCATCAAAAAAATGACCTGGGAAGAACTGGAAGAGCTGGTAGGCCACAAATTCACACCCGGCATGAATACGCCGTTCGATCCGATTGCGACCAAACTGGCAAAAAAACTTGGGTTGACCGTTATCGTGACCAACGGCCATGATTTTGATAATTTGGAGAATATCATTGAAGGTGAAGCATTCAAAGGCACCGTTATACTGCCGTTCCGTATCGATGCCGGATTCTACAACAGGGAATATTACACGGGCAAAAAAGGCGGCCATAGATTTGCGCACGCAGAGTCGGTCTTAGGCAGATTTTTCCACTCGTTGGTTACATTATACAGGGCTATGCTGATTAAGATATTTTTCAATCCCAAACGGTGTTTGGATATAGGATGCGGTACGGGACAACTGGTCAAATGGTTGAGGAAACTGGGTGTCGATGCATACGGTGTCGATATCTCAAAAGATGCGCTGGAGCTGGCAGAAAAAGAAGCAAAACCCTTTTTGAAAACAGGAGACATTCTGAAATTGCCGTACGAAGACAAATTCTTCGATATGGTCGTGTCATACGACGTGTTGGAGCGGATCGAGCAGTCGAAAATCCGCCAGGCGATCGAAGAATCGATCCGCGTGTCGCAGAAATTCGTTTTCCACAAGGTTTTCACGAGGGAAAACCTCTGGTTTAACCTGACATACCGCAGGGATTTCTCGGTCGTTTCGTTTTTCCCGAAGAAATACTGGAAGAAACTCTTTTCCACGTTCGAAAGTGTAGCAGTGATCAAACCGCCGTTCACCCTTCCCTCGTTCTTCGAAACCAAATTCCTTCTGAGAAAAAAAGCCTGAGAATAGGTTAAAATACATGATATGATCCTGAAAAAGATAGCCTTCCATAATTTCCGGAGTTTTGAATCAGTTTCGTTTGAGATAAATCCGTTCCTGACGATTGTTATCGGCGAAAACGCGCGCGGCAAAACAAACCTGCTCGAAGGAATCCATGTGTTGATGCATGGCGAAGGATTCCGCGAGGACAAGGAAGAGGAGCTGTTATACATTGACAAAAAAACAGGGTATGTTGAAGGACTGTTTAGCATAGGAGACGACTCGTTCATGTTCAAGGTCGCGATCGATCATAAACCAGGCCACATCGAAAAACATTTTTTCGTGAACAAGACCAAAAGACAGCTTTCCCAATATGTCCAGGAGCAGATAAAGACCGTGTTATTCAGCCCGGAAAAGATCGAGATCATTAACGGATCGCCGAGCATACGGAGGGAATATATAGACAAATGGATTGCGTATTACGACTTCGAATACAAAAAAAAGCTTGACAACTACACTAACGCAATCAGGCGCAGGAACAAAGTACTGGAAATGCACAAAACCGAAGAGCAGCTTAAAGAAGAACTCCGGTTCTGGAACGATTACTGTATGGAGCAGGCCGCGTACATTTTCACGAAACGCACTGAACTGACGGAATTCCTGAATAAACATCCGAAACTGGATGCAAAATCGTTTACCATCGAGTACCAAAGCAATGAGTTTAATCAAGAGCGGTTGGACAAAGTATATGAGGAAGAGAAAAGATGGCGGAAAACCTTGATCGGTCCCCAGAAAGATGATTTTCAGATCTCCATGTGGTCAAAATCATCTCTACCACCAGGCAAATGGAATCCGCCGGCCGGCAAAAAGAATATCCATCATTACGGCTCGCGGAGCGAACAGCGCATGGCGGTGTTCTGGTTGAAACTCAACGAAATCCTGTATTACGAGGAAACGAGAAAGAAAAAACCGCTTCTGCTTCTCGATGACGTGTTTTCCGAACTCGACATACACAACAAGAAAATCGTTCTTGACCTCATTAAAAAATACCAATCTTTGGTCACGACTACCGAGCATGAGATCGTCGATATCGCGGAAGTCCCCAATACAATCATCCATATTTGAGGTAAAATATAACACAAGGAGGGTTGGCCGAGAGGCTTAAGGCGCGAGTCCCGAAAACTCGTGGGAGCAATCCCTCACAGGTTCGAATCCTGTACCCTCCGCAAGTGGAACAGAGGCTTGTTTTAAGGAATCCTCTCGTCTCCGCACAGAATAATGCATAAAAAAATCCTATCACATTTCAAAACAAACGATCCGATTTTATATTCTTTTGCCGTAAATATCGGAGCGATTGATCCTATCAAAAAAGATAAACCCGTAAACTATTTCTATCGTTTATGTCGTGAGATTATATGTCAACAACTTTCGAATAAAGCTGGAGAGACGATATTCGGAAGATTTAAGAAATTATTTCCTAAAGGAACGATTACGGCTCAAGATATTCTTGATAAATCCCTTGAGGAACTTAGGGCAAGCGGCATGTCCAATGCAAAAGCCCGGTATGTTCGTAATCTGGCGGAGCACGTGATGAAAGGTAATCTGCAATTTTCAAAATTCGATTCCATGGACGACGATGAAATCAGGAAGGAATTATTACAAGTAAAAGGAATTGGGCCATGGACCTGTGAAATGTTCCTCATGTTTGTTATGGCGCGGGAAGATGTATTTTCCCATGGCGATCTTGGACTTAGAAAAGGAATAATGAAGGTATATAAACTGAAAAAAGAACCAAAAAAAGAAAAAGTTGAAAAGATCATTTCCAGATGGTCACCGTATAAAACCTATGCATCAAGGATTCTCTGGGCAAGTTTGGAACTCTAATATCTTCTCCTGAATGTTTTTTGTAGCATATAATCCATTGACTCGCGACGAAGGATGAATCAGACTATGATTAATGAAAATCAAGGATCTTCCAAAATATGAAAGACCTCAGGAAAAACTGATGAGATACGGATGCGATCGGTTGACGGATACGGAGTTATTGGCGATTATCATAGGGTCCGGAACCAGGAAACAGAATGCGTTGCGCCTTGCCCAAAAAATCGTCGGCAATTATTCCCGAGAAGAGGGGAGAATACATTATCACGCGTTAAAAATCCACCATGGTATAGGAAATGCGAAGGCATGTAGAATTGTCGCCTGCTTCGAATTGGGAAAGAGGTTATTCAGGAACAAGAAAACATCATTGGTTTTAAGTCCCGAAGACGTGTGGAAGGAGTTGGTTGACATACGGGCGCGGTCCAAAGAACATTTCATCATTTTTTACCTTGACGTACGCAATCAGATAATCAGGAAGGAAATAGTTTCCATAGGTACTCTCAATATGAGCGTCGTGCATCCGAGGGAAGTGTTCGAGAACGCGATCAGACATTCGTGTGCCCAGATCGTCATTTCCCACAATCATCCGTCGGGAGACCCCAATCCGTCGGATGAGGATACGGAGCTGACGCACCGGTTGCTCGAGGCGGGCAAGATCCTGGGGATAGAAATCATCGACCATGTTATCGTGGCGAAAGAATCGTATTACAGTTTTCAAGAACACGGGATATTGAGGTAATGTATACGGCGGTGCGTAAGCGGTATACTATAGGGATGAACGTATCCGAAAAGAAGATTGCAGTGTTCAAAAAGACGATTTGGCAGTATTACAAAAAACATAAACGGAACCTGCAGTGGCGCGAACGCATAGAACCTTATCATGTCTTCGTATCTGAAATAATGCTTCAGCAGACGCAGGTTCCGAGGGTTATGACAAAATTTCCTGAGTTCATAAAAACATTTCCAGATTTTAAATCTTTAGCAGAAGCTTCAACTTCTAAACTACTGAAGACATGGCAAGGAATGGGGTATAACAGGCGGGCTCTATATTTACGCGATGCCGCAAAAACTATTGTCGTTAAACATAACGGTAAAGTTTCGCTCGATCCTGAAGAGTTGGAATCACTTCCGGGCATAGGTAAAGCAACTGGCCGTTCGATCGCCACGTTCATAGGAAATAAGCCGGAAGTATTTATAGAAACCAACATCAGACGGACGTTTATTCACCATTTTTTTAAGGATAAAACAGAGGTGGGTGATAAAGAAATTATTGTTCTTGTTGAAGAAACTCTGGACAGACAAAATCCCCGCGAATGGTATTATGCCCTGATGGATTACGGATCCGCATTATCCAAGAAGATAGAGAATCCTAACAGGAAAAGCAAACATTACATTAAACAGAAAAGTTTCAGCGGATCAGACAGGCAGGTACGGGGTATGCTGCTAAGACTGTTGCTGAAAAGTCCTTCGACAGCCGTTGAGCTCAAAAAACAATCAGGATTTACGCAGGAAAAAATAATATGTAACCTTGGGAATCTGATGAGGGAAGGATTTATAATGGAAAGACGAGGGAAATATATTATAAAATAGAGGTCGGACCTGTTTTGAGGTCCGACCTTATGGTCTATGGAAGAACAAAAAAAAGGGCAGCTTTAATAGTCAGGGAACTGAAAAAACTGTTGCCTGACGCAAAAATAATGCTGAAGTATTCGAACAACTGGGAGCTTCTGGTCAGTGTCATTCTTTCCGCCCAGTGCACAGACGTTATGGTAAACAAAGTAACGGAAAGGTTGTTCAAAAAGTACCGGACGGTCGACGATTATGCGAAAGCGGATATAAGGGAATTTGAGCAGGATGTCAGGTCGACAGGTTTTTACCACAACAAGGCAAAAAATATTATTACGGCTGCTAAAATGATCAGAGAAAAATTCCACGGCGAAGTACCCAATACGATGAAAGATTTGCTGTCGCTTCCCGGTGTTGCGAGAAAAACCGCCAACGTGGTGTTGGGAAACGCATTCGGCATTGTCGAGGGAATCGCGGTCGACACGCATGTACGGAGATTATCGCAAGTATATGGGTTAACCAAACAGAATGATCCGGAAAAAATAGAGCAGGATTTGATGAAGATTTTACCAAAAAGCGATTGGTTCAAGTTCACGTATTTGATGATTGATTACGGCAGAAAATTCTGTACGGCGAGAAAACACGATCATGGCAACTGTCCGTTGATTCTTGCATTCAAAAAGGAAGGGATTTCATTACCGAAATATGGATAATCTGAAAACCAAAAAAATAGCTCTTGTCGGCGTTTCGTCGGACCCGAAAAAATACGGTCATAAAATTTTTAAGGATCTGATCCGCGTCAATGCCGATGTTCTGGGAGTGAATCCCAAAGGCGGTGAGCTGTTCGGGAAAAAAATATATCCGGCGCTTAAAGATATGCCATTTATCCCTGACTTAGTGATTGCGGTTGTCCAGCCAGCAGTAACATCCCAGATCGTTGATGAGTGTAAGGAGCTTGGTATAAAAGACATCTGGATGCAGTTAGGTTCAGAATCGGATGAGGCGATCAAAAAAGCGAAAGATTACGGCATGCATGTGGTGGCAAATTCCTGTTTTATGATTACACACGGGATATGGTCTCCTAAATCTCGATAACAGGAAGAGACATGTGTTTTTTCTTTTTTTCCTCCACCGATTGTTTGTCGAAAAACATGCTGCCGAAATCCACTTTTTTAGCTTCGTATAATGGATAGATTTTGGATACTTTTTCTTTCAGCCGGTCGTTATACGTGGTGAATAACGCTTGTTGGGTAACCGCTGTTTCTTTAAGTTGGGTTAACGTGCAGCCGGTCGTGCGATACAAACAATCTGTTTTGTACGCTTTTTTGAATGCTTCATGGATAAATTGTCTGATGAGAAGAGGATACGAAGTGGGCTCGGGTAATTTTATTTCGGCAACATGATATCTGAACTCCTGTGTTTTCAGAAATATGGTGAATTCCGCTATTTGATAATGGCAGTCACGTGCTGTCTTAAACGCATCTTCGACATGGCCAAGCAATCGTGACCGTAACAGATTTGGATCATTGGTGGGAGGATGGAATGTCTGGCTCCTGGTTATGGAACGGTACGTGGTTTTCCTGTTCATGTCGAGTTCATACACTTTGTTTCCACGCAGTTCCTGCCAGATCTCGAAAAACGGCTTGGTCAGACGCGAGATAACAAATCCCTCACTCTGGTTTGCGAATTCAAGTGCCGTATAGATTTCGAGTTTATGTAAATATGCAGCTGTGTTTTCTCCGATTCCCCAGACTTTTTCTACGGGGGTGTGTTGTAACAAATATTCTATTGCCCTGCCATTGATGATCATAAGGCCGGATGGTTTATGGGAAGAAGACGCAAGTTTAGCTAGGGATTTGGTCAGGGAAACACCGACTGAAACGGAAATTCCCAACGAACTTTCAATTTTATCCTTGATTGCTTGCGCTATTTCGCCGTATGTTTTGTTTATGGGCCTGCGTAGTCCTTTGATATCCGCGAATGCTTCATCAATTGAGTATTCTTCCACATATGGCGTGAATGACCTGACAATCGCAAACATCCGTTTGGAAAAAAGATCATAGAGTTCATAGTTCGAGTCCATGATATGGCATTGGGGATAGAGTTTTTTTATCTCGAACATGCGCATGCCGCGCGTTATCCCGTATTTTTTCGCCTCATAGGAAATCGCCGTGGCAATACCGCGTTCCTGTCCGGTTACCACGGGTTTTCCTTTCAGTTTCGGGTACACCGCCTGTATGACCGATGCGAAAAACGCATCACCATCAAGATGAAGGATGGCGTTCGGCCAGTGATGTACTTGGAACATGTTATTTTCAAAGCTTACATGCGTTTTTTTGTCACCTCACAATGCGAAAGAGTTGGGTAACGTGGAAATAGTCACGAGCGCAGAGTGTTCGATGAAAAAAATCCGCACGTTGCGCTTTATTAGTTAAATTTTCTGACAACTGCTTTGACAACTCCAAAAATCTGCAATTCCTGATGGGGATAGAAAGCCGGATATTTCGGATTGGCTGCTTCGAGATATGAGATCCGTTTGAGCCGGTCTTTTTTTAAGATTTTCAAGGTCCATTCCTTATCGATCTGTGCGAGTACGACGTCTCCGACGATCGCACTCCGTTTGCGTTCGATAATGACAATATCACCGTCAAATATACCGATTCCTGACAGGGAATCGCCGCTGACTTTCAACAAAAATGAAGATGTTGGATCTTCAATAAGATACTCATCCAGAGTCAAATATGTTTTGTCCTCTTCAGAAAGGATAGGGAATCCTGCTTTGATGATTCCCAATACCGGCAGGCTGAAAAATCTGGACGACGGCGCGAGTTTTCCGTTGGTATCTTTTTCAATCAAACCTTCTTCGATCCAATGCTGGACGATTTTGAATACCGCGTTTTTTGACGAGAATCCGAATAATTTTAACATCTCGGAATAGGAAGGAAGTCTGCGGTTTTTTTTAAAGAACTTTCGCACCTGAGCAAAACGGTCGATAGACATATGAAAAATCTTTAATTTTCAATGAGAATTGGAAAATGGAAATAAAAATTTTAGGTAAACGATAGTTTACCGATTCAGTATAGTAAACAACCGTTCACTTTGTCAAGGGTAAAATTTCGAACTCGAAGTTTTACCCACAGACCCCGTACACTTGCTCTTTCGATGCGAGGCTGTAGGCATCGGGAGAAGGTAAGAATTGTACCGGTGGCAGGAAAATAATTTCATTGGATCGGTACGGAGTTTCGACCAGGTTAAAGAAGTTCCCGGATTCTTAATCCGCAGGTTTCACATTTTGGCTAATTCAGCCGACGCCAGGGAATATTGCAACTTTGTTATGTCATTTTGGGATAACATTTGTCCTATAATTATTTTTGCTTCGGTTAGCGCTTCGGTATGGTGGTTGCTTAAATAACTGGGTTTATTGATGAGGCCGATAAGATAAGCTGATTCAGATACTGTTAATGTTTTTGGATCGGTGTGAAAATATATATCGCTTGCCTGACCGATACCGTACGCATCATTGCCGAAATAAATGATATTCAGATACATCTCAAGAATTTTTTGTTTGGGGTAAAAATGGGTCAGATAGAGAGCGAGGATTTTTGTGGCAATATCTGTTTTTAGCGAATCCCGATCGTTGAAATAAATATTTTTTGCGAACTGTTCGGTGATGGTGCTGGCTCCCTGCCGCCGACGGTTAAGTATGCTAAACAAAATTGCGCGTACGGTTCCTCTCAGGTCAATACCGACATTCGAATAGAACCTTCTGTCCTGGGAAACTATTGCAGCCTGCTGTACATAGATACTGATATCAGGCAATTTTGTATAAACGATCCGCTGGGTTTCGGTCTGTTTATTCATATAGTGGGGAAGTTGTTTGATCAGCAGAAGAGCAGGGGGATTAACAAAAATAAAAAAGACCCCCCCCGAAGCAATAATCGAAACCAAAACCAAAATATATATTCTTTTTACCATAGGAATGCAAGTATTATATACCGATCGTAGCTCAATGTGCAAAAATAATTGATCAAAGGGAGCGTACGAACGGTTATACCGATTGCAATCTCATTGCACATCGGTATAATACCATTATGAGTAATTCTGTTTTTTATGACAGGGCGTCGACAAGCTTGATTGTTTTGGTTGTAACATTTATTCTCATGGTTGTTTCCAAAAAAATACTCGATATGGTATTTCACGGCATGAAAAGACGGATGTCGACAGAACATATGATTGCAAAGACACGGACATTGAGATCAGTCCTGAAAAATGTTATCGATTTCGTCTACATCCTCATCGCCGCGATGATTATCCTTGATCGTTGGGGAGTGAATATAGTGCCGATATTGACCGGAGCAGGTTTGGTAGGATTGGCGGTATCCTTCGGTTCGCAAACTCTTGTTAAAGATCTGATCTCGGGGTTTTTCATCATTCTTGAAGATCAGTTCAACGTTGGTGATCAGGTACGGATTGGTACATATGAGGGCAATGTGTTAGATATTACCTTACGTCTCACTATCTTGGAAGATAAGAAAGAGAACATTATCTATATACCGAATTCCCAGATTACTTCAGTGATTAGGCTCAAGAAGCACTAAGCATATTTTTCTTCCTTCAGCTCCGCTTTTCCGTTTTCGATCATAATATATTGCGCGATACTATGTCGGATGAAACCCGTATTGATGAAGTTGTTTTTCAGGTCAATCTCAGGCGAATGGGTATGTCCGCAGATGTATATTGCATTCCGCAAATCAAGTTCTTTGATATTTTGCTTTGTTTCCCTGTTCAGTTTTCCGTAAAGTTTATGTTGCAGGGTTTTATTCCCGAGAAGTTTGATGACTGATTTCTCGAACACGCTGAAAAAGTTATTCAGAAATACCACAAATATCCGGGAATGAGGAAAAATATCAAGTTTTTCGAATATGGCAGGTTGGGTTTGGTGACCGTGTTCGATAATGAATGTTTTGTTGTTTTGTTTAAGGATATGGCGGTATGTTTGTTTTACCGAGAACAAAGAAACCCGTTCATCTGAGTTTTCCCGCCTGTCATGATTGCCATATACGTAGACGGTGTTTTTTTGTTTGAGTAAAGGAAAAAGACTTTTCCAATCCGAGTTAACGAATTTATCAAATGTGGTAATCGCTCCGTCCCAAAAATCGCCGTTTATGACGACCTGATCGCAATCGGATACGATTCGTTTAAGAAAGTCGTATTTTTCCTGTTCAAACCTGACGGTAAGGTGGGTGTCTGAAAAAATTAAAACTCTCATGGAGCTCCTATTCTTCAATCTTAAATCATGAATCTATAATCTTTTTTATTTCTCCATCATCGTTTTCGTTATATTCATCGGTACTTCTTCATAATGGGAAGGTTCCATGTAAAAGAATCCTCGTCCTTCCGTAAGGGATCGCAAGATGGTTGCGTACCCGGAAAGTTCAGCCAGCGGGACATATCCTTTGATGATGACCGCTCTGCTTCGTTTTTCCGTTCCCAGGATTTTTCCCCGCTTGCTCGAAATATCGCCGATCACCACACCCATGAATTCCTCGGGTACGGTGACCTCAAGTTTCATGATCGGCTCCAAAAGGACCATACCTGCTTTTTTTGCAGCATCCTGAAAAGCCATGGATCCGGCAATCTTGAATGCGATATCAGACGAATCGACGTCGTGGTAGCTTCCGTCATAGAGCGTAACTTGCAGATCGGTCATGGGAAATCCGAGAAGGACACCTTTTTCCATCGCTTCGATTATTCCTTTTTCCACAGAAGGAATAAACTCCGAAGGTATGGCTCCGCCTTTGACTTTATTCTCGAATTTGAATCCCTCACCTCTGCCGAGCGGTGCGATTTTTATGAGACAGTGACCGTATTGTCCGTGACCGCCGGTTTGCTTAATATACTTGCCTTCCGCATCGGCGAGTTTGGTTACGGTTTCCTTGTATGCGACCTGCGGTTTACCCACGTTGGCATCCATACCCATTTCGCGTTTCATGCGGTCGACCAGTATTTCCAAGTGGAGTTCTCCCATGCCTGACATAATGGTTTGACCGGTTTCCTGGTTGACTTTAACTTTGAATGTCGGGTCTTCTTCTGCCAGCCGCTGCAAACTATACGATAATTTTTCCTGATCGGCTTTTGTTTTCGGTTCGATCGCCAGGGAGATGACCGGTTCGGGAAACGTAATTTGTTCAAGAACGATCGGATGGTTTTGGTCAGCCAGAGTGTCACCCGTTTTGGTGTCTTTCGGACCGACCAAAGCAATGATTTCACCGGCGTATGCTTTGTCGATTTCCTCGCGCTGATTGGCGTGCATCAGAAGCACGCGGCTTGCCCGTTCCTGTTTTTGTTTGTTGGTATTATAGATATAGGACCCGGATTCCAACGTGCCTGAGTAAATACGCACATATGTCAATTTTCCCACATGTGGATCGAGCTGGATTTTGAACGCCAGGGCCGCAAATCTTTCTTCCGGCCTGAGCTGTCGTTTTTCTTCAGCGCCTGTCTGCGGATTGATTCCCTTGATTTCTTTGAGATCCAGAGGAGAGGGGAGATAGTCGATGATTGCGTCAAGTACAGGCTGTACCGCTTTATTTCTCAACGAAGTTCCGCAATAGACAGGGATGAGTTTGTATGCGATCGTTGCCTTCCGGAGTGCTTTTTTAAGGTCCTCTACCATGATTTCCTCCCCGTTCAGATATTTGTTCAACAGCTGGTCATCGGTTTCCGCAATCTGTTCAACGAGCTTTGCCCGAGCCGCCATTACTTTGTCTTTTAAATCCGCGGGGATTTCATCCCTGGTTTCATATTCTATTCCCTGCGGGTCTTTTTCCCAATACATGGATTTCAGGGAAAGCAGGTCGATAACACCCCTGAATTCCTGCTCCTTGCCAATAGGGAATACCATGATCGTGGGAACCGCGCCGAGCCTGTCGCGGATTTCTCCGACGGTCGCTTCGAAATCAGCTCCCAGCTTATCCATCTTGTTTATAAAACAGATACGGGGGATTTTGTATTTGTCCGCCTGTCTCCATACGGTTTCCGACTGGCTCTGCACGCCTTCTTCGGCGTCAAAGATAACGACGCCACCGTCGAGGACGCGGAGTGACCGTTCGACTTCGGCGGTAAAATCAACATGGCCGGGTGTATCGATGATGTTGATGCGGACGTCTTTCCAGAATGTGGTGGTCGCGGCCGATACAATAGTGATACCGCGTTCGCGTTCCTGTGGCATCCAGTCCATCTGCGTGTTTCCTTCATCAATATCGCCGATTTTATATGTTCTGCCGGTATAAAATAGCAAACGCTCGGTTGTCGTTGTTTTTCCCGAATCAATATGGGCGATAATACCGATGTTTCGGATTCTGTCCAACGGAACATTGCGGTTTTTGGTAATGATTGATTGCTGGGCCATAAATGCGTGCAACGTGTAACGTGCAACGTGTAACGTCGTTGTGAGTGAATGAATACGTTATACGTTTTACGTTATACGTTCTACGAAGATTTTACCACCTCAAATGAGAGAACGCCTTATTCGCCTCTGCCAACTTTTCGGTTTGCGCTTTTTTCGCAACTGCATTTCCCTGGTTTTTTGAAGCCTCAAGAAGTTCGGTCAACAGTTTTTGCTTGAATGTATGAAATTCTTTATTGGAGCGGGATCGTGCCGCGTCAACAATCCAGTTCAGTGCCAAAAATAGTTTCCGCTCCGGCCGTACTTCGATGGGGACCAAATAAGAGGCGCCGCCGAGTCGTCTTGGTTTTACTTCATGTGTCGGCGAAACGTTGTCCAACGCTACTCTCAGTATTTTCAGCGGATCCTGACTCTGTTTTTTCAGCTCCTCAAAAACGTCATAGACGATTCCCCGTGCAACCGATCGCTTACCGTCTCTCATGATGTAGTTGATGAGTTTTGCCACTTCATGGTTTTCGTACACCGGATCCTTGCGAACTGTTTTGCGTTTGTATGAATGTCTAGGCATATTTATGTAACCCGTAACATATAACATGTAACACTAGAAAACAAGGTGCTTTCTATAATTTTACCTTGCTTCAAATGTTACATGCTATATGTTTCATGTTCTATGCTGCCGGTTTTGCCTTGACGGCTTTTGCGCCGTATTTCGAACGCGATGTGGCCCTGCCGGATACACCCGCGGTATCAAACTTGCCGCGTACGATATGATATTTCACACCCGGAAGATCTTTTACCCGCCCGCCGCGAATCAGCACGATCGAGTGTTCCGCCAGATTGTGCCCAACGCCTTGAATGTATGCGGTCACCTCCATTTTGTTGGAAAGCCGTACTCTTGCGACTTTTCGGAGCGCCGAATTAGGTTTTTTGGGTGTCATGGTACGCACAACAGTACATACACCCCGTTTGAGCGGATTGTTAGTCGTAAGGTATTTCCGTTTCAGAGAATTGAAATTCTGTTTCAGAGCAGCTGCTCTTGATTTTTTAATTCTCTTTTTTCTCCCCTTTTTGATCAGTTGGTTGA
>CAZFQZ010000002.1:0-51146 GCA_964521305.1 uncultured Gammaproteobacteria bacterium
CCTTTTTTAATGTTTTGAACACCCGTCCCAATTTCCTCAACAATACCGATAAATTCATGACCGATTGGACCTAAAGCATGTGGAGATAAACCGCGATAATACCAAAGATCAGAACCGCAAACACAACTCATTACGACCCGAACAATAGCATCGGCTGATTCCCGAATCTTCGGATCCGATCTATCTCCATATCCGATATTACCTTTACCGTTGAAAATTGCAGCTTTCATAATATTTATAAAATATTATTTTCTTGCGCGACCGGCTAAAAAAAGCATACCGACGGACCAGAGAGCTAAGGGAACGAAAGGATACACTAGGACTTCATTGGAGACTGGTATTCCCGCCAATCTTGCCCCCAAGGGAACAAGGCCAGCCATCGCAGATAATGCAGAAAAGATACCGGTATAGCCAATTATTCGATCCATTTGCTTATACTACTAAATCCTATAATAAAAGTCAAGAGATCAATTACTAACTTCATGCGTAAAAGGTTTTAACATCCTCCACGAGTTCGGACCCGCTTTTAGAGTAAATAAGGCACGGTAAAAAATTTTACAGACTATTTCAGTGTGTCGGAGTCGGGTTTGATGTCGGTGTCGGTGTGTTGGTTGGACCACCCGTTAGTGTTGCTGCAGACGTCGCCGTCGGTGTCGGCGTCTGGTATATTTTTCCTCCGGTTGTAATAACAACATCATAAGCGCTCTCGCTCCCAAGTTGTGATGAATCAACAGTGATATTATCGAATGTGGAACTAAGAGCTGTTTTTATATCATCTGTTATGCCGGCAAATTCTGCTTTTATCGCAATGGTAGTCACGGTATGGTCATATGTATCCGCATTGCCGGTTTTTATGTGATCGGCACTGTATCCTGCATTTTCAAGCGCCTTCACTGCCGATGCCGCCTGGCCCGGTGTTCCGGTCCCGTTCAAAACCTGGATCTTCACCGATTGCTTGTCAACTTGGGGAGTAGGAGTCGCCGTCGGTTCCTGCGTCGGCGTCATAGTCACGCTGGTCGGCTGATTATTGTTCTTCTGCCTCCTGAACAAAATTATTCCTCCTCCGACCAACAGGATTGCGGCGATAATGACAACGGCAAGTATGAACGAAGGTCTTTTTTTGGGAGCAACCGGCGGAGTTTGATATAGGGGGGCTGTATTGTCCATATGATAATCCAATTATTTATTTATACCACTATTCCATCAGTTTGCAAGAGCAAAAAATCTGCTATGCTATACTTAATGAAAAATTGCGTATTTTGCCAGATTGTCAGCGATACGGTTCCTTCACACAAAATCTGGGAAGATGAAAAATATATGGCATTCCTTTCCATATACCCAAATACCCAAGCATTCTCCGTCGTCATCCCAAAAAAACATTATCCAAGCTATGCATTCGACCTGCCTGACGATGTTCTTAAGGGACTGATCATAGCAGTACGAAAAGTCGCAAAACTGCTTGATAAGAAACTTAAAGATGTCGGCCGGACCGGCATGATCTTCGAAGGATTTGGCGTGGATCATGTTCACGCAAAACTGTTCCCCATGCACGGAACCGCGGATATGAAAAAATGGCGTCAGATAAGCTCGAATATCGACAAATATTTTGAAATATACGAGGGATATATCTCTTCCCACGATTATCGGCGAGCCGACGATAAAAAACTGGCGAAGCTCGCAAAGAAAATACGGGAATAGAAATCATCTTCATAAAAATCCTATATTAAAAAAAGTTAAAATCACGTCTAGGATGGGTATATAATACCCCTTTGGCCGTACGCAAAATCATCGAAATCGGGCATCATGTGTTGAAATTGAACAATAAACAAATCGCTTATTTCCATTCGTCAAGACCAAATCCGCACTCTGTATAAAAAACATGAGATTGTTCAACAGATAAATGTATTCTGTTATTCTTTTTCATGAAACGAAGAGCATGTTATGGTTAAATCAATATAGCTTGATTCTATATGGGAAGAACAGATTTCTTAAGGATTGAAGTCCAAATCTCGACTGGAAATCAAGATCAATTTCCTCTATATATAATCTATGGGAGTAAACAAAGTATCCATTATCGGCGGCGGCAGGGTTGGTATCACTTCGGCATACGCCATGCTTCTTAGGAATACTACCCGAGAGCTTGTTTTGTATGATCGGGATATCGAAAAAATGAAAGGTGAGCAGTTGGAATTCGAACACAGCCTGTCGTTTCTGGGAGCAACAACTGTTAAGGCGGCGGAATCCCTGGAAGATATTAAAGGCAGTAATGTCATCGTATATACGACCGGCGTTGCCCAAAAACCCGGCGAAACCCGTCTTGACCTTGCAAAACATAATACCGATATCCTTAAATCCATGCTTCCGGACATTGTCCGCTATGCTCCCGACAGCATCATTCTTCTGGTTGCCAATCCTGTCGATGTTTTAACCTATGAAGCGCAAAAACTGCTCAATTTTCCGAAAGGAAGAATATTAGGGACAGGAACCTGTTTGGATTCCTCACGATTCAGATTTTATCTTTCGGAGATGCTCGACGTTAATCCGAAAAATATCCATGCCTATGTCTTGGGTGAACACGGTGACAGTTCCTTTCCGGTTATAGACCACGCGAATGTCGGCGGTCAACCGATCTTGTCGATGCCGAATATAACCATGGATAAAATCAGGGAAGCGTATCAAAAAACCCGCGACGCCGCCGGAACGGTTATCGCGGCAAAAGGTTCAACGTTCTATGCGATTGGCGTCGTGGTAAACCAGCTTGTCGACGCCATACTCAAAGATACGAAACGCGTATTCCCCGTTTCCGTTCCTTTGGAAGGAGAATACGGGTATTCCAATGTTTCAATCAGTGTGCCATGTGTGTTGGGTGGAAATGGTGTTGATAAAATACTGCAGATAACTCTATCCGAAGACGAAAAAACAATGATGGAAAAATCCGTGCAGGTACTTAAAAGCTTTATGATCTGAATTACCGCATGAGATTCTTAAACGTGTTCATATTTGCCGGCGTAATAAAATCTTTCAGAACGCTGTTACCTTGCGGACTGAGCGAACTGACCTGATTAAACATGGCGCCGAATATCCAGGCCGTTAAAACCAATGATGCAATAGTAAGAACCAGTGAAATCACTCCTGCCTTCATATCTTCAGGCGTTCCGTTTGCAAAAAAAAGATATTTGATTAAATAATACGCACCGAGCGGCGGAAATAAAACACTGATAATATACGCACGCATATATCCTTCGCGCCGTTTAAAACTTCGTTCCTTGTTGTCGAGTTCAATCAGGGCTTCAAAGGCCTCTTTGTTTTGTTCCGGTTGCTGAGATGGCATCGGTTCCAGCGGTAACGATTGTTGACTGGTATTTGGATCCATAATGCATCCATTATAAACAAAAACCCCGCTTGATAAAACGGGGTTTTTGAAACGCTTGTAACGTTTGTTGACTTAATATCCTCCCATGCCGCCCATATCAGGCATTCCGCCTGCCGGCGCTGCCGGAGCCTTTGGTTCCGGCTTATCCGCAATCAGCGCTTCAGTCGTCAGAACCATAGTCGCGACAGAAACCGCGTTTTCGACTGCGGTCCGGACTACCTTCAGAGGATCGATAATACCTGCCTTGATCATATCGATCGTTTGTGCCGTCTGAGTCGACTCTGTTTTCAACACGTCGAATCCGAATCCTTTTGCGCTGACTTCCCGCGCTTTGGCAATGAGTTCGCCCGGATTCAATCCCGCATTCTCCATTAATTTTGAGAATGGAGATTCCAAAGCTGCTTTGACCAACTCAAATCCAAAGACCTCGTCTTTGCTTGCGTTGGTTTTTTCCAGATTCCTTGCATCCATTTTCTGGCTGATATCAAGTAACGCGACTGCTCCTCCGGGAACAATGCCTTCTTCAAGAGCCGCTTTGGTTGCAGCAACCGCATCGTTGACGCGTTCTTTTTTATCTTTCAGCTCAACCTCTGTTGCTGCGCCGACATTGATGACTGCAACGCCGCCCGACAGTTTTGCAAGCCGTTCCTGCAGTTTTTCCTTGTCGAAATCCGATGTTGTCGTCTCAATCTCTTTTTTGATCTGGGATACGCGCGCAAGAATCGACGCTTTGTCGCCTTTACCGCCGATTATAGAGGTATTCTCCTTATCCGACTTCACTTTTTCAGCGCGTCCGCAGTCATCAACTCCGACATTCTCCATTTTTTTCCCGAGATCTTCGGAAATGACGGTTCCGCCGGTCAGAATGGCGATGTCCTCAAGCATTGCTTTGCGTCTGTCGCCGAAACCCGGTGCTTTGACGACCAGTGCGTTGAACGTACCGCGCAGCTTGTTGACAACCAGTGTCGCCAATGCCTCTCCATCAACCTCGTCGGCAATAATCACCAGATTCTTGGATAGTTTTACGAGCTTTTCCAGGAACGGCAATAGATCCGCGACTGCCGAGATTTTTTTATCCGTGATCAAAATGTATGGATCTTCAACTTCCGCAACCATTTTATCCGCATCGGTCGCAAAATACGGGGAAGCGAATCCGCGGTCAAACTCCATACCCTCTTTGTGGTCCACGGTAGTAACCAGGCTCTTTCCTTCCTCAACCGTCACCACGCCGTCCTTGCCGCCGACTTTTTTCAGTGCTTCTGCAATCAGATTCCCCAATTCCGCATCGCCAGCGGAAATGGTTGCGACGTTTGCCGCATCTTTCAACGTTATGGTCTTTGCCATTTTCTTCAGTTCGGAAACCACATACTCGCTTCCTTTTATGAGACCGGCGCGCATAACCATCGGGTTTGCGCCTGCAGTAATCATCTTTATTCCCTGGCTGACGATCGCGCTTGCCAAAACCGTTGCGGTTGTCGTACCGTCACCCGCCACATCAGCGGTTTTCGAAGCCGCTTCTTTGACGAGCTGTGCTCCCATGTTTTCAAACACATCTTCCAGCTCCACCTCTTTCGCGACAGTCACACCGTCGTGAATGACGTTCGGCGCTCCCCATTTTTTGTCGAGCGCGACGTTGCGGCCTTTCGGTCCCAAAGTTGTCGCAACCGCTTTGGATAACTTGTCAACGCCGTCAAGAAGTTTCTTGCGTGCATCCGCTCCGTATACAATTTGTTTTGCCATAGTATTTTAAATAGTAACTTTTAATTTTTAATTTACAACCGCCATAACGTCTTTCTGCTCTATAAGCATCCATTCTTCCGTGCCGACTTTTATCTCGTTGCCGCCCCATTTTTTGTACATGACTTTCTGACCGACTTTTACTACTATAGGCATTACTTTTCCGTCATCATTCAATGCACCCGGTCCGACAGCCATTACTTCACCCATCTGGGGTTTTTCTTTGGCAGTATCCGGTAATACAATTCCGGAAGGAGTTGTTGTTTCTGCAGCAAGCGGTTTAACTAATACGTAGTCGAACAGAGGTTTTATGGACATTGATTTTGCCATAGACTTTTATGTAAATAACTTTTAAAATGGTTGAAACACGTCTGATTATGGTCAGACTAACCGTTTTGTGAAAAATATCATAAACAAAACTGCGTGTTTTGTCAAGTGGATAATTAGTCTGCTAATACCATGGATAATCAAAATAACTTGTCAGAGGTGGAAAAACTTAAAACTGCTTTGCAGAATGCATCTCTACCTGCTAATTTGCATGACAAGGCACTGCAGCAGATCGAGCGCATTGCTATTACCCTGAAATACGGAGGTAATCTGTCTCAATTGGACATCACCGCAAAATATATCGACTGGATCACCAATCTGCCGTGGGAAGTTAAAACGCAGGATAACCTTGATGTTAAACATGCAAAAGAAATTCTGGATTCACATCATTACGGTCTGGAAAAAATCAAATCGCGCGTACTCGAATATTTATCCGTTCTTATCATCCAAAGACAAAAACTCCAGGAAGATTCGTTCCATGCACCCATCCTTTTTTTTGTGGGCCTGGCAGGTACCGGTAAAACGACGTTTGCCATGTCTATTGCCGAGGCGCTTGGACGCAAGTTTGTCCGTATTCCTTTCGGAGGACTGTCCTCTGCCCTGGATTTGAGAGGCCAGTCCAAAACTTCACCCGAGGCGGAACCGGGTATGGTCATACGTTCTTTGAGAAGAGCTGGATCGAAAAATCCGGTCGTGCTTCTGGATGAACTGGACCGCATAACTCCGGAATCGCGAGCGGCGATCATGGGCGTCCTCCTTGAACTTTTGGATCCCGGCCAGAATTCGAGTTATCTAGATTATTTCATTGATTATCCGTTCGACCTCTCCCAGGTTTTGTTCGTAGCAACAGCAAACAATACCAATAATATAGCTACCGCGGTCATGGACCGACTGGAAGTAATCCAAATGCCATCGTACACCGATGAGGAAAAAATCAATATCGCAAAAAACTATGTCCTGCCGAAATATCTCAAAGAAACCGGCCTCACCGTGGATAATATTAAAATCGATGATTCTGTCTGGTTGAAATTAACCAGGCCATTGGGATTTGACGCCGGGATAAGAACCTTGGAACGGACCATCGAAAGCATTGTCCGGAAAGTTGCCTACAAAATCGTCAAAGGCGAAGGAACCGGTTTTTATATCAACGACAGCAACATAAAAGAATATGTAGGTTAAGTATATTTATCCGCAACTTTGCTCGCTCCGTACGAATCGGGTTTAATTTTTACCTCATACCCGCTTGCCCTGACCATGCCGACGACTTCGGTAATGAGTTCCCGCGTCTCGCCGTTATGTCCTATGTCCACATGAATCTGGATATCGTATTTTGAAATGCCGTTGGTCTTGAAAAAATGGACGAAGTTTTCCGAGGTTTCAAGCGACATAGTCGCTTCCTGATAAATACGCTGTTTCAGGCTTATTTTTTTGTCCTGGATCACGCGCTTCCAGAAATAAATACCGCCGAAACCGATCCTGTGCACGACGAGCGCGGAAACGAAATCATACGTGTTTTCCCGCACTTTTTGCGAGTCCGAACCGACAATGATTTCGTATTTTGCTTTTTTGTCCTGCGCCATGAATGAAGAAATTATTTTTTTCAGCTTTTCCAGATCAACTTTTCCGTATGTGGGACTGAAATACATATGGGGGTATTGTACCAAAGATTTCATCCTTTTGCCCTGTTGAGTGCCGATTGCAACGACTGTATAAATGCCTGGCTCGTATCGGTTGCGCCGGACACGATATCAACATTGGCGGATTGTGCCTGTATTGCCTCCTGTTTGAGAATCGGCATTGCCTGGGAATTGATGTAAATCGAAGTTTCGCGATCGTTCGGGTACTGAAGAAACCGCACATCGGCGATTCTGCCTCCGGAAATAGTAGCTTGAATCTGGACATATCCGTAATACGCGTCCACCGTATCTCCTATATATGCGCCGTCCTTATACCCTGAACCTCGCGGGGGTACGGGAGTTGGAAGAGGAGTATTCGGAACCGGTGCAGGAGTACCTATTTCTTGTTTCTGGACGACGCCCGTTGGCTCCGGCGTCTGAATCGGTTTCATATTCTGCGAAGCTACTGCCGGCGCCCGGTTCATACCGGTCACATGCGCATACAGCGAGTACATGATAAAACCGCCTATGACGAAAAATGACAAAATGTGTTTCCGCATGTATTCAATTGTATCCTAAAAGCTGAAAATTAGCAGTAATTATGTTTTATTTAACCTGACAGGTTGTATAGATTATACTAGCGGTCTGAAAAAATTATTCTATGGAGAAAGAGGGATTCGTCTCGATGGATCGGAATATAGTCAAGGACGTTCGAACCTTTTATTTCGAACTGATAATGGAAAATCAGGAATATTATATTCCAAAACCGCCTCACTTATTTTGACAGGCTGATATTTACCTTGTATCCCATTACTTCCGCCATCTTCTCCAAAAATCCAAGCGAAGGATTGACATTTCCTGCTTCAAAGCGAGCAATGGCTGATTGTTTGGTGCCGATCTTTTGAGCTAATTCTTTCTGAGTAATTCCTTTTTTAATGCGGACAGAGATCAATTCAGATATTGCTTCATAGCGAGGAGTCAGTTTGTCATATTCTTTTTTGACAGCTTTATCTTGTAATAATTCTTCTTTTAATTGTTTCCAGTTTGTCAAGTGCACATTTTTCCGAACTTTTTTTCTAAGACTTTTTCTTCATAAAGGATACGGTACTTTGCCGGGGGCATCCCGAGTGTCGTTTGGATTCTTCCCCGGTTGTAGTAGGTGATCGTATGATGGATAGCTTCAACCAGTTCACCCACCGATACAAATCTATCAAACTCCAAGCCTAAATCTGTCTTGAAGTTGTTGTAGAAGGATTCCTGGTAGGCATTTTCCCAGGGAGAAGCCTTACAGCTCATGGAGATCTGTATTCCCAGTTTGTCCATAAGACTGGTGTATTCTTCACAGGCATACTCAACGCCTTGATCTGAATGGACAATCTTGGGGAACGTGCCTGTTGTCTTGAACGCATCCCAGAAGGCACCAATAACAAGATTCTTCGTATGCCTGGTTGAGATATCCCAGCCAACGATTTCCCGCGTATACCGGTCCATGAAGGTTGCCAGATAGAGGAACTTCTCTTGGTAACGGATGTAGGTAAAATCAGATACCCAGATGACAGAAGGACGAATGGGGACAGATTCCCTTAATGAGGTTTTGGTAGGGTGCAGGATTCCGTCTCTCATCGCGTCTTTTCCGCCATCTGGCCTTCCGCTTGTACGGTTTGATTGCATACAATTTCATGACACGTCGTATCCTCCGCCTACCCAAGCCTAAGGCTAAAGCGATCCGCCGGTGGCCATAGGCGGGGTGTTAAGGCGAAGAACGTCCAAAATCTGTTCTTTAATAGCATCATCCTTCCCCGGCTGTTTAAGCTTGTCGTACAGATGGGCGGGTGACAGTTTCAGAAAATGGAGTAACCGGATAGGTTGGATAACGATTCCTTTTTCAACGGTAAGGATCTGGCGTAACGCCTGAAACAGGTATCGTTTAGGCTCTCTTTTTTTTTAACCTCTCCACTATGATGGTCAAAGCTCCCACAATGGCTTTGAGTTCCTGGTTCTCTCGTTTGAGTTTGTTGTGTTCTATGAGAGACACGTGTTCCTGAGTTGAGGACCGTAACCAGTAGTAGATGGTTTTCTCGGAAACTCCGTATTGTTTTGAAACGGCGACTACTTTTTCGCCTTGCTTAATCTTGCCTAAAATCTCCTCCTTAACCTCTTTGGCGATTGGCATATGTACTGCTTTTCTAAGGGAAACAGCTAATTTTGTCTTAGAAAAACAGTATCAGTATACCGGAGACCCCTCATAAACGAACATAGATCTTCATCCGTTTCTTCTCTATACCATAAAAAAGAGAGCATTTCGGCTCTCATTTTTCATGGTCCAGGGGGAAGGATTCGAACCTTCGAAGGCATAAGCCAGTAGATTTACAGTCTACCCCAGTTGGCCACTTTGGTACCCCTGGTAATCATATAATTGTATCAAAAAATATGGGATTAAGGAGGCTAATAATTATTGCAATCTGCCTGACACAACTCTATCATTAAAGTATGTTTTTCATAAAACCTGTTTATGCGACGTGTCCTATTTGTGTTATTGCCGTCGGTGGAGGGTTGTTCATTGCAAAAAAGCTTGGGATTGAATACCGCGATTGCGTGGTCTCTGGGAATATTCACCCTGACGTTGATATATTTGGGAGTTACCAAACAATTGTTTCATCCGCATAACAGTCTGTGGGGATTCGACAAAGTTGCCCTGGGTATGCCTACAGGTATGGTGGTGTTCTTCTTTTCCGTTTTTATAGATGCGGCCATTCGCAAAAATAATAAAGGTAAAGTATTATTTTATTACCAGAAAGTTATTATTCCGTTTGCTTGTTTGCTTCTTATTGCGCTGATTTTAAGATATATTTTTTAAATAGTGTACAATCATTATATGGCATCAAATGAGGATATCCAGCGTTTTGTCGATAAGGTAAAGCAAATGGAGAAAGGAGAGAAGCTCGATCTTTCTTCAGGTGAAGACCTATCGGTTGCAATCATGAATTTGATTTCAATAGAGGAACATTTATTCTTCAGCGGAGGCAAAACAGGCAAAACCAAATATTATGATCTTTTAAACCAGGTCAGGGAATTACGTAAATTATTGCTTAAGGATCTGGTCAAGGATTACGAAGGAGAGGCATGGTGTATTTCCAAACATTTGCTTGCGGCATCCATGCGTTTAATGGAAGTAGGTACGAAAGCCCAGACAAAAGGGGATAACGGCCGTGCCGTGGAACTTTTCAAGCAGGCATATGATCTATATAGCATGTTTTGGAGATTGAATCTCGGAGTGATCAAACCGAGTGAGTTGAGAGATATGGAAATTCCGAAAGAAGAAAAACCATTAGATATGTTCGAGAAAATGAATCAGATCATCAAACAGGTGCTTAATTGTTGCAAGGAATAGATTATGTGTTTCGTAAAACCGATCAGGATAAAAAAAGTATTTAAGGACCATGTACTTCTTGAGAACGGCATCAATGCCTATTATGAAAAGAAAGCGGGAAGGCTGAAACAAAACGATCTGGTTCTGGTGTACGGAAATGTTGTTATAAATAAAATAGTCGACTATGCAAAAATCTGACGGATTGAAAAAAGGATTTCTGTTTGCTCTTATAACCGCTGTTATTTCGGGCTTCGCCATTTTTTATTCGAAAGTTTCAGTCACAAAGATTGACCCGTTGGTTTTGACGACGTGGAGAAATGCATTCGTGGGAGTTGTTTTCATGCTCGGAATGGTTTCATTCGGAAAACTCAATGAATTGAAAACTATATCGAAAAAAAACTTTCTCACCCTTTTTCTCATCGGTATTATCGGCGGAGGGCTGCCGTTTTATCTTTTTTTTACCGGATTACAGTTTATTGGTGCGCAGTCGGCAAACGTCATCCACAAATCGTTATTTATTTGGGTATCGATTCTTGCGGCCATGCTGTTAGGTGAACGGATTTCATTCAAAACAGTGATTGCCTATGGTCTTGTTTTTGTCGGAGCATTTTTCTTTGCGCCGATGAAATTTGCTTGGAACCAGGGGACAGCCATGGTTCTGATCGCAACACTATTGTGGTCAGTGGAAACAATCATAGCAAAAAAAATTCTGCATCATGTTTCCTCAGAGCTGCTGGGATTTTCAAGGATGTTTATCGGCGCATTGTTTTTGTTTGGTATGAGCGTCGTTTCCGGAAAAGGTTCAGCGTTGTTCCAACTGAACGTTTCTCAGATATGGATAGTCGTTGTCGGCGCAGCGATTCTTTGTGGATACGTATACTTCTGGTATAGGGCGTTAAAACTCGCTCCCGCACATCTTGTTACTTTAATTCTTGTATTTTCGGTTGTAGTCGGTACGGCGCTCAATGGTGCATTTTCCGGAATAAGCCTTGCCCGTACCGATATCATGTCGTCAATATATATTGCCGGAGGTATTGTTTTGGTAGCTTTGATATATACATTTCCCAAATTACGCAAGTCGCCGTGACGTATGGATTATCAAGGATTGATATTGTGCGCAAAATATTCGTCGGCGCCGAATTTCTACGGGTACTGCGGTCCCGATGAGAATGAAACACTGGTGGGAAATCTGGTTATGCAGCATCGCCAAAAAGAAATCCTTTCGATCCTTTCCGAATTCGAGACGCTCTACCTTTATCTACGCCTGATTTCGACAGAAAATAAATTGGCGGACCCGTTTGACCGCCGTGTCGTCGAGGCGTATTGGGTGGGAAACAGCTTATTGCATTCCATTCCAAACATGGATTATGATGCGTTGCTACGCGAAAAGTTTGACCTCGAAAAAAAGATCGGTTTCAGGAAATATGTCTTGATAAGACGAAAAGTATTGCACAACAGATTTTATCCGCATCATTCGTTCCATGTATTCAATATTTTTAAACGGACAGGATACGATACAAGTTTTCATACGCTGCGCACAATGGACGAATGTAGAATAGGATGGGGAAGAATTAAAATGAAAAATGAAAAATCAAAAATGAAATATGTATCAGTAGAAACAAAACCTCTTATCATTCGGAATAACCAATTGACGTTAGGAAACCCCATAACGAGAGAATTGCGGATTGATTATAGGGGAAAAACATTTCTTCACGATTTTAAACCTGGGGATTGGGTGAGTTTCCATTGGGGTTTTGTATGTGACAGATTAACTAAAACTCAATTATATAACCTGCAATATTATACCCGGGAGTCAATTGATTTCTACAATGCATAAATTAAATCATTGCAATTAATCGCAGTACGTAAAACAGACTATGAAAAAAATCTATATCTTCGGTAATCCGCTTGTTCCACAGGATTCCTTTCCGTTTCAATTCATTAATGAATTGAGTCGCACTTTTTCTGAGGTAGATTTTCAGATTACTGATCCGAATGAGAACTTCCCGCCAACGTGTGAAAGAAATCTGGTGATACTGGATACGGTGAAAGCAATAAAAAAACCGACGCTATTTGATTTGGATGATTTTGAATCGAAAAAAACGAGTCCGGTATCACCTCACGACTATGATTTACTTTTTCATCTGCTCCTTCTGAGGAAACTGAAAAAAATCGATACAGTCAGCATAATTGGCATACCGCAAAATACCCGGATAGCGTTTACGTCTGTTCGATCGATAATCAGGAAGGTGTTGGCACAATACTGAATATCCGCCGCCAGGCATGGCCGAGCACTGTTTTACCGCCATTTCACTTTCAGAAAATGCGCAGCGCAGGACATACAGGGGTCAAAAGCCCGAATGAACTTTTCTATTTCAGAGACAATCTGGTCTTTCGGCGTGTCAACCGCAACGAGTTTTTCGGTGAGTTCGTAGATTCCCCGTTCCATGACTACCTGATTCTGTCCGGTCGGAACTACGATGTCTCCTTTTTCGACGATTCCGTCCGCATCGACCGAAAGTTTGTAGTATAACGTTCCCCTTGGCGCTTCGATCAACCCGACACTTTCCGTTTTGCTGAATGCAGGCTTTATCGGCGTTTCGGGTTCGATGAATGTTAACGATTCTATGATTCCGAGTGATGAATCTATGGCATGCAATATTTCGATCGCTTGCGCGATATTATTGTGGAACAGATTATGCGATGGAAACAAATCAAGATATTTTTTTGCCGATTCTTTTGTCTTCAGATGCAGCTTGTTTTTATCCATATTGAGCCGAGCAAGAGCACCAACCATAAGAAATTTCCTGTCGAGCTTAAAACCGCGGGCGTGCGAATAAGGGATGATAACCGCATTCAAATGCGTCCCGTAATCTTTTTCCCGAATGGTTACGCCGTCGCTGGTAATCATCGTGCCTTCGAGGAATGAAAAGTCATCAGAAGAAAGTCCGCTGTAAGTAACCGGTGTTTCCAACGAAAAATCCGAAGTATCGGCTGAGAAAACTTCCAAGAGCTTTAGGATTTTCGGTCTGATTTCCACCAATCCTGGTTTCAGATTTTGCAGGTCCTTGAGCTTTGGGAGTTTCAGAAATCCGCCGATGGTCGGCATCGGCGCGTGGACGGATCTGCCGCCGACAACGATCGATAGTTGGTTGCCGACTTCTTTGACTGAAAACGTATCTTCGAGCATCTGGTGTTGAAGGGAATCTTTTTCATCAAAATCAAGGATTGAGTTCCTGCCGAATACGTCAGGCAAAGAAAAAATATACAGGTGCAATGCATGATCCCGTATGATCAAGCCGTAATATAAGAGTTTGCGGAGCAGCATGGTTTGCGCCGATGGTTTTATATTGCTAGCTTTTTCGACTGCCTCGATGCTCGCCAAAAGATGGGCGTTTGAGCACGTCCCGCAGATACGTGCGACCAACTGAGGAATTGCGGTTGCCGGTTTTCCTTTGATCGCCTGAGTATAAAAACGTTTCCATTCCGATATGCTGAATTTGACGTCTTCCACATGTTTGTTTCTCACTTTCAGCTCCAAGGAAGCGGCCCCTTCTATTTTCGAAATCTCTTCCAGATTTATGTCGAAATCGATGTCGATATCGTGCATATTGCTGTCTTACGAAATTACCAATAATATATACGAATGTACGAATGATTCGCATATTCGTAAATCACATTCGTCATTTCGTATGAAACGAATTGATTAATTTGTTTATGAGTTGAATAAACATTTCTTCATTCATCGGACATCCCGGTACGACTTCGTCAACTTTCACCACGTCGGAAAGTTTCAGAACCTTATCTTTATATTTGAACAAATCGAGGATTGGTTTGATTTCGGTTATCTGATCCCGATTGAAGAAATTCCGTTGGTTCGATGGCGATCCGACGATGGCGCATGAACCGATTGCCACAAGAATAGTCGCTTTTTCCCTGATCCGTTTCAGTTTTTCCTCCTGTTTATCCGAGCTGATCGATCCTTCAACATATGCAACGTCCATTTCCTGCAGCTCTTTAGTGTCGTCTTTCCTTAATACCCTGGCATGGATGAATTCGATTTTCGGCAACCATTCTTTATAATGGGCATTTAGCAGTTCGGTGAATATGATCGTGGAATCTTCACAGCAGGTGAATGTAAACCATCCTACGCGTAGTTTTTTGCCCATAATTTAATAGTAGCAGAAAATAAAGGTGGCGTCTGTTATCATAAAACTATGACCCTTACCGAAATTTCCTATAACAGCCGTAAGTACGCACCGTTAGCAGTATTATTTTTACTGGTTATCCTGATTTTCTTTTATGCATTCAAATTACTGTTCATAGCGCTTCAAGGCAACCAATCGCAGATGGTCTATACGAATACCATTTTCGGGAAAATAAGACCGCCGTTTGTGAAGGAATCAACATCCAGCGCCGGTATGACCTTTACCTTGGATACGGTCGAAGGACAACCGGTTACCGCATCACCCGCGGCAAAAGTATATTTCTTGCCGCCGTCGGCGACCCATTTCGGCTACAACGAGAAAGTGTATTTGATCGCCAAAGCATTCGGATTTAATACTGATCTGATCAAATACCGAATGGTTGACACCGACGCGGTTTTCACCAATTCCAAGCAAAAACTGTCGGTGGATATCACGAATTTCAATTTCACGTATACCTATGATTTTGGCCTCGATCCCACCGTGTTCAATAATATCCAGATTCCGTCCGCCGATATAATCCAGAATAAAGCGACGGATTTCCTCAAGAACGTGGGCAGATATCCGGATGAGCTTGCGCAGGGAAAAACGAACATATCGTATTTAGTCCTGAATCCGACGGATCGGAGCGTCACCGTAACCGATCGACCGCAGGATGCGAATGCGGTGGAGGTTGATTTTTACCGGCCTGATATAGACGGATTTCCCATGGTTTCCCCGGGTTTTCCGTCAAGTCAAAACTACGTCATCATGGCGATGTATGATACCGATATCAAAGTGCTGCGATCGCAAATCCAGTTTTTCGAAAAATCGAACGCGCAGGTCGGCGTGTATCCGCTGAAAACAGGGGCGCTCGCCTGGAAAGAACTGCAGGAGGGTAAAGGATATGTCATATCGAACCCCAAGAATGATACAGGTATTGACGTAAAGAACATGTTTACTGCGTATCTCGACCCCAGCATTTATCAGGATTATTTGGAACCGGTATACATGTTTTTGGGAGATAATAACTTTGCGGCATATGTGCCCGCAGTCAGCGCCTCATATCTGGAACCGTGATGTAGCTGACATTTGAATCAATCCAGTTGACGACATTTTTTGTATCGGTGAACCTGTCTTGGCTCTTCAAAATGACGATAATATATTGCCTTCCCTGGTGTATATAGAAACTGACCAGATTTTCTCCCGCGTTTTCCGTATAGCCTGTTTTCAACCCGCCGATTCCCTGTATTTCGCCCAGCAGCTGGTTGACGTTGGTAAGCGTATGGAAAATCTTGAAATCCACGTCAGAAATGGTAATTTCCTTGATGGAAACGATTCTGCTCAAGTACTTGTTTTGCAAGAGAGCACGGGCTGCCAATGCAAGATCGAACGGCGTCACCTGCTGGCCGCTGTTATCGAGCCCGGCCGGATTGGTAAAATGAGAATCCGTCATGTGGAGACTTTCAGCCTTTTTATTCATCAACGCAATGAATTTGTCGTATCCATATGCGTCTGCTAACGCATATGCGGCGTCATTGCCGGAGTAAATAAGCATGCCGTAGAAGAGGTTTTCGACCGTAATCCGTTCTCCGGGAACAAGACCCATAACCTGTCCTTCGTTTTTGACCTGATGGATGGTGATGATTTGGTCTGGTTTAAAGACGTCATAGGCGACCAGGGCCGTTATGATTTTGGTGGTGGATGCGGGGTAGAGCCGTTCGTTTTCGTTCCTCATCATGATCGGCGTGAACGAGGGGAGATCAACCACATATACGCCTTCAGCGGTAACAGAAGGATAATATTGGCTTATGAGATGGGGGATCGGATCGATGTGAAAGGGAGGAAATTGCGGCTCCTTGGCGTTAAACATCTGCCGGTTATAAGCGAAAATATGGAAATAATACGAGTCGCCGGGGTAAAAAAGGAACAACAAGGTAAAAAAAACAAATAACAGAATAAATCTTAGGCGCATAGATCTTTATAGAATGAAATTACGTAAAGTTTCCCAGTATAGGTTTAGAAATTGTTCTGAAATCAACAGACTTCATTTCTATCGATTTTGTGCGACTTCCTGCATTGAAATCGATGGTTTCGTTTTGGAACAACGCATTGTCTACGTAGAGCGGAATGAAAAAGAGATTGCCGAACGGCGGCACTGCTCCGATCTCAACATGAGAAACTGTTTTGACTTCTTCGGGCGTTGCCATTCTCAAGTCTTTGATCTTAAACCCGGTCTTGAATTTTTTCATATCAACCTTTCGGTCGGCGGGTACTACGATCATAATGGGTTTTTTGTCCGCATACATAATCAAAGCCTTTGCTCCTTTTTTCAGATCGGTACCACGGATTTCTGCGGCCTGTTGCGAAGTTATGACGGGTTCGTGCTCGAACAGTTTGTATTCTTTTTTGTTTTCCTTGAGAAGCAGGATGATCGATTCGAATACATTCATATCCTTATTTTTTCCCGTAACAGAAATGTCAAGTTCCTGGAGCTGTTCATCGCGTGCGTCGGACGGTGCGTCCATGACCGCGGTTCTGCCACCTGACGTAATGGGGAAAGCGATAACTTCACGCAGGTTTATTTCCCCGGTCAGGCAGGTAATCAACCGGTCAATGCCGGGCGCAATGCCGCCATGGGGAGGTGCTCCGTAGGAAAACGCTTCAAGCATATGCCCAAATTCCTCGTCGATCCGTTCTTTTTCATACCCCATGATCTCGAATACGCTCCTGAGCATTTCCGGCGTATGGGACCGGATGCTGCCACCGCCAACCTCGTATCCGTTGCATACAAGATCGTATTGCGAGGTAAGGATATGTTCGATATTGGTTTTATTCAGTAAATCTTTTTCGTGCTCGGGTAAGGGGGCGGAGAACGGATTGTGGGTGAATGTCCATCTTCCCTGGTCGGCGTGCCCCTCGGAGCTTTGGGGAAGAGTGGTCTTTTCAAAAAACGGGAAATCGATCACCCACGCGAACGCTTGGATATTCTCCTTTTTTTCTCTTTCAGATCTCAAATCGAATTTATCGGCGCCGAATTTTTCCATAGCCTCTTTGTACGTGAAAACCGGGAAAGGTTTTTTTTGCAATTTTGCGCCGAGCTTTTCGAATGTCGTGGTTATCATTTTCTCGGTAAGGTTCATAACATCCTCGCGGGTGACGAAGCTCATTTCGAGGTCGATCTGGGAAAACTCGCCGTATGCCCGGTCAGCCCGCGGATCCTCGTCCCGGAAACAGCGCGCGATCTGGAAATACCGCTCGAATCCCGCAACCATGAGAAGCTGTTTGTACTGCTGCGGCGATTGGGGAAGCGCATAGAATTTTCCCTTTTGGAGTCTTGAAGGTACGAGAAAATCCCGTGCTCCCTCTGGTGTTGTTTTGGAGAGGATCGGTGTCTCGATTTCGATGAACTCGTTCGAAAACAGGAATTCCCGTATGAGCTGGACGAACCGTGATTTAAGGATAATATTATTGATCAATCGCGGACGTCTCAGATCGAGATACCGGTATTTTTGCCTGACTTCCTCGTCGACATTGTATCCGTCGCCGGATACAGGAAGGGGAAGAGCCGCAGCTTTGCCCAATATTTTCAGGTCTGTTGCCGCAACTTCGATAGCACCGGTTTTCAGTTTCGGATTGATGAGATTTGCCGGCCGCTTGTTGACCATGCCCTTGATCCAGATAACATCTTCGGACGACAATTCCTTGAAGCGTTTATCTCCTACAACTTGCACAATACCAGACCGGTCACGAAGATCTATGAAAATAATCCTTTTGTGATCGCGTTTGGAGTCAACCCATCCATACAGTTCAACTTCCTTGTCAATATTGTCCGGAGTATGCTCGATAAATAACGTTTTCATTCTCATGAATCATTATAGCAAGTTTGAGGTAAAAAACCAGAATTACAGAATTGTTGTGGAAAAGTGACAGATTTATATTATAATATTAATGAGTATCTATATGATAAAACAACAATATCGACTTTTTATTCCCCACCTTTGGGTCCTTATTAAAAGGATCAATTGTGGGGTGGTTGATAGAGTTAGATAAACCTAAATTTAACGTTACAAACCACCCCGCCGGAAGGCGGGTTTTTTATATGAGCTTTATTAATAAGAAAATTTATTTGCCAATGGTAAGTCAGCTTGGAATTCAAATACCTAAGCCGAAAGATTTAACGGAATTAATGGCAAGTAATAGTGTTGAGGCACGTGCGTTAAGAGTAATGTATTGGTTATCGGTGAATGCTTATACAGGGTATATATTAACAATTACAAAACTAGGTCGGGAAGATATTCTTAACTGCGGAACAGGTTTCGAATCTCAGGAGCTCGTATCAAGAAAACAAGCAGAGCAATTTATAGGTTTGACGTGCAGCATTTTGCCAACACTGGTAAGAGTCATGGGGGAGACTTTGGAACCAGTATCGGTTGGAGCTTTAGGAATTTTAAGAACTACTATTTCTGATAATTTAACGACTGCAACCTTGCGGAATAGAGCATTATCAGTCGTTTATAAAGATCCTTTAGCGACGAAAATTTTTGAAGCTAATCGAGACACGTTTGATGGGCATTTAACTGTCCAAGATTTATTACGTCAAAAATAATAATCATGAGCAAACGAATAAAATTCTTCCCTGTATTTTTTCTTCATGATTCCAGTAGTTAATTCCCAGCGTGTAAATCAATTCTATGTTTTGCCCCCGTGATAATTTCGTAAATTTATCAACCGAGTTGAATGACATGAATTCGATAGGTTGAGATTTCTCTCCTTTGACAATAAGCTTCATATGGTTCCGTTCTTTTCCCAATATTTTCGCATCCACGAGTTCTCCCGTGCTGTAAAAAACCGGTTGGGGATTACCTATGCCGAACGGTTGAAGTTTGTATAACGCTTTTGCAAGAGGAATGTTCAGTTTTGACAGCGGGATTTTGATATCAGCTTCTATTATGCGTACAAGATCTTTTTCCTTGAGTAGCGCATCCGCTTTTTTTTGTGCCTTTCCGGTAAACATATCAAGTTTTTTGCTTTCAATGGTGAATCCTGCAGCTCCCGTATGTCCGCCGACATCAACAAGGTATTGTTTCAGGCTTCTCAAAAAATCGGTTATGTGGAATGACGGAATGGAGCGCGCCGACCCCTTATAAAATCCGTCTGTTTTGGTCATGACAATGGTAGGCCGGAAATATTCCTCGGTAATTCTGGATGCGATAAGTCCGATAATGCCTTCATGCCAGTGATCGGATTGCAGGATAATGAGTTTCGGTATTTTTTTGAAATGATCTGTCTGTTTTTCAAGTTGTTTTTTTGCCTGCTCTACGGATTCGGTTACCATGTCCTGACGCTCCCTGTTCATTCCTCCGACTTTTTCCGCAAGCGCCTGCGCTTTTTTAAAATCATTGGTGCACAGAAGGCGCAATGCATCTATGGCATGTTCCAGTCTTCCCACGGCATTGATGCGGGGCGCAATAATAAATCCTATTTCATATGGCGTGATTTTCCTGTTTTCTATACCGGCCTGTTTGAGAATGGTACGAAGCCCGGGTCTTTTGGTTTCGGAGAATGCGTGCAGGCCATAGGTTACTATGCTCCGGGACGGGCCGGTCAAGGGAACAAGATCCGCAACGGTTCCGACCGAGGCGAGCGATAGATAATCGGTTGAAAAATGATCTTCGAGAATTTTTTTATTTTTACAGCCGGACTTAAAATGGTCAAAAACCATTTTTGAGAAGAAGTAGGAAACGCCTGAACCTGAAAGCTCGGGGATGTGAAAAATCGCAAAAGCGTCATCAGGCAGTTTTTCCGGTTTCAAATGGTGATCGGTGATGATGACCAGTATTCCCAATTTTTTCGCGTAAGTTACTTTCTCCCGGGCTGTTATGCCGTGATCAACACTGATAATCAGCGCCGGATCATACAGTTTCTTTACCGCATCGATCCCTTTTATGGAAAATCCGTATCCTTCAAGTTTACGGTGGGGAACGTAGGGCATGACTTTGAATCCGAGAAGATAGAGTGTTTCCCATAATATGCTGCCGCCGGTAATGCCGTCGGCGTCATAATCCGTGTACACGACAATCATCAGATTTTCTTTTTTTATCTTTTCAAGAAGATCCAGGGTTTGTTTTGTTTCGGTTTTATATTGTTTGGTACTGATTTCGGAGATGGAAAGAGAAACCGGAGATTTCGGATGAAGGAACTCATTAATATTTTTAATATTCCGGTGTTTTAGGATAATGTCTACGACGTCCTGAGGATCAATCTTCTCATCAAGTTTTATTTCATGTTTGTATGTGATCTTCATATGGATCCAAAATAAGGACACTCCTTTTAAGGGGCGGTTTTATCTTCCAATTGGTTTGTCTCTTTATTCTCAGAAAGCATTTGGGTAGAGGAAAGTTTTTGTCCCAATGACTGGAATGACCTGGTTACTACGTCCATCTGGTTATATGCATGTGTTATATGTTTCTGCAGAGTGGATAACGAATCTTCGGATTTCTCATAGTCTTTTTTAATGGCTTTCAGGATGTCCAGAATCTGCTTTGCCTGCGTCTGGATTCTCTGGCCTTCGAATGACATGAGTATCGCCTTCATGTACGCGTAAAAACTCATGGGTGAAACAGGAAGTACGCGTCGGTCCCCGGCATAATCGAACAGCTCTGTGCTGTTTATGATTTCGTAATATACGGATTCCGAAGGTATATACATAAGCGCATAATCCATGGTATGTTCGTCAACCAGGATATATTTACGGCTTATATCATTGATATGTTTTTTCACGTCATTGGCGAACTCTTTTTTTATTTTATTTTTTTCCTCAGGGTTTGTTTCCTTTGTCATTTTCCTGAAATTTTCCATGGGGAACTTCGAATCGATCGGAATAAGTCCTTGTGAAGTTTTAATCACCGCATCGACTTTTTCTCCATTTCTGAATCCGTGCTGGAGTTTGTACGAGTCTTTGGGAAAATACTGCGCCAGGAGCTCTTTTAATACCTGTTCGCCGATGTTGCCGCGCAGTTTCGGCGATTGGAGAAATTCCTGAAGCTCGTTCATGGATCTGCCGATCTCGGAAAACTCGCCTATGCTTTTTTGTACGTCACCGATAACCCGTGCTGCATTATCCAATCGGGTGTTAAACATTTTCATGCTATCAGACAATTTGTTGTCAATCTGCATTGTTGAAGATTTAAGCCATTCAACCAGTTCATCAGATAGTTTTGTTTTTTCTTCGAGTTTGTTGAGCCAAAGACGAAGTATAAAAAGAATGACAACAACTGTAATAATCAATATTACGATAAAGAGAATATTCACATGCAAATTATAGCATTGAAAATTGTGGACAGGAGTTATATCAGTCCTGAGCCCTTGAAGATTTTCGGTTTGAGCCAGTCCTGGGCATTCTGTGTTTGCTGGTCTTCGGTTTTCGATACTTTTTCAACAGTTTGAATAGGCTTAGTCTGCATTTCCGGATGCAAGCCTCCGCGGACCTGCATTTGAGGATGAGGTTTTACCTGTTGCGGTTGGGGAGGTTGGAATGGCTGCATCTGCGGTACAGGAGTGTTGATAGAATCCGTGCCGAATGCCGGTTTTTTTACGAGTTTTTTCAATGCCCCCATCCGAAGTAATGTCGCTATGTGTTCGAACGTATCGGCGTTCGCGGAGTACGACGTAAAATTATTGGTTGCCGCAGCAATACCGGCATAAAGGTTGGTAGCCATATCTTTGTCGATTTCAATCTTCAGTTCCTGTAGTATGTTCAAAATGAGCTCGGAAACAGACGAAGATGTCTTGTTGACCAAATTGATCGTACCGAAAAACGCATTGGTGAGATGGCGGTCGATATTGACGATTTCCCTTCCCTGGAACGTGGTCTGGTTATCGGTATAAATGGTGCCCAGAGCGTTCAGCGTTGGTGAATCGATTACGATGACGAAATCGAGCATACCGCCGGAATACGAGTATTTGACCTGGTCGGGTTGCATTTTGGAGTAACCTTGACGGGGGGTAATAATGAGGTTAAAGTTATTTCCCTGAATATTGTAATCGACCTTGTCGATTGCGCCGTCGGTATAGGGGAATGAAACGACGAGATTGTCTCCGCTGGTGACAAGCTCGGACTGGAATTTATCCGCAGCCACAAGATCGCTTTGGACAGCTTGTGAATTTGCCAATGCAACGGTTTTTCCCATTTTTACGAGGCCAAGATACAACGCTGTGGCTGAAGCTATGGCGTCGACGGTCGGATTTGCAGGCAATACGATAGCGCCCGAAAGAGCTTTAGTGAGGATCTCATGCAGCCGCAGGAGGCTGTTTTGTTGATTATTCATAATACTATGAGATAGATTTTACCATATCACCCATATGAATGTCAAGTGGTGGCCCAAAAATCATACCTGCTTCCTGGGTCTTTTTGACTTCCTGCATTGTTTTTGCTCTGATTCGCAGCGACACTATTTTTGTTTTGCCTATAGGTTTATTATTTCTGTATATTTCCACATTGTCGGCCAAGTTGATTTTGCCCTTGGTTACGGAAACGCCGAATATGCGTTCTCCTTCGATGACGAATGTGGCAAGTACTTTAGCTTCTCCTTTGAGGTTTTTTTCCTGTTCTTCCTTCTCGCTCATAAGTTCGGCTACTTCGATAAGCTCTTCAAGCAGCTCGTAGATTATGGAGTAGGTCTTTATGATTACTTTTTCCTGTTTAGCCAGATCCAGAACCTTTTTGGCTACGTTGGTGGAAAATCCGATGATGATGGCGTGGGTTGATTTTGCGAGAAACACGTCCGATTTGTTGATGTTGCCGACCGCTTTGAGTACCACGTCTACATTGTTTTGTTTAAGTAGTGCGGTATTGATTGCCTCTATGCTTCCCTGTGCATCAGCTTTGATGATAAGCGAGAGTTTTTTTTCTTCGATCTCCGGTTGCAGAAGTGAATTGACGGTGAACGTTTTCGGTTGTTCCAATACCTTTTCGACAGTTTTGATTATCGGCTCGGTTTGGATTGCGGTACCGACCTCAGGGAGTTCGTCGAAACCGAGGATTTCAAACGGTGTTGACGGCTCAACCGCCTGCACAGGTTCGCCAAGGTCATTAATAAGCGAGCGTATTTTTGTCTTTTTTTCTCCCACATAGATTTCGTCACCGACGCGAAGCGTGCCGTCTTTGATAACCGCGCTTACCACTACACCACGCTTGTCTTTTTTCGTTTCTATGATGTATGCAAAGGGTTTATTCTGCGGATTGTACTCAAGGTGCAGATCAGCCGTATGAAGCAGGATAACCTCCAAAAGTTCATGGATCCCTTTTCCGGTTTTTGCGGATACAGGAACGACCGGAATATTGCCGCCTTTCCCTTCGACCATGACTTCATATTTTAAAAGGTCATTCTTGACCTTTTCGATATTCGCTTCAGGCAGATCCATTTTATTTACGACTACGATAAACGGGATTTTTGCATTCTTGATGTGAGCGATGGATTCCTCAGTCTGAGGCATAATAGAGTCTTTTGCGTCGATGAGAAGGAACGCTATATCTGCCACATGTGCTCCGCGTGCCCGAAGCTGCGAAAACGCTTCATGTCCCGGTGTGTCAATAAACGTGATTTTATTGATTTTGTAGCCTTTGAAATCGGTTGTAATCTCGTAAGCGCCGATACGCTGTGTGATGCCTCCGTGTTCTTTTGCGGCTATATGGCTTTTGCGAATATAATCCAGCACGCTAGTTTTGCCGTGGTCGACATGACCGAGAATAGTTACGATAGGAGGCCGTGGTCGCAATGCTGCATTATCCATAGGTTTTAGACACTAAAATTTAGCTTATTTGTCTTCTTCAGATTTTGATTCTACTTTAGAAGCTTGTGTTTGATCGGAGGTCGCTTGAGAAGTTTGGGGTTGTGATTGAGTTTGCTGTACGCTTGTGTTACCCACAGGTTGTTGAGGGGTTGCTTGGGATGATGGTTGCGGTTGATCGGATGGTGCTTGATTGGGTTGCGTTGTATCTTTCTTTTTTGCCGGTTCTTCCTTTGCTGGAGCAGTTTCCGCTTTTTGTACTTTCTTCCTATCCTCTTCAGTTTTTTCGGATTTCGTTTGGACTATATCAATCTCAAACTCGGTAAGGCGGGAAGCAAGGTTGACGTTTATGCCGCCTTTACCGATAGCGAGCGGCACTTCTTTTTCCTCTACGGTGACGATCGCCTTTCTTTTGACAGTATCAATTTCGACGTAGCTGATTTTTGCGGGAGACAAGGCTGCGATGAGAAAGAGGTTTTCGTCTTTGTTCCATTGTATGACGTCGATTTTTTCCATGCCGCCGAGTTCATCGGTGACGGTCTGGACACGTACTCCTTTTTGACCGACGCACGCGCCTACCGGATCCACTCCGCCCTGTCCGCTGAATACGGCGATTTTGGCGCGCTCTCCCGGTTCTCGAACCACCTTCTTTATTTCCACGGTGCCGTTTGCTATTTCAGGAACCTCACGTCTGAATAGCTCTTCGATCAGCTTGGGATCTGATCGAGAAACGATGATGCGGGGATTTCCGAACTTGTCGTCGGCAATCTCTTTCAGATAGACGATTAGCGAAGAGTTGATTGTATACCGTTCATTCTTGCTTTGTTCTTCTTTGGACAGGACTGCTTCAGTTTTTCCGATGTCCAGATACGCGTTGTATCCGTCATATCGGATGACGCGGCCCTTAATTAATGTGCCGATCTGTGATTTATAGTGGATAACGACGGTCCGTTTTTCGGCTTCCCGGATTTTCTGGAGAATGACTTGTTTTGCAGTTTGTGCTGCAATACGGCCAAATCCGGGCGGCGTGATATTTTTGCCGTCTTTCATGATTTTGGTTTCACCGGTTTCCCTGCCTACCGAAGAAGTAATTTCTTCCTCAGCATTATCAGGATATTCCCGTTTATATGCGGCTATTACCGCAGCCTCAATCGAAGCGATGACGTCGTCAGGGGAAATACCCCGTTCGGTCGCCACCTGATTAAGCGCCAATGTGAACTCGCTTTTTACTATGGTCATATTAGTAAGTATTCTAACATATGGAATGGAAAAAAAGAAGCGCAAACCGCAGGTGTATGAACGAATCCGATGATAGAGAAAGTGTACAAAACTGTATGAATAGGCGTAAAAAAGGCGCTCGGAAGAAGTTAAGCGAAAATAAGCGATAAAAGCAATTTGAACCTGTACAAAAAAGACAGGTTATTTTTTTTCCTCTTTTTTCTCTGATTTTGCAGCTTTGTCAGGAGATGGTGCTGCCTCTTTTTTCGGTTCGCCTGCAGCCGGCGCTCCTGCGGCAGTTTCTCGTTCTTCACCTTCTTTTGCTTCTGTCAGAACCTCGGGAGGTGCAGCAGTCGTTTCAGGAGTAATACTTTCCTCTTTGTGTTCAACAACCGATACCACGACTTTTCCCGGTTCTGTTTTAATTTCGTATGCTGCGGATTTCGGCAGGTTAGCCACTTTGATTTCCTGGCCGAGCTCTTTAATGACGGAAATATCCACTTCGATTTCGTGCGGGATATCTCCAGGTAATGCCTCGACAAGCAGATTTTCCGATTGTGTCAAAAGAACGCCGGATTTTTGCGTAACCGCTTCCGAAATACCGATTACCATCACCGGCACCTCGGTCTGGATTTTCTTCTTGAGATCAATTTTTCTGAAATCAACGTGCACGATCGTATCGTTGACCGGATGATGCTGTACCAGTTTGATCAGGACAGGGACTTCTTCCTTATCGAGATGCAAATAGACGATGCCTGTTTCTTTGGCAACCTTGTACGTTTTTACGAAGTCCTTGTATTGTATACCGATAGAATGGGATTTATATTCCGGTCCGAAAATGTTCCCGGGAATAAAACCCTGTATGCGGTATTTTTTGAGTTTTTTTCCGAATACCGTGCGCGCATGAACGTCCAACAAAAGTTTCTCTGAAGCATTTGATTTTTTCATGATGTTATTGATTTATTTATAATGGAATCCTTCATAACGTTTAATTATTGGTTTTTAGCTAGCTCAACAAAAAAAATTTTGTCAGCTGATAAGGTAGTATTATAAACAATATGGTTCTCTTTGACAAGGGGTGTAAAGTTTTGGTTAACGATCGAAAGATTTTTCGGCAGCGTCATTTCGAGTACGTAATCGCTGTTTGGCGAGCCGATCTGTTTCTGGACGACCAACTGGTATAAGCTATTGCCGGACGAAATGCGCTGATTGAGAACGTATTGTATTTTGATTTCCGTCGTCTTTCCGGGCGGAAGTTCAAAATAGAATCCAATGGTTTTGTATGCCGTATTCTTCTGGTCGAAGTTTTCGACGAGCGTACCGTCGCGCGTTATGCTGGTGATTGCCGATCCGACCGGAACCATGGTCTGGAAGTAGTTTTTGTATGTCCCGCCCGGGAATACGTTTCCTGGCGAATCGTTATGGTACCGGACTGAAAACACATGGCTGATTTGGCCGTTGGGATCAATATCGGTTTTCAGGTACATGGACCTGGTGATGTAATAGTTTGCCTTGTTTGCGCCGACATTGGCATCAAAAGGCAAAAGGTAATCGATAATGCAGGTTCCTTTGGATTCAAACGCACATTTCGGTTCAATAACCCGGCCCGACCAGTAAAACGGATCGATCGCCTTTTGTATATTTGAGTCGTCGAAATAAACAAGCAGTTGTTTTTCGTCGAGTGATTGCTTGAACGCAAGTGCTATTTTTTCCAGAGATACCGAGTCCAGATCGACAAAAATATATCGAGCCAAGGTTCCGAGAAACGACCTTTTTTGTATCGAACCGGGGAAAAAATCATTCTCCGCATGCATCTGGGCCTTGAGATAAAAGTTCTGCTGATTGATAGTTTCATCATAGTCTGGTAAATAGATGTTGCCGAATGCTCCCAATAATCTCTGGATTGCCGTCGTGGTGATCAGGAACGAACCGGAAAATCCCGTCAGGTTGATTTCTTTTTCCAGAAACATTTTTGCTTTCGCGTAATTTTCAGGGAAATCCGGCGAGAAATTGGAATCTCGTAAAAAACCGTGCGGGATATGAAGATAAACGCGTATGGGATCGGGCGGATCGATATGTGCTTTGAGTTGTCCGTCCGCGTCATAGACGTCGTGGATTTTGATATTTTCGATTGTATAATCTTTTACCGTGAGGACGCCGAACGAACCCAAAAAACCGCCGCCGGGCCTCAATTCCATGTTATTCGCGAAGAACAAGAGATATTTTTTTTCGGTGTTGTTTGCGAGAATGGAATCGAGGTATGGAAAGATTTTTTGCACCCTGTCCATACCTTCTATCGCATTCGCCATCTGCGCGCGCAGCCGTTTGATTGAAGGCAATTGTGGCGGCAGCAACTGTACGAGTACGGTTGCGTTATCATCGACGTTTTTGAGTTCGGTTTCAAATTCGTTGATTCTCAACATCAAATACGCTTTTTCTTCTTTTGTTTTTCCGGTTTTAAAGAGCAATTTTTGGACTTGTTTCGCATTCTGCACCATGACAATCGACTGGTCGAGGACTGAACTGCTTCTGGCGCCCGTATCCATAAGAGTGTCTGTGGGTTGCGAGATGAAAAATAGCCCCAATGTCGGCCGTGCTAAGGAATAGAGTTGCTTGGAAACCTGAAGACCGGCATCCGCTAACGATGCACGGTTTTTGGCCGTATCCATTTGTTCGGCTTTAAACGCCTTGAATCCGTTGTACGTTTCAAACAATGAGAATGCAAGCGGCGGGAGGAATGCAACGTGCGCAAGAATGAATAAAACGACGACGGCGAACAGAATACGTTTTTTTGTTATGACAATCTTATGTATCAGTTTGGGAATCACAAGTTTTTTTTTGACCGCGATCGTGCCGACGTCTTCACGCAAGTACCGCTCCTTGGTTTTTGAGAAGGCAAACCAGAATAACCGGTCGATATGTTCCTTTCGGATATCGTCGCCGCGGATTTCTATAATTCTATGGTGGAGAAATGCAGCGAAGAAATCGTTCTGTTTCGCGTATGATCGGTTGAGTAAGATGGTAATAAGCTTCGTGTATGTTTTTGGCAGTTGATCATAGCTTGTATGTTTTTGATTGATGAAAAAATAATAATCGAAGGTCGATTTGTTTTTCGGCATGAAAGGCGCATAAAAGACTTCAAGTCCGTAACGTTCGATTTCTTTCTTCAACAGGGCGATGAAGGGATAATTTTTTTCGGACACGATGAGCGCTTTTTGTTTTTCCTCAACGGTTTCAACGAGCAGATTCATACCTTATTGTATACCGATCGTAGCTCGAATTGCGAACATAGTTGAATAAATGGGGCGTATGAGCGATTATATCGATTGTATACCATTTGCCTATGAATACGCATCGGTATATTTCTCTAAACAGCTTTGATCCCGCCCTAGCGGGACAAATCAGCATACGATGGGTGTACGTTTATTGTGTTTGGGTATATAATGGTACCGTGATAAATATAAAATCAAAAATTCATCGGTTGGAAGATATCGATCGTATTCGTCAGAGGATGGCAGACAGGAAAACCGTTCTGGTAGGCGGCTGTTTTGACCTGTTCCATTACGGCCATTTCCGGTTCCTGAAAAAAGCGAAGGAATTGGGCGATTTTCTTATCGTCGCTCTTGAATCCGACGCATTTATACGCAAGACGAAAGGGAGAGAAGTGCTTCATACACAAAAGCAGCGCTCCGAAATCCTTGCAGCCATCGAGTTTGTCGATATGGTTATCATGCTACCGCTGATGAAGTCGGACACGCAATACCTGGCAATGGTCAGGGAGATCCGTCCATCGGCGGTCGCCGTGACTTCGGGTGACCCGCAGCGGAAAAACAAACTCAGGCAAGTTACAAAAATCAGTGGGAAATTGAAAGTGGTGACTCCGCTCTTGATGAAGTTTTCCACACAACATATCATAGATTCATTCAGTTGATGCAGTATTATGAAACTATTCCTGGCACTGTCGCTGGCCCAACAGACAAAAAACGAATTGATGGAACAACTTGACGTTTTATATAAAGAATATGCCCAATTTAATTGGGTACCGTCGGAGAACTATCACATAACGATATTTTATTTTGGTGAGATAATCGATCCGAACCGCATATATGATCGTATAGAAACAATTGTATATGATAAGAAATCGTTTTATATGTATGCGTTCCATATGGATATGTTTATTAACCACTGGATTACCATTTACCTCGATTTCAGGAGGGAAAAAACACTGGAAGCGATTGCGATGCAGACGAGAGAAGTTTTTCAGAGTAATCGCAATCATCAAAGATTTGTACCTCATTTGACGTTGTCGAAATGGCGAATTCCGTCAAAACAACAATACTTTGTACTGAAGAAAAGAATATGGAAGCACCAAGTAGACCTGTCTTTCTTAGCAGACAAAATCACACTTTTTGAAAGCATTCCCTCACGCAGATTCCCGGAATACAAGAAAATCAAGGAGTTTTCTTTGCTATAAAAAAACCAAACCCAAGATTTGCTTGGGTTTGGTTTTTTTGTAAACTTACAAAAAATTATGCTGCGCCTATTTTATACATTCCGGTTCCACAGTCAGGGCATTTTGCTTTCATTGCCGGTTTGCCGTTTTTCATGGTGACTTTTTGTGGATTCTCTACTTCTTTTTTTGCTCTACACTTTACGCAGTACATTGATGTCATATATATTCACCCCCATTCATTCTTAATTTAAAATTATTAATGGCCTAGCTTCAAATTAGTACTTATACTAACAAAATACAGAGAAATTTCAAGGCCAATCACGAAAACAATCAATATCAAACTTCTGCGCAGGTCCTGTTTGAAATAGTGTGTAATGTTAACGTCTTCACCCGATGGGGTCATTTGCGGTTTTACCACCGGAAGTTCTTCAATTTTCCGTTCCCGAATAAACGGCAATTCTTTACGCGGAGGTGTCTGTATATGTTTTTCCGTAGCGTATGTTTGCGTAGATATCTGTTGTGATTGCAACATCTGGAGTCTTTTCCGGTATGCCGCTATTATTTTATCCTTCCTTGTCTTTTTTGGCATAGGGTTTGGTAACGTAACCTCAGTTTTACCATATTGACACTCATTTGTAAAGTAGCTACAATGATTACCAATGATATTGTATATAATAGGTGGTATTTTTTTTGTTTGGTTGAGTATAATTACCATTGTTCTTTTAAGAACGAGAGCCCATTATTTAAATCTCGTGTCGAATACAAAAAAGACCCAGATCAATGATATTTTGGATGAATTGATCAGGACGGGCCAGGTGATCACTAAAGATATCGCACTGATAAAAAAAGAATTAAAAGAAGAAATTCAAACATCGCAGCTGCATCTGCAAAAAGTCGGCTTGCTGCGTTTCAATCCGTTTGACAGGATAGCGGGTGAACAAAGTTTCGTCGTCGCTCTGATGGATAACGAAAACAGCGGTATGATTCTCAATTTTATCTATACCAGAGACGGGCTCCGCGTGTACGCGAAAAAAGTGAAACGGGGGCGGGGGGAAGAATATGAATTGTCAGAAGAAGAAAAAAAAGTGATGGAAAAATGCAATAAAAAATAAGGGATTTGTTATTATTTCTTAATATACTCTATGATTAGTAAGAAACTGGCGGTTTTAGTCGGCGTATCTGTTTTCGTGGTTGCCGGATTTGTTGCTTACGCATTTTTCCCGAAAAGCGGCGGTGCAACCGGAATACTTTCTCCATTTTCCAATTATCAGCCACCCAAGGCAAATGGTAATAGCGCAGCACAAGCACAAATCGCAGCTGAGCCGAAAACCGAACCCTGTCCGTTAAACGGAGAATTGTTGACCAAAACCCAAAAGCAGTTGTGGGAATCAAGAAGGCCGTTGGGTATTATGGTTGAAAATCACGTACAGGCACGCCCGCAATCAGGTTTATCATCCGCGGATATCATTTACGAGGCGGTGGCCGAAGGCGGCATCACGAGATTCCTATCGATATTTTACTGCAAGGATGCGCCGTATGTAGGGCCTGTCCGATCCGCACGCATGTATTTCATAAAATTGCTTGAGGGGTATGGCAATTACCCGTTGTATGCACATGTCGGCGGGGCCAACACGCCGGGTCCGGCTGATGCATTGGGGTATATCAATACGTTGGGTTGGGGATTATACAATGACATGAATCAGTTCGCCATTCCGTTCCCGTATTATTGGAGAGATTATGAGCGTTTGCCCAATCGCGCGACAGAGCATACGGTATATACGGCAACCGCAAAACTATGGCAGTATGCGAAGGATAATAGAGGTTTGACTAACGTCGACGATAAAGGAGTCGCGTGGAATAAAGGATTTACGCCGTGGCAATTCCAGGATGATGCTGCTCCGGCGGACCGTGGTATGATTACCAAGATAAGTTTCGGTTTCTGGTCTTCGTTCGCATCCGATTACGCGGTCACTTGGAATTACGACAGGAGCACTAACAGTTACTCGAGGGTCAATGGCGGGCAGCCGCACATAGACAAAGATACGGGCAAGCCGATCACGTCGAAAAACATCATGGTGGTTTTTGCCCAGGAATCTCCGGTCAATGATGGATATGATGCTGGCCAGCACATCTTATATGCGATCGTAGGATCAGGGGATGCTTTTGTTTTCCAGAACGGCAATGCGATACATGCGACCTGGAGCAAACCGGACGAGACATCAACGATGGAGTTTACCGATAATAAAACGGGTAAGCAGATAAAAATGGTACGTGGGCAGGATTTCATCGAGATTTTGCCGATAGGAAACAAGGTTACATACTAAATTCAATTTTCAATATCTGATACCAACAAAAAACATACAATTTTAAATTGGAAATTAGGAATTAGATATTGATTTTATGCTTCAACATATCATTCCGTCTAAAGCACGGAGAAAAATATTGGAATTTTTTTTTCATCATCCCGATGAAAATTTTTATCTCCGCAGGATAGTACGTGAAATAAATGAAGAAGTCAATGCGGTCAAAAGAGAATTGGATATTCTTGCCGACGAGAAACTGCTTCATCGTGAGCGGAGGTTGAATAAGGTTTTTTACTTTCTCAATAGAAACTATACGTTCTATGACGAGTTCATGCGCATTTTCACGAAGACGAACGCGTTCGCCCTTGCGGTAGAAAAAAGAGGATCCAAAATAGGTAAAGTCAAGTATATCGCCGTTTCCACGAAATTGTCAAAAAACCTCCCGATAAAGGATGATGAAATATACGTACTGTTTGTCGGCGTGATCGTGGTACCGGAAGTCGAAAGTATTATGGCAGAGACTGAAAAAACGTACGGCAGGACTATCAATTATACGGTTATGACTGATGACGAATTCGTATTCAGAAAACGGAACAACGACCCTTTTATCTGGCGTTTCCTGAAGCAACCGAAAGTCATGCTGATTGGAACAGAGGAAGAATTGTTAAAATAAACCCAAATTCCGATGAAACTTATCAAGATATTAATAGTATTATGTATTTCGTTTTTTGTCATTTGGATTGATCTTCCTGAAAATTTCCCCATACGGTTTCGGATCGGAACGCGCAAAGTGAGCTACACGGTTAATCCGTTGAGCGTCAACACGTCGATATTCGGCACAAAGATCCAGAAGCAGTTCATTACCAAACTCGGCCTTGATTTGAAGGGTGGAAGCAATCTGGTTTTCGAGGCGGATACATCCAAAGTACAACCAGCTGATCTGCAGGATGCGCTGAATTCGTCAAAAGATATCATAGAGAAACGCGTGAATTTTTTTGGCGTATCCGAACCGGTCGTGCAGACCATAAAAACAGGAAACAACTATCGCATCAGCGTTGATTTGCCGGGTATCACCAATGTGGCTGATGCCATCAATCTGATCGGTCAAACCGCACAACTGTCGTTTAAGGAGGAGTCGTCGGCAAACGTGTCAACACCTGCCGCTGTTTTACAGAATCTTACGAAAGATACCGGATTGACAGGCAAAGGAGTGAAAAAGGCGAACGTTACCTTTGATTCTCAGAGCGGCAAACCGGAAGTAGCCTTGTCGTTTAATAGCAATGGAGCAAAACAGTTTGCCGATATAACGACGAGGAACGTAGGAAAGCCGGTAGGCATATTCATAGACAATATGCTGATTTCCGCTCCTGTCGTCCAGCAGCCTATAACAGACGGTAATGCGGTAATTACCGGAAACTTTACGACCGATGAGGCTAAACAGCTTGCGGTTGCTATAAACTCCGGCGCTTTGCCGCTGCCTATAAGACTGGTAGAACAACACAATATCGGGCCGACGTTGGGTGCATCCGAGGTAAGAAAAAGCGTATATGCGGGTGCAGTCGGGCTGCTGATGGTGCTTTTGTTCATGGTGATATATTATCGTGCGCTTGGTATCATCGCCGCCATGGCACTGATTATTTACGGATTGATTTCATTCGCCATATTCAGGGCTATTCCGGTAGTTTTGACATTGCCGGGCGTTGCCGGATTTATTCTTTCGATTGGCATGGCGGTCGATGCAAACATTCTCATATTCGAACGGATCAAGGAAGAGATGCGCAAAGGCAGGGAATTCGATATCGCGATCCGTCTTGGATTCGGCAGGGCGATTGACGCAATTAAGGATGCAAATATTACGACGTTGATCGTCGCGTTCATATTATTTAACCCGTTGAATTGGGATTTCCTTCCTCAATTCGGCATGGTACGGGGTTTTGCATTAACTTTGGCAATAGGCGTCGCTACAAGTTTGTTTACCGGAGTCGTTATAACCAGACGATTAATAGATTTTTTCTATAAACAATGATTGATTTCCTGAAATACAAGTGGCTCTATTTCGTTATTTCGGCGACGGTAATTCTCGCCGGCGTATTTTCGCTGTTCAGATGGGGGTATATACTTTCGATAGATTTCGTCGGCGGAACGAATCTAGAATACATTTCGACGAAATATATGGATCTTAACCGCGTCAGGAACATATTCGCCGCAAACAGAACGGACATCATCAGTATCCGGGAGAAAAACAACACATTGTCCGTACGGACAAAGGCCATTGATGAAAAAACGGAAAACATGATCAAGCAGGATTTGACCAAAGCGTTCAACACCCGATTAACGGTTAACCAGTCGGAAACCGTCGGTCCGGTTTTGGGCCAGGAAACCATGGTGAAAACATTAGTAGCTTCGGTGCTGGCTATCATGGGCATTTTGCTGTATATGAGTTTTGCGTTCAAGGGATTCAACTTCGCGTTCGCGGCCATTTTGGCGATGTTTCATGATTTGCTGGTCGTTTTGGGGACGTATTCCCTGCTTTCGCATTTTTTCGGTGCGCAGGTCGATACGATGTTCGTAACTGCCATATTGACGGCTATGTCATTTTCAGTGCACGACACCATTGTTATTTTCGACAAGATCCGCGAATACCGGAGTTACGGCGAAGCGTCTGACATGGCAGTAGGGGCAAACAAGGCGTTGACCGAAACGCTGGTTCGATCCTTGAATAATTCCATGACCATCATTTTCATGCTTCTTGCCTTAACGATCCTTGGCGGAGCAACCATCAGGTTTTTCGTTGCAACATTGCTGATCGGTACCGTAACGGGAACGTATTCTTCACCATTTGTCGCGACGCCGGTTCTTGTTTGGTTGGAAAATAAAAGAAAAAAATAACGGACCATGAACATTCTTTCGTTCCCCTTGGGACAACTTCAGGCTAACTGTTATTTCGCTATCGAAGGAAGCGCGTGTGTCATCATTGATCCGGCTGACGACGCATCCTTCATTCTCGAGGAAGTTCAACGAAGAAAACTGCACCCTGTAGCCCTGTTTGCGACGCACGGGCATTTTGATCACGTCATGGCGGCAGGCGAAATACAACTGAGTTTCGATATTCCGCTTTACATAGGAGACAGGGATATGTTTCTGATAAAACGGCTGGATGAGACGGCTGAGCGTTTTTTGGGATATAAACCAACGATAGTTGCACCGAAATATATCATATTCCTAAAGCAAAGAAAACTTGAGATTAAAGGTTTGAAATTTGAAATTGTTTATACGCCGGGACATACGCCGGGAAGCGTATGCTTTTACTTCAAGAACAAAGGAGTGCTCTTTACCGGGGATACGGTTTTTAAAGAAGGAATAGGTAGATATGATCATTCGTATAGTAGTAGGAAAGACGTGAGGAATTCATTGAAAAAAATAGTGAAACTTCCGAAGGAAACGATTATGTATCCGGGCCATGGTGAAAAAACAAGCGTAGAAAACGAGCGCAAGGCACTACAATTAATTGTAGATGTGATTTTATCGCACGTAAGCCATTGAAACAGGTTCAAACGTTGAGAACATCTTAATTTCTCAGCTTGTCAATTTCTTCGAGCAGGTTATTACGATCGTTTTCCAGTTGTTTGTCAACGACTTTGTCGAACAGGTTTTTCAGGATTTCTCCGATTCTTTTTCCGGGTTTGAGCTTGAGAATGTTCATGATATCGTATCCGTCGACCTTCAGATCGGATACGGTAAAGGGCTCTTTTTGTACTTCAGCTAGGCGTTTCTTAAATAATTCCAAACGCCATGAGGTCGGCGTGGCGCCAGAACCTATTCTATCCCCGGTTCGCAGATCCAGCATATCCTGCAAATACTGTCTGCCGAGTGCGCGTATGAAGCGGCGTACTGCTTTATCGGTCTGCAGTTCGCTTACTGTAAACTGATGATATTGTACCAGCCTGATAAGTTTTTCCTTTTGCTCGTTTGAAAGTTTAAGGCGTTCCGCAATGTTCGTAACCATTTTCGTGCCAACGACTTCGTGGTTGTAAAACGTGATTAGGCCGGAGTTTTTGTCTTTCCTGAACGTTTTCGCTTTGCCGATGTCATGCATAAGCGTTGCCAGCCGTGTGATCGGATCTTTGGACGGACAGAATTTCAATGACATAACCAGATGCGTGCCGACATCATAAATATGGTGGCGTTGGGGACTTTTCTGCGGAATCATAAAACAAATATCTACTTCAGGTAGGATCTGAACAAGCAGGCCAGAATTTTTCATGAACAGGATCCCCTCCGCAGGATGGTCGCTCTGCATGATTTTCAAAAGCTCGTCCCTGATCCGCTCCCAGGAAATCCGCACGATAAATGAAGCTTTTTTTTGGATGGATGCACGTGTTTTATCTTCAATAAGGAATCCGAGTTCCGATGCAAACCGAATGCCTCGCATCAAACGCAGCGCGTCCTCAGTAAACCGCTCATCAGGATTGCCGACAGCAGCAATGAGTTTCTGCTTCAGATGTTTTTTGCCGCCGTAGGGATCAATTATTTCATAAGAACGTTTACCTTGAGCGAGTGGGACAAGCCGAAGGGCCATGGCGTTTATGGTAAAGTCACGACGGCCAAGATCTTCTTCAATAGTTCCGGCCCACTGGATTTTGTCAGGGTGTCGTTTATCGGAATATCCGGATTCTTTCCTGAACGTCGTGACTTCAAAGAGTAGTTTGCCTTCTTTTGTTTCTTTCGAAACCCCAACTGTACCGAACTTGTTGTTGTAGAAGCCGTCGGGAAACAATCGCAGTATCTGCTCCGGCGTTGCATCAGTGGTAAAATCCCAGTTTATACCGTTCTGTTTTTTCCTGCCCAATAATAGATCGCGAACCGCTCCGCCGACCACATAGATCTGAAAGCCGTTTTTCCTGAATATCGCCATAAACTCCTTGACAAATGCGGGTAAGGCAATCATGGTTCAATTATAACATCAATACCCCTTGACAGATTAGCAGAGTTGTACTAATATTGCTAATACCACGACATTTATGAGAAGAAATGGAACAATGTTGGGAATAAAAATATGGAAGATTTAACCCAGAGGCAGATAGATATTTTACGAACTATCATTAAGGAATATACCGAATCCGGTGAACCGGTCGGATCGGAGATTCTTGAAAAAAAATACAAGCTCGGCGTATCACCGGCTACCATCAGAAACGAGATGGTTGAGCTTGCCAAAAAAGAATATCTAAAAAAAACGCATTTTTCCTCGGGCCGCGTACCGTCAGCTAAAGGATTCCGGTTCTATATCAAACACTTGATGAAGCAAAAGGATCTTTCGACCACAGACGAAGTTTCCTACAAAAACAGCATATGGGACGAACGACAGGAAATGCACCGGATGTTGTCTCAGGCGACAAAAGTATTGTCTCATAAAACAGGACTTTTGTCTTTGGCAGCGACCAATACGGGAGATGTCTATTATGCCGGTGTCGCGAATCTATTGAATCAACCTGAATTTTTGGACATCACGCTTTCGAGAAACCTGTTTGAGCGTCTCGACCAGGTGAATTACTGGGAACGGATATTGGATGAGTTTGATCGCCTGCAGGAAGAGATTATGTATCTACTCGGCGAAGAGGATTTCAGAGATCCGATGTTTGAAGCGTGCGCGAGCGTATTCGGCGAGTTTCAGAATCCGCACATCAAAGGCATTATTGGCGTTGTAGGTCCGAAGCGAATGTATTATGATGAAATAATCCCTCAGATCAGATATTTTTCCAACCTGATTGGAGAAATCATGGAAACATAGGAATAAGTTGTTGAACATTGGGATAACGTATTCGGTATGGATGACAAAAAAACCAAGCAAAATCAGCAGAGCCATTCAAATGGACAGCAAAGTGAGAATGGTCCGCACAAGGAGATTGAACAGCTGAGAAAAGAACTGGAAGGGACGAAAAAGCAAGTGGAGGAACTCAAGCATAAATATCTGAGAGCGTTGGCAGACTATCAGAATTACGAACAAAGAATGGGCGATGAAAAGGCGCAACTTATAAAGAGTGCGAATACCGGACTGATCCTGAAACTTTTGCCATTTCTTGACAACCTGGATAAAGCAGAGATTTTTTTCAAGGATCAGGGCCTAAAAATGATCAAAGAGCAGTTCCACAAGACGCTGAAAGAAACGGGATTGGAAGAGATCGAGGTGATGAATAAGGAATTTGACCCGTATGTTGCCGAGGTCGTGGATATTGTCGAAGGCGACAAAGACAACATAATCGTAGAAGTTTTAAGAAAAGGATACGGGTTTAATGGAAAAATATTGCGAGTGGCACAGGTAAAAGTGAGTAAGAAGAAAACAATTCAAAAATCAGAATAGAGGATCCTGAATTATTAATTATTAATTTTAAATTTAATCGTATGTCTAAAATAATCGGTATAGATCTCGGTACAACAAACTCATGTGTTGCAGTTATGGAAGGTGGAAAGCCGAAAGTTATCCATTCCCAGGAAGGCAGGAACGTGATTCCGTCGGTCGTTGACCCGATCAAGCGAGTGGTGGGTGATGTGGCCAAACGCCAGATGGTGGTCAACCCGAAAAATACCATTTTTTCGGTAAAGCGGTTGATGGGAAGAAGATACACGGACGAATCGATCAAGTATGACATGAAATGGCTTCCGTACAAAATCAAGGAAGGCCGCGATGAGATGGCTGACGTTGAAGTAGATGGAAAGACATTCACTCCGCAGGAAATTTCAGCTATGGTTTTGCAAAAAATAAAGGCAGATGCTGAAGCGTATCTTGGTGAAAAAGTCGATAAAGCGGTCATCACGGTCCCCGCATATTTTGACGACTCGCAGCGACAGGCGACCAAACAGGCAGGAGAGATTGCAGGTCTCGAGGTTGTTCGTATCCTGAACGAACCGACTGCAGCTGCTTTAGCATATGGTCTGGATAAAAAGCATTCGCATACCATTGCGGTTTATGATCTTGGCGGTGGAACATTTGATATTACGGTTCTTGAACTTGGCGAAGGTGTATTCCAAGTCAAGGCAACGAACGGCGATACCCACCTTGGCGGAGATGATTTTGACAAGGTTATTTTGGATTATTTGGCGGACGAATTCAAAAAAGACAATGGTATTGATCTGCGCAAAGATCCCCAGGCGTTACAACGATTGCGTGATGCGGCAGAGAAAGCAAAAATCGAATTATCAACCTCGATGGAAGCAGAAGTCAATCTGCCGTTCATTACGGTCAAGGATAATCAGCCGCAGCATCTGGTCATCAAACTGACCAGAGCGAAGCTTGAATCGCTGGTGGGTAACCTGATTGAAAAGACATTTGAACCGGTTAAGGCATGTCTGAAGGACGCAAAGACAGATGTTTCGAAAATCGATGAAGTTGTTTTGGTCGGAGGAATGACCAGGATGCCAAAGGTTATCGCGGAAGTGAAAAAATTCTTCGGAAAAGAACCTAACAGATCGGTGAATCCTGATGAAGTCGTTGCAATAGGAGCCGCAATCCAAGCAGGTGTTTTGACCGGAGAGACAAAAGACGTGGTATTGCTGGATGTAACGCCTTTGACACTCGGAGTCGAGACTCTTGGAGGAGTGACCACGCCGATGATTGCTAGAAATACGACGGTTCCGACAAGCAAAACAGAAGTATATTCAACAGCCGGTGATAATCAGACCCAGGTTGAGATCCATGTATTGCAGGGTGAGCGGCCAATGGCAAAAGATAACAAATCCCTGGGTCGTTTCATTCTCGAGGGTATCCCGCCGGCACCGCGCGGCGTTCCGCAGATAGAAGTGACGTTTGATATCGATGCGAACGGTATTTTGACCGTGACCGCAAAAGATAAAGCGACCGGCAAAACACAAAGCATTCGTCTGACCGGTTCGACCGGATTAACCAAGGACGAAATTTCCAAGATGAAAGAGGAGGCCGAGAAGCACGCGGAAGAAGATACCAAGGAAAAAGCAAAGATTGAGGTGCGGAATAAGGCGGATAATATGGTCTATGTCGCTGAAAAGTCTTTGAAGGATGCCGGCGATAAAATCGTCAAGGACGTGAAAGAGGATATCGAGAAAAAAATCAAGGATCTGAAAGACAGGCTGGAAAAAGGTACGGTCGAGGAGATGGAGAACAAAACCAAAGAACTTTCGGACGCACTCTCAAAAGTAGGGGAGGCGATGTACAACAAGCAGGGTCAACAACAGCCGTCTGATACCCAATCCGTAGGAAACAAGGATGAAGAATCAGCTTCAGATAAAGCTTCCGCAGATAAAAAAGACGTCGAAGAAGGTGAAGTGGTAAATTAAACATATGGCAGACTATTACGAAGTTCTCGGCGTCTCGAAAAACGCGTCCGCCGCCGAAATAAAAGCGGCGTATCGGAAACAAGCGTTGAAATGGCATCCTGATCGTAACAAATCTCCCGAGGCGGAACAGAAATTCAAGGAAATCAATAAAGCGTATGAGGTATTGTCCGACTCGAAAAAAAAGTCGGTCTATGACCAGTACGGAAGTGACGCATTTGAGCGTGGTGGATTCGGAGGGGCGGGACAACCGGGTGGATATTCATATAGGCAAGACCCCTTCACGTACACCTATACGAACATGGAGGGTCAGGGAAATCCGTTTGAAGGTGCAGATTTCGGAGGATTTACTGATCCATTTGAGATCTTCGAACAATTCTTCGGATTCCAGTCACCGTTTTCAGGAGGACGAAGACAGCACCGGGATGTATATGAACTGGAATTGACGTTTGATGACGCAGTGCACGGAGCGAGCAAGGATACGGTCATCAAAGGAAGCAGGAAAACCATAAAAATTCCCGCAGGTGTTGATAACGGGTCAAGAATCCGGTTTTCCGATTTTGACGTCGTGGTACGGGTTAAACCGCACCCGTTTTACAAAAGGGAGGGGCAGGATGTTTATCTGGAGAAAAAAATTCCCTACGCCATGGTAGTGCTTGGCGGCACGGTTGACGTGCCGACCATTCACGGCAACGTAAAATTGAAGGTAAGGCCGGGAACCAAATCGGGAACAGCCGTCCGGTTGCGCGAACAAGGCATCCCATATCCCAACTCGAGCAGGAAAGGCGATGAGTATGTAGTGTACGCGATCGATGTGCCAGAGAAAATTTCTGCGAAGGCGAGAAAACTTCTCGAAGAACTGGAAAAAGAACTGTAATAGTTTGACCAACATGGGGTGCACATGTTACAATATGCTCTATCTGTTTCTTTATCACCTATGAAAACAAATGCGGGTAATTTGAAAAAAGGCGATTTCGTATTTTACCAGAACGAAATCTGGCAGGTACAAAAAGCTGATTTTTACTCTCCGGGAAAAGGCTCGGCGCTTATGAAAACAAGGATCAAGAATCTCATGTCGGGGAAAAATATCGAATATACCTATAAATCAAACGAACAAGTGGAAACACTGGAGGTTGAAAGCATCGAAATGCAGTATTTATACAAGGATAACGAACACTGTTACTATATGGACGGCAGGACATATAACCAATACGCAGTTCCACTGAATGTGGTTGGCAGCGTTGCCAATTTCTTTAAGGAAGGCGATACCATGTATGTCTACATTCACGATGATAAAGCATTAACGATCCGTGCTCCATTAAGCGTCAAATTAAAAATAATTGAAGCGGAAGATGCGGCCAAAGGCGATACGGTCTCAGGGGCGAAAAAACAGGTTACCCTGGAAACCGGCGCAAAAGTCATGGTGCCGATATTTATAAAGGTCGGAGAAACAATAACGGTGAATCCGGAAACAGGGGAATATACAGGACGAACCTAGAGACGCTAGATTTCTAATTCCTCATTAACCTAATTTCTAAAAAATTCACCATTGTCCAATAAGGGTTTATGTAGATCAATTAGAAATTAGATCAATAAGGTTAATTTTTAATGCTTACTGTCGGCGATATTCTCAAAAAAACCAGGGAAAAGCAAAATATACCAACCAAAGAAGTAGAAAAGCGAATCAAAGTACGTATCAAATTCCTAGAAGCAATTGAATGTAACAACTGGAATTTTTTCTCCTCCAAGATTTACATTACAGGAATTATCAAAAACTATTCGGAATATCTCGGGCTCGATCCGAAAAAAATGCTTGCATTTTTCAGAAGGGATTACGAACGCAGTGAAGAAATCAGTTTTAAAAAACGCGTTTCTTCCCAATATTTGACGCCGGAAACCAAGCGTGTCGCCATGATAATCCTTGCTGTTATTTTTTTGATCTTCTTTGGTTATTTCGGCTATCAGCTCAAACAGTACCTGTCTCCACCCGAGTTAACGGTTATTTCTCCGCAAAAAGTATCGTATACCGTCGAGGATAAGCTGCGGTTTGTCGGGCGAACGGATAAAGATGCGGCAATAACCATATTCGGAGAACGGATATTCCAAGATAAATACGGGATGTTCGAATACGATTTACCCCTCCATGAAGGGAAAAACCAACTGATAATACAGATCGTTGGGGCTAACGGAAAACAGGCGGCATTCACGGAAACCTATGTGAAAAAATCGCCGCAATAGTTTTTACTTCAACGCATTTAATTGCTGCACTTTTTCAATAGTCGCAGGTGAATATATTTTTCTGAATCCGAGGCGTTGCGCTTCAGAGATTATTTTTTCCTGGAAATATACCGGCCGTATTTCACCGAGTAATCCGACTTCGCCGACAAAGAGTATGTTTTTTCGTAAAGGAATGTTTTTGAATGATGAAACAAGCGACGCCAAAAAACCGAGGTCTGCCGCAGGCGACGAGACGGAAATGCCGCCGACGATATTGACATATATATCGTATTGGTCGAGTCTGAAATGAAGGTATTTGCGAGCGACTGCAAGCAGCAGTAGGATCTTATTGTAATCCATTCCTTTCACCACGCGCCTTGGAACAGATAAGACGGTTGGTGCCACCAATGTCTGGATTTCAAAAAACAAAGGGCGCTTGCCTTGGGGTACGCCGACTATTGCTTTTCCCGGCTCCATTCCCTGTTTGTTTTCAAGGAATACCAGAGGGTTGCTAACCTCTGCAAGACCATTCTCTTTCATTTCGAAGATACCGATTTCGTCTGTCGGACCGAAACGGTTTTTCGATGCTCGAAGAAGACGGTAATGCGACACTTTTTCCCCTTCAAAGTTCAAAACGCAGTCGACGAAGTGTTCGAGTGTTTTAGGCCCGGCTATCTCGCCTTCCTTGGTGACGTGTCCGATGAGTAAAACAGTGATATTGTTTTGCTTGGCAAAAGTAATTATCTTTTTCGCAACTTCTTTTAGTTGACTGATACTGCCGACAGATCCTTCGACAGTATTGGAATAGACGGTTTGTACCGAGTCGATGACGATCACATCCAGCGAATCCTTGATGTCTTTGACGCCTTCGATGATTCCCTCGATCTGCAGGTCATTGGAAAACAGGAAATGATCCATGTTAATTGCCAACCGGTCGGCGCGGTCTTTGATCTGTTCGGCGGATTCCTCACCTGAAATATAAAGAGTCTTCGAGTTTTGAAGGGATTGGAGCACTAATGTGGATTTTCCGATACCCGGTTCTCCGGTCAACAAAATAACTTCGCCGGATATGAATCCTCCGCCGAGAACCCTGTCGAACTCATAAACCCCGGTTGATTTTCTTTTTTTTGGGCTGCTGGCGATTTTTTTAAGCGAAGTGATGGATATTTTTTTCACGCGTTCTTTTTTACCCTCTGATGTTTGGGAGAAGGAAGGCTTTTCGACGAGGGTGTTCCATTTGCCGCAATCAGGGCATTTGCCGATCCACGAAGCCGATCCGTAGCCGCAGTTTGAACAGATGAATAAGACCATACGTGTATTACATTTTGTTTACCGTTTTTATCCCCAGCAAATCCAGCCCTTTTTTTATCGTTTCGGCGGTTGCTTTGGTTAAAAGGAGGCGGAATGTTTTTGCGTCGCCGTCGGCTTTTAATATGGGGCATTTCTGATAGAACAGGTTGAACTGTTGAGTTATATTAAATAAATACGTCGCGATATAATTGGGGGCGAAATTCGACGCAGCATTTCCTACTACTTCCGGGAATTGGTAGAGTGTGCGGAAAAGCGCAGTCTCCTCTTCCTGAAGTTTCGGCACTCGGGAGACATCAAGGGCGTCTTTTGTTTTTTCCAACACACTGTGGCAGCGGACATAGGAATATAAAAGATATGGACCCGAATTCCCTTCCAAGGAAACCGATTCGTTGATGTCGAACACAATGGTGTTTGAAACGCTGTTTTTCAGAAAGGAGTATTTGACCGCCGCAACGGCGAGCGTTTCGGCCACATCTTCGCTACAGCCAAAAAGTTCATTGATTTTTTTCTTGGTTTCGTCGATCAACCATTCGCCTTCAACAACGTTTCCTTGGCGGGATGACATTTTGCCGCCTCTAAGCTGGACCCATTCATACGTCAAATGGAACTGGCGGTCCTTGAATTTTGACGGGTTCAGGAGTTCTTCGACCTTGAATGTGGTGTTGAAAAAGCTTTTTTGTTCAGGCGTCGTGAGATGGATGCATGTATCCAGTTCGCCGAACTCGGAAAATTCCTTTTCGGCAAGCGCCAGTTCCTTGCCTTCATATGTTGGAAATCCAAGAGAATTGATGAAGACTCGTGTATCGACGCCGTACTTTTTCCCGTTGAATATGATGGCGCCCTCGCTTTTTTCGAGAATGCCTTTTTTTATTGCATCATGTACTATTTCGACGCCGCGCTTCGCATTTTCGCTTTCGAAATACAGGCGGTCGAAACGGGAATAAAGCCGTTTATAGATCGCGTCAAAATAATCGAGACTCCATTGCCTGGTTTCTTTCCACAAGCCGACGATTGATTCGTCCTGGTTATAGATCATCCGGTTGATTTCGTTGATCTCGTTTTTCGTTTTTTCGTCTTTGTCGTATGCTTTTTGCCCTTCGGAATATGCTTTTCCCAAATACCGGATCTTTTCCCGCAACGATGTTAATTTTTTAATTTCCGATTGATTATTTCTAACAGCGTATAAGCACTTCGCTATGTGCAGCCCGACATCGCCTTGATAGTTTGACCTGATCAGTATATTTCCCGTCGCTTCGAACATGCGGACGATCGCTTCCCCGATTGTAATGTTGCGCAGATGCCCGATATGAAATAATTTATGCGTATTGGGATGCGCGTATTCAATCATGATTTTGTTCCGTTTTCCGAGATGAACCTGCGGGAAGGAAAAGCGTGTTTCGGCAGATTGTCGTATTGTTGCCAGCAGGGTTTCTTCCGCGATCCAGAAATTGATGAATCCCGGTTTGATTGCTTCGGCATCGGAAACACCTTCGTGACGCGGGTATTTCGTTACGATCTCCTGCGCTATCTCGAGCGGATTTTTTTTCATAATCTTGCCTAGTTTCAACGCAATGGTAGTGGTGTAATCTCCATGTCCGAGATCCTCAGGTTGCTCAAGATCTATCCTCGTTTTAGTATTGGTCATGGACGAAACAATTTTTTCGAGATTGGTAATTATATGTTTTTTTATCATGGCTATTATCATAACACAAAAATGAATACTCTACCGGTTGAAAATTCAAATAGAGATAGTATACAATAGTGCATAATAGGCCATGAAAAGCAAACTAATTCTTCTATTCATTTTGGTTGTTCTGTTTATCCTTTTTATCATTATGCGGTTTTTCATCCTCGACAGGCAAAACGTATTCGGTTCGTTGAAAGTAATTTCCTCACCGGTCGCTTCCGTATTCGTGGATAACGTAGCAGTCGGAAAGACGCCGCTCGACAATTACAAATTGAAAATCGGGGATTATCAATTGAAACTCATACCCGAGGGAACGGCAACTGATACCGCATCATGGAACGGTAAAATATCTGTTTACAAAAATGCGTTGACGTACGTAAACAGGGAACTTGGCGTTTCGGACGTCACCTCGGCGGGTGAAATATTCACGACCAGGCCCATGAACTCTCCGATAAAAGACGGATACGGTGAGGTGTATGTGGAAACCGATCCTCCAGGTGCCATTGTGACTTTGGATAACGACGACAAAGGCGTGGCATCGCTTATCATGCAGGACGTGCCAAAAGGTGAGCATGAAATCTCCGTATTCATGCCGGGTTTTTTAAGGAGAACGCAGAAAGTCAACATCGATTCCGGCTATAGGGTAAGCGCATATATCAAGTTGGCCATTGATCAGACGCAATCTTCGTTGACGCCGACACCCACACCGGCGCCGTCCGTTGCAACGGCAAGTGCGCAAACCGAACCTGCGTCAACAGGACAACCGGGGTATGTGACGATCAACAACACGGACCAGGGATGGCTGCGGGTTCGCGACGACGCATCGATCAACGCGTCCGAAGAAGCGAAAATAAAATCAGGAGGCAAATATAAACTCCTGGACGAGCAAACCAACTGGTACAAGATACAATATAATGATAACCCTGCAGGACTTGTTTCAGGAACCTTTACGACAGGCTGGATATCTGCAGAATACGCTACAAAGGAATAGCTGCTTCCCTATTTTTCCAGATGAACCTGTTATAGAGAATGTATGAGTATGGAATGATGAGAAATGCGATGATGAATATTTTATATATATACCAATGATCTCTTCCCAGCCATGTAGCGAATAGTTGTACGCCGACGGTTTGTATGACGAGTGAACCGGATGCGATCGAATTAAATTTAATAAAACTCGGGATAACTTCTGCGGCGCTGTTTGCGATGCGCTTGTGGGAAAATGACCAGAGATTGTTCCAGGTAAAATTGGATATGATGGCGGTTTCCGCGCTGATCAGTGTCGATATCCACACAGGCTTATGGAGGATATCGATGCCGATATGCGACACGGTAAAATCTATGATGAATCCGCTCACGCCCACAGTCGCAAACTTGATGAACGAAGAATTCTGCAATACGTATAAGATTGAATGAACGATGTATTGCGTTGCGTCGATTTTGGAATAACCTGATGTTCTATCCTTGAAATGCACCGGAATTTCAGCGGTTTTGGCGTTATGTTTGATGGCGTAGTCCAGAAATGCAACCTGAAAGACGTATCCTGAGTAATTTCTGATATGGTGGAATGCATGTTTCACGAGGCTTGATCTGAGTGCACGGTATCCGTTCGTCCACTCGGTCGTCTTGAATTTTACCATACCTAATCTGATAAAAAGATTTGCACCAACCGAAAGGATTTTCCTGTGCAACCCCCAATCATCCGGTATCGATCCACCATCCATATATCGTGATCCCACGACAAAATCCGCTCCCTCATCAATTTTTTTTAGGAACCGCGGGATATCATCCGGGTCATGGGACAGATCAGCGTCCATCTCAAACATGACATCCGCACGTACCTGTTCGATACCGTACGTAAATCCGTTGATATATGCTTTTCCCAACCCTTCCTTTTTCATTTCTATCATATACAGGCGAGGATTTTCTTTCATGAGCGATTTAACGATCCGGGGCGTTGCATCCGTCGAATAACTGTCTACAATCAGCACGTGGAGCTCCCATCGGTTTACTTTTTGTTGTTGTCCGAAGATCTTGTGCACCAATTCTTCTATACTGCCGGCTTCGTTGTACGTGGGAAGAATAATAAGAGCTTTCTTCATAAATATCTGGTTTTGAAATAGGTGATTGTTTTATCCAGTCCTTTGTTCAGCGGAACCGTCGGTTGCCAACCGAGCATCTTTTTCGCTTTGCTTATATCGGGCTGGCGCTGTTTAGGATCATCGCCGTCGATAGCGCACGATTTTATTATTGATGTTGTTTTTGTTTTTTGCTGGATATATGTTGCAAGATTTATGATCGTGCGTTCGTCCGGATTGCCTATATTGATGATTTCAGATTTAAGATAGGGAGTTGTCGCAAGTTTGTGCAATCCTGATACCATATCCGAAATAAAGCAAAACGATCTGGTTTGCTTGCCGGTTCCGTACACGGTCAGCGGTTTACCCGTCAGGCTCTGCATAATGAAGTTTGAAATTACCCGGCCGTCGTTCTGCTCCATGTTCGGACCGTAGGTGTTGAAAATGCGCGCGATGCGGACATCCAGATCGTATTTTCGGATATAGCTGTAACACAGTGCTTCGGCGTACCGTTTGCCTTCGTCATAGCACGCGCGGGGACCGACCGTGTTGACGTTTCCCCAATATGTTTCCGGCTGCGGATGTATTTCGGGATCGCCGTATACTTCGGACGTCGATGCCAGGACAAACGTTTTGCTTCCCGATTTTTTCACGAATTCTAAAGTCCGGTATGTTCCTTCACTGTTGACGCGAAGCGTCTGTATGGGGTGTTTTTTATATTGGATAGGTGACGCTGGTGAAGCCAGATGATAGACGATATCAACGGAAGGTATGTCTGTAAACGAATAGTTGATGAGATCCGTTTCGGTGAAATGGAAACTCTTGTTTTTCAGGGCATGAGTGATATTTTCTCGCATGCCGGTAACGAAATTATCGAGTCCATACACCTCATCGTTCAGAGAAAGATGGTAGTTAACAAGATTTGATCCGATGAATCCTGCCGCTCCGGTGATAAATACCTTCATGGAGATAGGTGAACGGGTAATCTGCCAACCGAATAATAGGCGAAACCGAGTTTCCTGAGCGTGTCCGGCGTATGCATATTTCTCCCGTCAAAGATATAGGGGAATTTCATGAGTTTTTTCAATTTCAAAAAATCAATTTGTTTGAATTCATTCCACTCGGTCAAAACGACCAATCCGTCCGCATTTTTTGCTGCTTCATAGGGATTTTTGCACAGATTGATCGTTCTGTCGAACATTTTTTTGATATTCCTCATTGCTGCGGGATCGTAGGCGTAGACAATGAATTTCTTCTCCAAAAGAGTTTTGATGAGATACTGCGACGGCGCGAATCTGATGTCATCAGTATTGGGTTTGAAGCTCAATCCCCAGATGGCAATGCGCTTGCCGGGAATGTGTTTAAGGATTTTTTCCAAAAGATTTATGCGCGATTGCGTGTTAATTTTTTCTGCAGCTTCGAGGAATGTAGTGTCTATGTTCAGGGCTTTTCCCATTTCGATCAAGGCCATAACATCTTTCGGCAGGCACGAACCGCCATAACCCACTCCCGGGTCCATGAAAATCCTGCCGATTCTTCGATCCAGGCCGACGGCGTCGAGCACTTGTTCGACATCTGCACCGTTCTTTTCGCAATAGAATGAGATCAGGTTTGCGAATGAAATTTTGATGGCGAGCATGGCGTTGGAAGTATATTTGATGAGTTCTGCAGAAGACAAATTGGTGATGACGCGCTTGCCGTTTATAGGTTTATGGAGCTGAATCAACATATCGATCGCTTTTTTTGAATCCGATCCGATGACAACGCGGTCCGCATTCAGGGTGTCATATATCGCGGTTCCTTCCCGCAAAAACTCCGGGCATGATGCCACCGCGACTTCCGTATTCTTCGGTTTGTTTTTCAGCAGGATTTCTTCTATTTTTTTATTCGTTCCGATGGGAACCGTGCTCTTGCAGGAAACCACCGTAAACGATTTTTTGAGATTTTTCGCGATGTTTTTCCCGACTTCAAGTACCGCAGAAAAATCTGCTTCGCCGTTTGCTTTCGGCGGTGTTCCGACTGCGATGAACACGATGTTAGATACGGGAATTGCATCCTGATAGTCCAAGGTGAAACGTAATCTGTTTGCCTGCAGGTTTTTCTGGAGGAGTTCCTTGAGGGCCGGCTCGTAGATGATGGGATCTCCTGATTCCAAACGCCGTATCTTTTCAGCCGTATGTCCAACGACCCAGACGTCGTTTCCGAAATCGGCGAATACGCAAGCACTAACAAGTCCGACGTACCCGTGTCCTACAACCGTAATAGTCATAAGTATTTATGATACAAGAAACAAGGCTATTTTTCAATTTGCTTTTTGAGTTCTTTCAAGCCCTGTTCGAATGTTTTCATATTGAACAGACGGGTATGCTTGGTTTCAATCTCAGAGTATTGGGGTCGTGGTGCTTTGTTTAATGTATATTCGGCAAACGTTATCGGTTTCACCAGATTTTTGTTCAACGCGAATGTATCGGCTATCATTATAGCGGCATCATATGGAGACATGCTTGATGCTCCGACAAGATGATACGTTTTCGCATCAAAATGCATAAACAGATTGCGCAAAGCGGTTGCGATATCGTCAACGAACGTCGGCGTTATCGTAGAGTCAGCTACCATACTGAGTTCTTTTGATTGGTTAAGCGATGCGATGATCGATCTGACGAAGTCTTTTCTCGGTTCAAATGCAGTTCGGTACGGATAAGCCAGCCGGATAATCATCGCTTCTTTGCCCGACGACGGATTTACAATGCGTTCTCCTTCAAATTTAGTTTGGGCATAATACCCCAATGGATTCGGCGTGCTGTCTTCGTTGTACGGCGGGTTGGTGCCGTCGAATACGAAATCGGTTGAAATATAGATGAATTTTTTCCCTTTGTCCTGCACCGCATCAAACACGTTTTTCGTACCGTTCACGTTTATGTCGTATACGAGTTCCCTTTGCGTTTCGGCAGCGTCAACATTGGTGTATGCAGCCAGATGAAGCAAAATATCGAAATCGATATTATCGATTTTCTTTTGGATTTGTTCCTTGTTCGTGATATCCACTTCCGTTTGGAGTATATGCGCAAACTCAAATTCATTATCCAGAAGTTCGGTGATTCGAGAACCTATAAGACCGGTTGAACCGGTGAGTGCAATCTTAAGCATAATGTCTAATTCCTAATATCTAATACCTA
>CAZFQZ010000003.1:0-45459 GCA_964521305.1 uncultured Gammaproteobacteria bacterium
CATCACGTTGACGTAGGCGTTACGGTCACGGTTGAAGCTGACGGGAATAAAGAAGAATTCCAGATCGTCGGCGAATTCGAAGCCGATCCTATGAACAAGAAACTTTCCCACACCTCCCCTATCGGTAAGGCATTACTGGGTAAAAAAGTCGGCGAATACGTAGAAGTGGATATTCCCGTAGGTAAAATCAAGTATAAAATCCTCCAGATCAAATAACTTCAGAAGCTATTGATCTTTTCAATACCGAGAAAGCACGATCAACCTCTTTATTGTCCAAAACCAGTGTTATTTCCGTATATGTGGATACTACTTCCACTATATTTATCCTCTTCCATGCAAGCGCTTTGAGAAAATGATAATAGAGTCCGGGCATATAGATATTTTCTTTAGGCAACCGGATCGTAATGGACGAAAGATCTTTCAGCTCCGTAATGATTTGGCCCTCTGCTAATACTTTTTTTATCTGACTGTAAAGCTCGTTACTTGCAATGATCGTAGTTTCAAATATCCCCTCTGTGATGGTCATGAAGTACTGCTCTTCCTGTTCGGCCAGATTTATCAGATACTTGTGCATGTCTATCAGGAAATCGGTATTATTCATTACAAACTCAACCAGATTGGAACGCACGATGAGATCATTATGAGAACTTAAAACAGTATTGAATCCACTTATGTGTTTCATTTTCCTTGACAACCTTCTTAAAGCCATGAGTATCGCGCCGTTTTGCACTTTCCTAAATAGTCGCTTTTCTATTGCGGGTCTTAACTGTCTGGCCAAAGCAGAACAGTTAATGATTTTTTTACTCAATCCTTCCTCAAAGAATGGAGATGAAACGACAATTTGTTCGACAACTTCGGGAATCGTAATCATAGTTTGCGTGTTTACACCTTAAAATTAAATATTAATTTAAAGGTGTTAAGATTTTAACTTAAAATAACAATTTTGTCAATATTATTTATAAAATTGACAAAGTGTTTCTATTCCATATAATTTTTCTATGGTAAAAAAGGCATTTATAGTAGATCCGTTGAGAAATAGCTGGTGGTTTACACAAGCATTATTATCAGGAAATAAAGCGAAAGTTCTCAAATGTTTTGAAGGTATACCGCCGGCGCAAACTTGGCTTGCTGATCGCCGAACAAATCGCGGAAAACTTGATATGTGTATTCTTAACGGTGAATTAGTTCTTACTCAAAATCCTGGTGTATTAGTTTTTTTATTCCAGTTACGTACTTTAGGAATAGAAGCTATTGCTCTAACTGAGTCACTTTCACCCAATCTCCAGAAATTGCACCAGATACAAGAAAAGGGTCATATTTCACGAGTGATGATTCGTTAGTTTGTTAAATTTTAAACATTTATTATTATTTTTGTTTATTTTAATCAAAAAATTGCTATTTGGAATGTTGCCGTATACTATTACACCATTACCAATTTTTTCAAACATATGAAAACAACATGTCCCATTTGTGACGCACCGGTAACTCTTCAAAAAAATACCGAAGAGTCCGAGATTATCAGTTGTCCCGAATGCCATTCGCGCCTTGTCGTTTCCAGAATGAAAGGATCTTTCGCAACTCTTGAACAAGCTCCTGCTGTGGAAGAAGACTGGGGAGAATAAACTATGGTTACGATCGGACTTCTCCATTCTACTATTCGCGGCGACGAAAAACTGATTATCGAAGCTGCAAAAATACGCAATGCCAAAATCAATCTCGTCGACGTTCGCGAACAGGTTTTTAACCGCGAAACATACAAAGTCGATTTCGATGTAGCTTTGGAACGCTGTGTTTCGACTGTAAAGGGTTTGCATGCGACGTATTTTTTTGAATCACTGGACATACCGGTCATCAATTCTTCGGCGGTTGCCAAAATATGTGAAGACAAGTTTGTTACATCTCTGGCGCTTCAAAAAGCACACGTAGCTACTCTGCCTTTTGCCATGGTGTTTAACGAGACGCACGCTATTGAAGCAATTGAGCAACTCGGTGGTTTTCCGGTTGTCATTAAACCTCCACTTGGATCGTGGGGACGCCTACTCGCAAAAATAAACGACACCGATGCGCTTGAAACCGTGCTCGAACACAAGGACGTGCTCGGTTCGCCTCACCAGAAATCCTTCTACATCCAAAAATACGTCAAGAAGCCGGGCCGTGACATCCGGTCATACGTCATCGATGGAAAAACAATCTGCGCAATCTACCGCAATTCGCCGCATTGGATAACGAACACCGCCCGAGGTGGCGTCGCATCGAACTGTCCGGTGACCAAAGAGCTTTCATCGATTTCGGAAAAGGCCGCCAAGGCTATCGGTCCAGGCATTCTCTCAATGGATATTTTTGAGACGGAAGACGGACTTATGATCAACGAAGTAAACCATACCACCGAATTCAAAAACTCGGAGACACCCACGGGAGTAAGCATTTCCGGTGCTATAATAGATTATTGTGTTAAAATAGCTTATAACAGGATATAAATTGCCGCAATAAATTTATGATTACGGCTTCTATCTATGGCGCATCGGGATATGCCGGCGGAGAAATTCTCCGCATCCTGCTCAGCCATCCGAAAGTTAAAATCCACCAGGTGACATCACGCCAGTTTGCCGGTCAACCGGTAACGCTGGTCCATCCTAATTTGAGAAAAAAAACAGACCTTGTCTTCAACGACCCCGCCGATCTCGAAAAATGCGACCTCCTTTTTGTAGCACTTCCCAACTGCGAATCCATGAAACTCGTGCCGCACCTGAAAACATACGCGAAAAAAATTATAGATCTTGGGGCAGACTACCGGATCCATGACGAATCCCTGTTTGAACATTGGTATCATCAGAAACACGCCAATCCCGAAATGCTCCCTCGATTTGTTTACGGGATTGCCGAACTCCACCGTAACGAAATCAGGAAAGCGTCCTATGTTTCCGGCGCAGGTTGCGAAGCTACCGCTTCAATTCTGGCACTGTATCCTTTGATCAAACACGGACTGATCGAAGATCGAATCATTATTGACGCAAAAATGAGCAGTTCACAGGCCGGACTGAAACCTTCATTGTCCTCGCACCATCCTGAACGCGCCGGTGTCGTACGGACATACAAACCAACCGGCCACCGCCATACGGCAGAGATTCTACAAGAACTTTCTCCATACAAAACTCATCTTGATGTTGCCATCACCGCGACAACCTTGGATATTGTCAGAGGTTTACTAGTTACTATTCACTCGATACCCGTCTCTTCAGTGACGGAAAAAGACGTTTGGAAAGCATACCGGACCGAATACGGAAACGAGCTGTTTATCAGAATGGTTAAGGAACGGCATGGTAACTACCGGTTTCCCGAACCCAAAATTCTGCAAGGAACGAATTATTGCGATATCGGCTTCGAAATGGACCACGAATCAAAACGGCTGGTTGTCATAGCCGCCATCGACAATCTGGTGAAAGGAACCGCGGGACAGGTCGTCCAGGCGATGAACATCATGTACGGATTCCCCGAGTCCTCGGGATTAGAATTTCCCGGACTTCATCCTATCTAAATATGATCGTCGTAAAGATCGGCGGAGGTTCGACTATCAACTGGGATTTCGTGGCCGACGATATTGCATCTTTGCAGAAAAAGGAATCATTCGTGGTGGTACACGGTGCGAGCGTCAAACGTGACGAAATAGCCAAACAATTAGGTTCGCCCACAAAAACGGTCACGTCTCCGTCCGGCATTTCAAGTGTATATACCGACGAAAAAGCAATTGAGATATTTCTGATGGTATACAGCGGTCTCGTCAACAAGCAAATCGTCGCCATGTTCCTGCGGCACGGCATACGGGCAATCGGATTGTCAGGCGTAGACGGAAACCTTTGGGAAGCAAAACCAAAAAAAGAACTTCTGGTCAAGGAGAGAAATAAAACAAAATTGCTGAAGGGCAACAAAACAGGCAGAGTGGAAAAAATAAATACACATTTGTTGGATGCACTCTTGAAAAGCGGATACGTACCGGTGATTTCGGCTCCGGCAATCAGTTATGAATACGAAATCGTCAATACGGATAACGACTGGGCGGCCGCCGTAACAGCAGCGAGTATGCGTGCCGAAAATCTCGTATATTTATTTGAGGCAGTGGGTCTTTTAAGAAACTTTGAGAATCCGTCGAGTCTTATAAAAACAATTCCGGGTAAAGACATAGGAAAGTATATGCTCTATGCTCAGGGAAGAATGAAAAAGAAACTGCTCGGCGCACAAAAAGCATTGGAACTTGGGGTAAAAAATATTCATTTCGGTGACGGAAGAATCAAAAACCCCATAAGTTCTGTACTTAAAGGAAAAGGAACAACGATAGTTTAAACAACTAATAAATATTAAATAGCAAATCAATATTAAATTTTTAAATGTTTGAAATGTGGATATTTGTTATTGATTTGTGATTTGTTATTCAACATTTATGATTTCCGATATGAAGAACTATCAATTTTTGCAGCAGAAATTCATATTAAATACGTATCCAAACCGAGGAATTACCCTGGTAAAGGGAAATGGCTTATACCTGTATGACCAAAGCGGTAAAATGTATCTTGACATGATGAGCAATTACGGTGTGAACATATTCGGGTACAACAACCCGTACATTACGAATGCATTGACCAATCAACTGAAAACACTTTCGAATCTGCACGGAAGTTTCAATACTGAGAAGAGATCATTGGCTGCCCAGGAGCTTATCAATCGTTGTGGCAATTTCTCCCAACTGTATTTTTCCAATTCGGGTGCCGAGGCGATCGAAGCGGCGCTGAAGTTCGTTGTGGTGGCGACCGGAAAGAAAAAAATAATCGCCGTCGAACACAGTTATCACGGCAAAACGCTCGGTGCACTGTCGGTCACATACGGTGAAAAATACCGTAAGCCATTCGAACCGTTCGGACTGGATGTTGTATTCGTCCCATATAATTCAGTCTCTGCCGTGAAAAAAGTGCTGGACAATCGCACTGCGGCCTTTATACTAGAACCGGTTCAAGGTGAAGGCGGACTCCAGAGTCCGGCAAAAGGATACCTCGAACAAATAAAAAAAATCTGCCATGAACATGACGTGCCGGTGGTTTTCGACGAGATTCAGGCAGGGACCGGTAGAACGGGCAAATTCCTTGCAAGCCAGTGGGAAAACGTTGAACCGGATATTTTGTGCCTTGGAAAAGGAATCGCCGGCGGTATACCTGTAGGTGTAACCGTTGTCAACGAATCTATTGCGCAAAAAATTCCCCGCAATATTCACACGTCGACATTTGGGGGCAATCCTCTGACATGCACCGGTATCATTTCTACGCTAAAGCTTCTGGATGAAAACCGCCTACGCCATATCCGTACAGTCGGAGAATATTTCAAAAAACAGTTACATAACCTGCAATCAGTTGATATCGGAGAAATCCGCGGCAAAGGATTGATGATCGGCCTCCAAATACTGAACGAAAAACGGAACACGGTACTGAAACTGCTGCAGCAAAATAATATACTGGCCATTCCGGCCGGCGAAGATATTGTACGGTTTTTGCCGCCGTACATAATAGAAAAAAAACATGTGGATATAGTTGTAAAAATGTTAGATAAGATAATAATAACTATTTAACATATACCCGTCTTACGCTGGTTTGCCCGCTTTGCGGGATCAAACAACCTAAAGGGGTATATGCCTATGCATATTCATGGGCGAATGGTTTATCCTAGAAATAGAATTATGTGCAGATTTTTATTGGTCAAATCGGAAAACAGCGTAGATCCACGACTATATCTTGAAAAATTCAGCGCAATGGCAGAAAAAAGCAAGGCGTTTGATGGCGACTGGCAAGGCGACGGTTGGGGTATCTCTTGGCTGAATAAACAAAACCGCTGGGTATTGCACAAATCATTGAAACCTATCTGGCAGGATAAAAGTTCTTTCTTCACTGTGTCCCGAAGCAGAATACTTCTGATACACGCGCGGAGCGCGTCATTCCCTCAGCATAAAAATAACATAGATTTTAACCAACCGTACATCGATAATCGGTACTCGTATGTATTCAACGGATATCTCATGGGCGTTCGCCTTACTTTGAAAGGTAAAATTGGTGCTGAAAAAATATGGTTGCTCTTACGGAAATTGTTGACCGAAAAAAACCCGACCGGTGCGTTGAAAAAAGCTAAGCGCATTTTACATACACATACGCGTCAAATACAGGCATTGAACATCGGTATTTCAGACGGAAAAAGCATATTTGCTCTCAATTATTTCACCAAGCATCCCTTTTATTACCAATTGCATTTCCATAAGGATCAAGCACTATCGCTCATCTGTTCGGAACCTTTGGACGGGATCGATTTCACACCGGTACCGTCGGGTACGATTCTTTCGTTCTAAGGCATGATCATTCATGATAAAATAAGGATGATTTTAAATCGACTATGATTTGGGTTGACCGCGAGGCAAAAAAATTGAGAGAGCGCAACGTTCCATTGGAATGGGTGGACGACATGAAAACGCCATCCGGGCGCATTCATGTCGGGTCCCTCCGCGGAGTGATGGTGCATGACCTTATATTCAAAGCGCTGAAAGAAAACGGTTCCAAAACCCGATTCTCCTATGTCTTTAATGATATGGATCCCATGGATGCTCTCCCTCATTATCTCGACCGTTACATCTATGAGAAATACATGGGGTTTCCCCTGTTCAGAATTCCGTCTCCGGAACGGGAATATAACAATTTTGCCCAATATTTTGCTACTGAGTTTATCGACGTATTCAATAAGCTGAACTGTTATCCGGAAATCATATGGTCATCGGAATTATATGCTCAGGGCATTATGAACGATACCATCAAACTCATCCTCGATAACAGCGATAAAGTCCGGGAAATTTACCGGCGCGTCGCGGAAGCCAACCGACCCGAAGATTGGTTCCCGTTCAACCCGATCTGCGCTCATTGTGGCAGGATCGGCACTACCAATGCATATAGATGGGACGGTGTGTACGTTTACTACCGGTGCGAGCCGTCGATGGTCGAATGGGCGCAAGGCTGCGGCTACGAAGGAAAAACGACGCCTTATGACGGACACGGAAAACTGCCGTGGAAACTGGATTGGCCCGCCCACTGGAAAGTGATAGGCGTAACGATCGAAGGTTCAGGAAAAGACCACATGTCCTCCGGCGGATCCTATGACATGGCGTCCGCGTTCTGCCGAGAAATCCTCGGCATTGAACCGGCATATGCGATCCCATACGAATGGTTTACCATCGGGGGCAAAAAAATGTCCTCGTCCAAAGGAATAGGATCGTCTAGCGTCGAAGTAGCTAAGATCCTGCCTCCAGAAGTATTCAGATTCTTGCTTGTGCGGACTCCTATCGCAACACATCTCGACTTCAACCCGTACGGGGACACCATACCGAACCTGTTCGACGACTATGATCACTGCATGGAGGCCTATTTTCTTAAACTCGAAAAGAAGGTTCCCGAAGGAAAGCAGGGTGAGGTCATACGGGATTTTGCCCGCATTATTGAACTTTCTGACATTCAAGGTCTTCCGCCAAAACGCATGCTGCTCCCCAGATTCAGGACAATCGTCCACCTTGTGCAAAACAATGCCGATGTACTGAAATTTTTCGAGGAACGGAAAAAAGAAAAACTCAGCCGCGAAGAACGGATACTTCTTGATGAACGAATAGAATATGCAAGAAGTTATTTGGGCGAATACGCGATACAGGAACAGCTGATAAAAAAGGATGACGTATTCGTATTTTCCGAATCGCAGAAGCAGTTCCTGCAAACACTGACAAACAGATTGGAAAAACTGTTAAATCAATCTGACGTCGATTTGCAGTCAGAAATCCAGTCTGCCATCGGCGACGGCGGATTCAAACCCAAGGAAGTATACCAGGGATTGTATCGCGCGCTGTTGGGCGCTGATCACGGACCACGGGCTGCCGATCTCATACGGAACATGGGTGTCGCGGAAAGCATCGAAAAAATGCGGAATGTCCAGGGCTACGCTGCAAGCTCTCAACGTATTGAGTCGCAAACGCATCTTTTGCCTAACCTTCCCGATGCCACGATATTCTCCATAAGCGATGGGGTTAAACGCATCTACCCTTCCATCGTGATAGGTGTCGCTATCATGAAAAATGTAGAGATCCGGAAAACTGACAGGGAATTGCAACAGAGGATTGAGGAATTTATTATTGATCAGGCCGACTTAACAAATGAAGTGATAAACGAGTATCCCGAAGTCCAAAGCTATCGGAAATTATACCGGCAGATGGGCGTGGATTGGCACTCGCGCAGACCGTCCCCTGAGGCACTGCTTCGTCGCATCGCTTCGAAAAAAAAACTGTATTCAATCAATACGTGTGTCGATGCTTACAACTTAGTCGTCATGAAAAAAAGGGTTTCTGTTGGCGTATTCGATCTCGACCGCATGAAACTGCCGACGATCCTCCGATTTCCGGAACCTGGGGAAAAAATATTGTTGTTGGGAGAAAAAGAACCTACCACATTCAAAGAAACCGAGCTTGCGTATTTTGATCAGAACGGCGGCTATAACATCGATTTTAATTATCGCGACTCGCAAAGCACAGTGGTCACCGAACAAACAAAAAATATCCTGATCAATGTCGACGGGGTCTATGGCATTACCAGGGAAATGGTAGAACAAACGCTCAAGGATTCCGTAACCGAAATAATGAAATATTGTGAAGGTATTATAGACGTTGCCGGTATTATAACAGGATCATGAACATTCTCATAGCTACCCACAACAAGGCAAAACAGGAAGAAATGAAAAAAGGCCTCAAAAATCTGCAAAATAAAGGTATAAAGTTTTTTTCGCTCGAAGATCTGCATATCCACGGCCAACCGGAAGAATCAGCTGCGACATTCGCGGAAAACTCACTATTGAAAGCTCGCTGGTATAGTCATGTGACCGGGTTGGCGGCAATAGCGGATGACGGCGGATTGTGCATCGCGTCGTTGAATAATGAACCGGGCGTGAAATCTCACCGGTGGCCGGGATATGAAGCAACTGACGAACAGCTTGTCGCTTTTACCCTTCAGAAACTAAATGGATTTCCGCGGAACAAACGAACCGCATACCTACAAACCTGTATCACTTTTTTTGACCCTGTCTCGCAGAAAAGTGTTGCCGAGACCGAAAAAATAGACGGCTTTATTGCCAATAAACCAAGCGGAAAACCGACACACGGATATCCCTATAGAGCACTGTTTATCGTGAAGAAATACAATACATACTATGACCAGCTGACGCCCCGGGAACATCATAATATCAATCACCGACTACATGCCTTGGAACGGTTGTCAAAAAAAATAACCGGCGATTTGTTACAATAAAACAATATGCTTTCACTCGATTACATAAGAAACAATAAGCAAAAGGTTCTCGAAGCGGCAAAAAATAAAAATCGCGCGATTGAACTGGATGCACTGCTCGAAGAAGAAGGAAGAAGACGTTCGATCATAAAAAAAATTCAAACGGTTCGGGAAGAGAGAAACATCCTTTCAAAAAAAGAAGTGAATGACGGAATCATCAAACGGGGCCGGGAAATCAAGGAAGAGCTGAAAAAACTCGGAGAATCGCTGCGCAACACCGAACGTGCCATCGATGAGCTATCTTCCTATATACCCAACATTCCTTTGGATGAAGTTCCGGTTGGTCCGGACAGTTCAGGAAACAAGGAACTGCGAACATGGGGCCCTGTTCCGCAATTCGACTTCAAGCCCAAATCACACATCGAATTGGGGTTGGATCTGGATCTTATTGATCTTGAGCGCGGTTCAAAAGTATCCGGTTTCAGGGGATATTTTCTGAAAAACCAGGCTGCACTTCTTCATCTTTCACTCCTCTTTTACGTGTTCCGGAAACTGATCACAAAGGGGTATACACCCCTGATCGCCCCTGCGGTAGTCAAAGGTTTTACGCTATTCGGTTCCGGACAATTTCCATGGGGCGAACAGGACGTATACAAGCTCAATGACGAAGATGCCTACCTGGCCGGTACCGCCGAACAGCCTGTGACGGCATATTATTCCGGCGAAATTCTTGCGGAAAAAGATTTGCCGAAGAAATTCGTAGCATTTTCCCCCTGTTTTAGGAAAGAAGCAGGCGCGTACGGAAAAGATACGAAAGGCCTCTACCGATTGCACGAATTCTGGAAAATCGAACAAGTCATTCTGGGGAAAAACGATATGGGCGAGGCGAGATCTCTCCACGAAGAACTGCAGAAAAACGCCGAGGAGATCCTTCAGGATCTCCAACTACCGTATCGCGTTCTTTTGATGTGTACTGGTGACATGGGCGAACCGCAGATGAAAAAATACGATACTGAAACATGGATGCCTTCTCGCAATGCGTACGGGGAAACCATGTCAAACTCAATCATGGGAGATTTCCAAACGAGGCGGCTGCAAATAAAATACCGGACAAAAAATAACGAAACGGACTATTGTTTTTCATTCAACAATACCGCACTTGCATCACCGAGAATCCTCATAGCGATACTTGAAAATTATCAGCAAAAAGACGGCTCCGTAAAGATACCGGAGGTGCTCCAGCCGCTCATGGGAGCGAAAGAAATCAGAAAGAACAGTTAGTGGTTGTATGCCGGTGTGGGGGTAGGTGTGCCGGTGGTTCCGAGAATACCTTCCGAACAATTAGTGCTGTTTTCCGTTCCTTTGATGAAATATTCCGTTCTGCCGAAATAACATTTTTTTTCGGTGACATCACTGGGTTTGGCAAACCAATTGTGGCCATCAGAATAATTTTCCAGGAGGTACGTCATCATCCTGTTCCAGATTGGCGCCGCACCTGTTATACCGGAAACAAGATATTTATTCATCGGACTGTTATCATTATTCCCTACCCATACGGCAACCAGGAAATCCGGCGTATATCCGATAGTCCAGTTGTCTTTGTCATCATTGGTAGTACCGGTTTTTACCGCTACCTGATAGCCCGGGATATTCAACGAGGAATTGGGACCGAACTCGATTTGACGAGCAAAATTATCCGACAGCATATCGGAAATAATATAGGAAATCCCGTCATCCAATACTCTGATGCTGTACGGCGAAATTTCGCGGATATCGCTTCCGGTCACATCCTGTATTTTCAAATACGGCGTAAGCCCCACTTTATATCCCGCATTGGCAAATACTCCATACGCGACAGCCATATCAACCATCTTTACTTCCGCACCACCCAGCGTAAGAGACAATCCGTAGTGTGAAGAATCATCAGTCCATGTGGTTATACCCATTTTGGCGGCGTGATTGACGAAATCCTGGATACCGATGACATTGAGCGTTTTGACCGCTGGTATATTAAATGAGTTCGCCAACGCATACCTTAAAGGCACCTTTCCGTGGAATTTGCCGTCATAATTTACCGGCCGGTATGACACCGATCCGGGGATATTGAATACGATCGGTGAATCATCGAGTATGGTGGCTGCAGTAAATCCTTTCTGCAATGCCAACGAATACATCAACGGTTTGATCGAACTCCCCGGTTGCCGTAAGGCGGTCGTCACATTGAATGCACCATACGGCTGGGAAAAATAATCTTTTGACCCAACCATTGCCAGTATCTCGCCTGTTTTCGGCCTGGTCACCAGAATCGCACCGTTGGTCACGTGCATATATTGTATTTTTGCCAATTCTTCCTGTAATATCTTTTCTGCCTCCTGTTGAATCGAAAGGTCTAATGTCGTAGTAACGCGTAACCCTCCTTCTTCAACGGTTTTGATCCCGTAAAGATTTTCCAGTTCCGACTTTGTGTAAAAGACAAAATGCGGAGCTTTGATCAGCGTTTTCGGCGGCACCGTATGTACCGATGTCTGTATGGCGTTTTCAAAGCCGGATGCCGATATATATCCTTGGTTTTTCATAGCTGTCAAAACTTCATTCCTGCGCTGCAACGCCAATGCCGGATTGATTTGCGGTGAATACAGGGATGGCGCCTGCGGCAGACCTGCCAGTAGCGCAGCTTCAGGCAACGTCAGATCTTTAGCATCTTTTCCGAAATACACTTTTGAGGCTTCCTCGATACCATACGCGGATCCGCCGTACGCTACCTGATTCAAATACATTTCGAGTATCTGATCTTTTGTATACAGCTGCTCCGCCCATAAAGCCAATATGATTTCCTTGATTTTTCTCTCAATTGTCCTGTCCGGCGTCAACAAGGCGGTCTTAACCAATTGCTGCGTGATTGTCGATCCTCCCTGTAGGTCCCTATGAAGGATAGAATCCCTGATCGCCCTCAAAATGCCGGAAAAAATAGCAATACCGCTGTGTTTGTAAAAATCTTTGTCCTCAATTGCTATGGTCGCCTGATATGCATACGCAGGCAAATCCTTGAGGTATATCGGCGTTCTGTTTTCGTCACGATAGATTTCGTACAATAATCTGCCGTTCCGATCATACATATGCGTCGACAACGAATAATTCACTTTGCCTATTTCGTTCGGCGTAGGTAGGCTTTTCGCAAACACATATCCTTCATATGAACCGACTATCAATAGGGTGATCAACGAACCCAGTACAAAATATTTTGTCTTGATGATAGACATCCTTTTCGAGGGCATTCGCACCTGCGGTAATGATACTTTTGGCAAAGATATCTGCGGCACCCGGATCTTGAGCGGCATCCTGAATTTAGGTTTCTTAATACGGAAAGAAAACTGCGAAAGCGGTATTTTTGGAAAGGAAACCGTGATCTTTGGAAAAACAATCATTCTTTTTTTCCGATATTTTCTGGGAAGTTTTGTCCAATGGCGCCCGGGTAAGCTGAACTTCGATACGTATTCTACCGATGAATCGATATACGACCGTACCCGTTCGGCGCCTGACGCACCCAATTGAAAGATTACTTTTGAGATGCGGACAGGGATCATAAAAACGAAACAGACGAATCTTTGCGTAAGCTCACCGATATAAATGAAGAATTGGATAACGATATAAATACCCTTAAAAAAGAGGTTTATCAGCGTCGTAATAGCTGATCCGGCTGGGGTTTTTTGAGGCGACTTCATCCTATAATTTTATCATATATTATAGGTTATTTCAATCACATATTGGCGGGAAGCTCGGTAAGTTTTGCGCGCACGACTAACCGTTTCCACCACGTCCCCGGCGGCACGCACGTTATAAGTGTCAAATAGGATGCGTCCGTCCTCTGATCGAGAACCGATACCTGGTCCGGGTTCACGACTACCATATCGTTGACAGCATATTCGTAGGTAATTCCATTGACAGTGACATAGATCTTGTCCTCTTTTTCCAACGAAGGGAGGAACGTAAATATGGTTTTATAGTCTTTGCTATTATACAGTTGCGGTAGTGTCGAATGGCCGAAAATGACCACGTTGCCGTATTCGCCGGGCAACGATTGCGGCAAGTAGTGAATCAGGCTCTTGTCCAAGTCTTCACCCCCCACGACCACACGGGCGTTTTTTATGTTGAGCTTGGGAATTGATAACGTATACTCTTTGACGCTGAGATTCTGGGAAAGCGTACCTTGGGGTCTCATAGGAAACCAGAGATCAGCTTGCGTGAAATCACGCAAGTTGTTGGAAACATTGGTAAAACTCCCCAATACGGAGCTCGCCTGTAGGATTGCGGAAACCTCGTTTAATTTCGGTACAGGCGTTGACAGATTGTTCTGGATGAATAAGCGCGAATAGATCTCAAACGAAACAATCGGATAAAACGACCAGAATAAAAAAATGGATCCGACGGTCAATGAAATATAGGAAATGTAATTGACCGCACGGCGCCGAGGCGATTTGTCTTCTTTTAAATATTGATACAATGCCATTTTTATAAACTCGAAAGGGTAACTGTGATATTTTTTGGGAAAAACGGCACGAATGAGTTGCTGACCGGCAATGGACTTGTGATGCGGAGTTCGTAACCGACCGCTCCGAAATCGGTTTTGAGAATCGTTGCCGCGCTGTTTTTGCTTTTCCCTTCGACCGATTGGATGATGCGGTCTTTTTGAACCTGTTTCAGCGCTTTCGCGTCAACGCTCATTGCTATTGTCACTGTTCCGTCGGCGTGCTGCTTAACCGAGTCAAACGTATACCGCAAATGTTGCGGATCCATGACAAATCCCTTCGTCAGATTACTCTGTAATTCGTCTTCCAGACGCCGGATAAGATCCGGTTTTTTAAAATAAAAATACACATAATCTGCTGTTGTTTGGATACCCAGCGTTTGCGCCTCTTCTCCTACTTCTTTCGACAGTTTGGTGTCTCGCAAGTTCACGGTTGAAAGCGACGGAAGTATGACTTCTTCAGAAGATTGGTTCAATTGATTGCTCAGTTGGTTTTTTGCCTTTGTTTCTATGGAATTTTGCAGATCTGTTATATCCTGCTTCGAAACGGTCGTTACCACTTTCTGTGTTCCTCCGTTCAACGGATTTGTGTTGATTGCGAAATACGTCGATGGAGACAGATTATCGATATCGAACCGCTGGTTCTTGTCGAGATTTGCGCCTGGTCCGATATCTGTTGCGGTTATGGTCGCATCTGTTTTGCCCGGCAGTTTAGCCGACCCGTCGGGAGTAAGGGATGAGGATGCGACATTGACGTCGTTATCCAATGTAAACTGAATCCCGTTTGACGTCAGCACCGTTCCTTTCGCAAAAGTTTTCGCTTGATCGTCAAAGCTATACACGGTGACGGTCCCCTTTGCTTTGTCACCGATTTCCTGCTTACCGGTGACCGATTTCGAATCATTGTAGGAAGCGGACGCAGTAGCCACGTATACCACGATATCTCCTCCCGAACCCTGTTCTTCCTGTTGACCGGTTACCGTTACCTGTTTGTGAATCTGTTGAGAAGGAAGAAACACGGTCAATATAGCCTTGTGCAAGAAATACTCGTTTAATATGAGCGCAATCACGATTATGGCACCACCGCACGCGATCAGAAGATTCCGCATTATGCCCGCCTTGAAAACGTTCCTGAAATTCGGGAGTTTAAATCTTGTCAGCAGTACAGGCAATTTGAACGGTTGACGTGGTTGTTTCGCATTGATTGTTTCAGCTTCTTCAATGTAAGTCTGCTTCTGTTCCGCACCGACATCTTCTCCCAATACAAAACCCATCACTTTTTTTCTTTCATGCACCGCGGGAATGAGTGCGTGTTCATTCCTTTCAATTTGATCCTCGAATACCCTAATCAGCCCGTCGACTACATCCTTTTCCTTGAGAATTTCCACCCTAGGTATTTGGATGAACAGCTCCTCATCCCAATGGTAGATCAGGATTTTTGTCGACTCGTCATCCAGGTCTTTCGAATTGTACAAAATGATTCTCGAAGGCAACAGTATCTTACCCCTGATCTCCGAGAAACAGGTCATAAAATCGTCCACCAGGTTCTCGGTTCTGGCGACCGCTCGGCAAAAGACAGTCTTCCCTCCCTTATATATATTCATACTAATCTCCGTCTTGTCGAGTTCTGTCACGATGGCGGTCAGCGGCATTTCCTCTTTTTTTTGAAGATATGACAATACAGCTTCCGAACATTCTATATATCCCAGCGCATGGAGTTCCAGATTTTTGACTATCTCTTTTATCTTTTGCAAATACGGTTTTTTTATATCATTCTTTTTCTCATCGATAAAATGCGAGTACACGAAGAAAATTGTATTATCGAGTGAAACCTGATGTCGCTTCTCGAATTGAAAAAGTACATCATCAATATCCTGAACGATATTTTCCCACCCGTTGGAATAAGCGATTCTCATCTGATCTTTAATGACCATCGACCCTCCGCTGGACTGCAAAATAAATGCCCTCCCCTCGGTTTCTTTTAAAAACAACGCAAGATATACGTTGTTTTCGGCTGTATTCTTTTTTTTGAAAAATGGGAAATTCATAGTTTCTATGGTGATGAAATCTGATATTTCGACAATACCTGGGTAACCCCGGATTTTGCCGTCTGCAATGCCTCAGAATACGAAACTCCCTGTATGGTTGCGTTGACGGCGTTCTGAATGTATTGGATGATTTCGTCGTCCAACCCGTTGTCGTACGTTCTGCTCACCAGAGGCAGGGATTGCATGCTGTCCGCCTGTTTGATTACCGCCCCCAAATATTCATTTTGCGCCAAAAGAGGAGCAAGATCAACCCGTGAATACGGCTCGCCGAACGGTCGCACTTTCGCTTCCAATTCATACAGTTTCGTGAGATTGTCTTTTTGCACCAGATATTTCAGGAATTTCCACGCTTCCGTTTGGTTCTGACTATATCTCGATACACCTTCGACCCAATAATTTGCCAATGTGATCGGCGGCGTGCCGGGAACCGTGGGAACAGGTACGACCTTCATGCTTATGTCCGGGTTCGCTGCCTTGATATTGAGTACGACCCATGACGGTGCAATAATCATGGCAACTTTTTCCTGAATGAACGCATTCAGCGAATCAGGCATGTTATCATTCCAAAAAGCCTGCGGATCTTCCGCGAATTTCCGGTAGCTCTGAAGCGCCCCTACCGCTTCCTGCTGATCCAAGTGTTGTAAGCTGCCGCCGTTCTGCAGAAGCATCAGACCGAAAATATCCGAGTAATATTCTACGTTTGAAGTCGTACCTATGGCTATTCCTGCAGTAATAAGCGCACCCGTCTGGTCTTTAACGGTGAGCTTGGTAACGTCGCCGGTCAATTCATCCCATGTCGCCGGTGCCGTTTGAATACCTGCTTTTTTAAACAGATTATCGTTATAGATCAAAACCAACCCATCGATCTCCAAAGGAATACCGTAATAATAGGAGCCTACTTTCAAATCGGTTTGCTGAACCTTATAAAACGTTTTTTCGAATTCTGCGTTGCTCATGACGTCTGCCGGAATCGCCGTAACGACATCCTTTATTTCCGGCAACCATGTATTGTGAAACCTAAAGATATCGGGACCCTGGCCGTTTTTGCTCCGCGCAAGCAGTTTTTCGCGGTAATCCTTCGGGTCCATTTTCTGATATGTAATGGTTATATTCTGATTCTGCTTTTCGTACTGCTGGATCAACGGATCAAAAACATCCTTGTCTTCCCACAAACCCCAGTAATTCAACGTTATCGCACTGCCTCCTCCTTGTTTTCCTTTGCTCAAAAACGCAATGAAAATCGCAAGAAAAAGAACGAATACAATGACACCGGCGACAATAAAAACAAACTTGTTTTTCCCTTCCTCGTAAACCATTGGCGGAGTTTCCGAAGGAGGAGGCTGATCCGACGGCAGCACAGATTCCGGCGACGGCGCGGTTACGTCGGGGGCGATTTCTTCGGGTTGAAGGTTGGATTCCGACGGTTGGACGGATTGCTGATTTTCTGGTACGGTTTCGAATATGGGTTGCGGCTCCTCGTATTGCGATGCGTTCTGATTCGATGATGCAATCTGTTCCGTTTGCATTTTATTCTTGTTTTCTTTATTATCATCCATAGTATTTATGATAGCAAAAAAAAGGAGAAAACTCATTCATCTCGGCATCAGTCTTATATCAATCACATTGGTCCTGGTACTTTTAACCGCCACCTTGACAGTATACCGCTTTATCAATCAAAATGCGGGTTTCCAGGGTAAAACATATCCTCACGTGTATGTCAATGACATACCGGTCGGTTCGCTGTCAAAAAAAGGCGTGGAACGGTTATTCGCCGACAAGAACAAGGCTCTTTCCTCGATTTCATTCACCGTCATCTATCAACACACGCCGATTGCAACGTTTTCCGGATCTCGATTATCTTTATCATATGACGCCAAAGGCATAGCGGACAGGACCTATTTAATAGGCAGATCTGATGACTTTTTTTCTCGCTGGTATCAGAAACTTGCAACGCTCTACCATCTTCAGAATTTCAACCTGAACATAGGAGCTAACTATGACCATTCTGTTCTCGATGATTTCATTACATATAGCGAAGACAAATACAACAAGCCGGCTAAAAATGCACTTTTCAAGTTCGAGAATGGTAGAGTCATTACATTCAGGGCAGATGAAAAGGGCCTGGAGATCCGAGCAACAAAACTATCCCAGGATTTCGATTCGGCTGTGCAGTCACTGGTCAAGAAACTGGAAAACAAACAAGTTATGCTCACTGATAAAGTTATCGAACCGGAAGTTACGCTCGCTCAATCCAATTCATACGGCATTGAACAAGTAATCTCCGAAGGAGATTCGACTTTTTATGACTCCATTCCGTCTCGCGTCCACAATATTATTCTCGCTTCCTCGATGTTCAACGGCATCCTTGTTCCCCAGGGCAAAGTTCTTTCCTTCAACGACACGGTCGGCGATATTTCAAGCTCGACAGGATACCAACAAGCATACATCATCAAGGACGGAAAAACCGTTTTAGGTGACGGAGGAGGAGTATGCCAAGTCTCAACCACGTTGTTTAGAGCCAGCCTCAATGCCGGCCTGCCTATCGTGGAACGGCATGCTCATGCATATCGCGTCGGATACTATGAACAGGATTCCAAACCGGGATTCGACGCAACGGTTTTCGCGCCGTACGTTGATCTCAAAATAAAAAATGACACACCTGCCGCGATTTTAATCCAGACCGAAGTCGACGAGAACACCATGAGTTTGAAATTTACGTTTTACGGGAGAAAAGATGCCAGGCAAATAGATATTTCACCGGTAACCGTATATGACATCCAACCGCCTCCACCACCACTCTATCAGGATGACCCGACCATAAAGCGCGGTCAGACAAAGCAGACTGATTTCGCGGCATGGGGATCAAAAGTATATTTCTATTATACGGTTACCAAACCTGGGCAGACTCCGGTCAAAACGAAGTTTTTTTCCGCATACCAACCCTGGCAAGCAGTCTATCTACAGGGAACTGCAGAATGAGTAATGTACCGAATATGCTGATTCCGGCCTGAATAAAATCGTGTTCTTCATAGGAATCTTGTCGCTCGTATACTCCTGTCAGCAACTTTTGTTGCTTATAGTCCATTGACATTTTCAGTATAACGGTACAGACTGAAATCATTACATGCTTTGCACGATCGTACATTGAACCATCATGGGTAAAAACAATCTTAAGCCAGGTGAAGCCATAGAAGCAGTTTTAGAAACAATTGCCGAGGAGCTAATCAGCATGGGCGGATATTTTAAACCAAGACTAAATGTTTTAATCGGTATTTTGATTAAGGAAGTAGTAAAAAAGCGAAAAATCGACAGAATAAAAGTTAAAAGAGCAATGAACATATTAGAGAAAAAAGAAATTATTTCCTTCGAAGAAAAAAATGACCAAGTATTCGTCCAATTAAACGAAAATGGAAGATCCACTATATTAAAATATTCCATAAAATCGCTACTCGACCTTAAAAGAAGAAATAAGTGGCAAGGAAAATGGTATCTCGTATTCTTTGACGTTCCAGAAATTCAAAGAAATAAAAGAGATTATTTAAGAAGATTCCTATTGGAGTTGGGTTTTTATCCATATCAAAAAAGTGTGTATCTTTTTCCCTACGAATGTGAGAAAGAGATCAACCTCATAAAACGGATTGTTGAGGGGAAAGGATATATAAAATATATCGTTGCCGAAAAAATCGAAGATGAACCTCAGGTAATAAATTTTTTTTATCTCTCTTGATACGTCTCCTGTACGATCGTGCAATACACGCTATGTATTACTTCTTAATTGAGTACCCCCCGCAGCAAGCTATGAAGATTTAAACCATTATTGAAAGATTAAAAGCGGGAAGGCTTTTTTGTTCAAGCACGAACGCAGAATGCAGAGCATTTTAGATATCCGGGAAGGACGATTTTGTTTCAATATTATCTAAACCAAGCCGCGCGTCCCAATGTATAATGCAGTTCTTTATTTCTTCGTTCTCCGATGATTTTCGCGGGAACGCCGGCTACAATTGCATACGGCGGGATGTCCTTCGTGACAACAGCGCCCGCTCCTATAATTGCCCCTTTCCCTATTGTTACGCCCGGCAAAATGATGGTGCGGGGCCCGATAAATACATAGTCTTCGATAATCACCGGCTCCTTTACGACGGCTTCCACTGCACTGAAATGTTCTGCATTCACGTTGTGTTCGCTGTTATAAATCATAACCTCGGAGGCGATATCTACATGATTACCAATGACCAATCGATCTCTGCCGTCCAAAATTGCATCCTCTCCTATGATGCTGTCATTGCCTATCGATATATGTCGAGGATTGTAAAACCGTGCCCCCATATGAATATTTGATCCTTTGCCTATTTTTACTCCGGCTAAACGGTAGAAGAATCTGCGGATACGATGAAACGGCATACATCCGGCAACGTGAAGAATATAAACGACAAATTCAAGAAAGATTGTTTTTATGCGCAGTAGTATTTTATCTGTCAACGCTTTACCCGAGAGTTTCTCTCCGGTTTTGTCCGTTATCGGCAGTTTCATAAGTTTACGGTATATTATATACCATTTGCCTATGAAGATGCTGAAGGATATGCCCATCTAAGCTGCTTTGACACCTTGTTAAGTTGTAAACAGGTATAAAATACGTATACTAAAAAATCGACCATTCTTCCCATTTATCGTTAATGAAGCGGGACGCGACGGCGTTGTTCCTCCTGCCGAATATAAATCTCCTGGTTGCATGGGTGATGAACAATTTCTTTTTTGCCCTCGTAATACCCACATAAAACAACCGCCGTTCTTCCTCTAATTCATGCACCGTGTCTATGGAACGCGCATGCGGCAGAATCCCCTCTTCCACACCGATGATGAACACATACGCAAACTCCAACCCTTTTGCTTGATGTAACGTCATAAGCCTTACCCTGTCGTCTGTTGCGGATTCCGCGTTAAGTCCCGCGGTTTTCTCGCCGGCAAAATACTCGGATTCGACCAGCGCGACCTGCTCCAAAAAGTCCAAAAGATTTGGATGAGACATGGCGACCGATTTCAACTCCTTTATATTTTCCAGCCTGGCGTATTCTTCTTCGCTGTCGGGATTATACAATTGCAAATACCCGGTTTCCCGGAATATCTCCTCCATGAAATCAGCGGTATTTTTCGTGGAAATCTGGTCATGCGCCTCGTCAACATATTGCTGAAATTTTTCCTCCCGTTTCTTACCGATTTTCTTTATCCGCTCCCGTGAAAGTTCATCATCTTTGTGGACGATAAGGCGCAGGTAGGACAGCACGTCTTTTATTTCTTTCCGTTCGTAGAACCGTGTCCCACCGATAAGGACATAGGGAATGCCGTAGTGAAGAAACGCTTCTTCTATAATACGCGACTGGGCATTCGTCCGGTATAAAATACTGATCGAGCTGTACGGCGTTTTCTTTACCAGCCGTTTGATCATCTCGGCAACATAGATGGCTTCATGTTCCTCATTTTCAGCCTCGTAAAACTCGACCTCGTCACCCCGCTGGTTATTGGTAAATAGTTGCAGGATCGGGTGAGTCTGGTTTTTCGAGATTACGTCGTATGCAAAGTTCAATATGTTTTGCGTGGACCGGTAATTTTGCTCAAGATGGAATATTTTGGCATCCGGATAATCCTCCTGGAATTTATCCAGATTTCTGATGTCCGCGCCCCGCCACGAATAGATGCTTTGCGAAAAATCTCCTACGACGGTGATATTCCTGTATCTTTCTGTCAGAAGCCTCGTAAGGCTATATTGCGCGTAATTGGTATCTTGGAATTCGTCGACCAAGACGTATCGATACTTCTCCTGATACTCTGTCAGTATATCCTCGTTCCGAATCAATAGCTGTACCGTCATCATGATAAGATCGTCGAAATCCAGGCCGTGATTTTTTTTGATCTTGTTTTGATACGCCCCATATACTTTTGCAACCAAAGCTGCGTTGTGGTCGGAGAACAATGTTGCGAATTGCGATGCCGTAATAAGCAGGTTTTTCGCCGAAGAGATCCTGTTGAGAAAATATCCGGGAGTAAAGCGTTCCACACCTAAATCCTTGAGAATTGCCTTCATCGCTTGCTGTTGGTCATCATCGTCATAGATAATGAAATCGTGGTCAACGCCGACTGCAGGACCCCGCCTGCGCAGAATCCGTGCACACAGGGCATGGAACGTCCCCACGAATCCGAGATCACGCTTAATACGTTCTTTCATTTCATTTGCCGCCTTATTGGTAAACGTAATCATGACGATGGCCCCTCCTTCAACTTTTTTTTCTTCCATTACATACCGTACTTTGGAAACAAGGACTCTTGTTTTGCCGCTTCCCGCACCAGCGATGATCACGGATGGACCGTACATACGCGTAACCGCCTCCCGCTGCTGGGGATTTAAATCATTGATTATGTCTGATTTCATGAATTATAATTGTAATATATTATGAAGTATATTATCGCCAATTGGAAAGCAAATAAAGACCTCGATCAGGCAAAAACATGGGCAAACGATTTTCTGCAGTTGCTCCGGGAGGATCCATATACGCGCCATGGTTTTGAACATGATGTGGTAACATTAATTATCTGTCCTTCATTTCCGTTCATATACCCGTTGAGGCAGCTGTTCCAAGGGCATTGTAATATCGAGATCGGAAGCCAAAATGTGTCGCAATTCGGTGACGGTACCTATACCGGCGAAGTCACTGCGCATAATCTGAGTTCGTTGGTAAGGTATTCGATCATCGGTCACAGCGAACGGTCTCAGTTTTTTCACGAAACCGACGCCGATATCGGACAAAGGCTTCAAAACGCACGGCAATTCGGCATTATCCCGATTTATTGCGTGCCGAAAATTCCCGGCCAATTGCCAGCTGAACCAACACTCTTATGCTATGAACCGCCAAATGCCATAAGCGCCGGTGACGGCAGGGGCAATAACATATCGCCCGCATATGTTCACGAACTGAGAACAAGAATAAAACTGCCCGATACCATCGCGTTCATATACGGCGGTTCTGTAAACAAAAACAACGTCAAAGAATACCTTCGGTATCAGAACATCGACGGCGTTCTACTCGGCGGTGCATCACTGGATCCGGCGCATCTTTTTGCCATAATCAATGCCGCCATTGCAACCGCTGGTTAAAAAAGCAAGGAAAGAAATACCGTTATTCCGGCAACCCCGAATAAAACAATCGAACTCGAAATTGCTCCTGTCTGAGGCAGCGTAGCAACTGTTGGCAGAGGCGTCGAGGAAGCAACCGGGGTTACGGTTGCAGTTACGGTTTGATAAGCCAATATAACCTCTGTAGGCGTCTGTGTCATATAGGGGGTGAGTGATAACGTTGGTGTCGGCGTATTGCTGTCAATCGGAGTCGGTGTTTCGTTTTGGGACCGCGTATTATCCGGTAACGTATTAGCGGTACCCGATTGGTCTGACTGTGCCGTATTCAATGCTATTACTTTCGTATAATCCATGCTTTGTGCTTTTGTGGTTCGCGGAGCGATCGGCACGGTTGCACTTTGAGGGGAAGCGGTAAGAACGGAACCGATATAAAAAATTGCACCCATAAGCCCGATCGTCATTATAAGAAGAACCACCGTGATCGTTTTTGATGAACGTATGTTTTTCATATCAATCGCCCAGCCATCCGTCCTTGAGCGAATGCAGTTCTGCCTCAACGCGCAATGAGGATGAACCCGTCGCAATCGTGTACGAACGGTAATAAACTCCCAACTGCTTGTTAAAATCAAGCGTGATGTCGTTTTTATCCCACGTCGACTTGTTGATCCGTATTCTTGCGCTATCGATATCCGCACCCGAAACCGTGGCAATACCGATATAGATCGTCTCCGCCTGTTTCAGATTTGAAAGATCGTTATCTGTCAGTTCTTTCCAGTTCTGTCCGTACATCTTGATTCCTTTCGAGGCCACATAGGTAATAATAGGCGTCGGAATAACCACTTGGTCACGATTTGCCTGTTCATTCGATCGCACCATACCTATCAGAAAAATTATCGCAAATATGATCAATAAAATCATTCCTATTATGATCGGTATGAATGATACGCGCGTATATGCCGCAGCTTTTGCACCGATTATCGGACCTTTTTGTTTCATATTCGTGAGCGGCGTCGCTTTGAAATCAGGCACGGATACCGTCTTCTTATTTTTTTTTGACTCTTTGACCAAAAGATATACCTGGTATCCGACGAATCCAGATGTTATCAAAAATGCCGCAAGGCTAATCTTATTCAGCGACAACAGTAGACCGACAAAATCCATATACTATTATGCTAACGAACTGTGCCCTAAAATACAAGTAAGAGACCCAAACCCATAATCACAAGCGAAGCTCCGCCGATGACGGGCGGAATATCTGCAGATCCGGATACGGGAGGTTTCGGCGTCGGTGTGCCATACGCGACATATGTGGGAAGCGCGGTCGGTTGGGGCTGCTCTGTAGGAGTTAGTGTTGACTCAGGCGTCGCAATACCCAAAACCTGTTCTCCGTTTTTTGCTATGGTAAAAGTTCTTTGAATAAGTACGTTATTCCCTTGGGGATTATTCGTGGTTGCGATAAGGGTATGGCTTCCTGGCGTCAGATTCACCGGTAATGTTACTCTCCAGACTCCGTCGGCGTCAGCGTGCGTTTTTGACGTGACGGTTGACTGGCCTTGAATAGCCACGTTTACTTCTGCATTCGGCAGCGCAATCCCTTTGATTAACGGTCGGTATCCGGGTATCAGCGCGCCTTCCTGCGGATATATGACATCTATCTGTTTCGCCTCTGTTGGTGAAATCTGAGATTCGACACCCAAAACCTTGGGTTCCTGGGTAAAATCCATGTTTTTTCCGACGATGATCGTTTGCGGAAGCGGTGATAATTTCGAAACAGAACTCTTTACGACGGTATCACTGTCGCCGCTCAATATATCGATTGTAGCTGTTTCACTCGGAGACACCGTCCGTGATGATATTGTTTGCCTGTCATATACGCTATTCAACGGTATCAACCACTCACCCGTATCCTTGCTCAATGCGGATAATGCATATGCATTATTGAGTTGAAGTAACACGACGGCATCCGTAAGAGGCGTATCGTTCGCCATGATAATCTTACCGTAAGCTGGTTGCTGATAGCCGGACGTCGTTCCTGAGCCCGGTGTAGTGAAAGTAAACGCCGATCCGTCGTTCTTGGAAATCAACGAATCGTCGCTTACCAATCTAAAATAATAGGTCCGGTTCTGATTTAAATCGTGCAACGTCGTGTAATGATTGCGATATGGGTTTTTTTGTGATTGCAAATCACGGTCGTCCAGTGCGATCAGGCTGATATTTTGCTCCGAATTTCCGTACATGACCCACCCCTTGCTCGGTTTGTCCGTTTGCCATACGATCGTCGTTTGGTTTGGCAGCAGATTGGTGATGTCTATCCGCGTTAGTATTTTTTTCGCCGCCTTTGAGGGAACAGAATTATTGGAAAGCAGGCGAATAAAAAAAATAAGAATAAAACAAATTATTACCGCTGCAATAATTGTTGGGAATTTTTTGTGTTTACCGAAATAGATTTCCGAATACACCATTACCGTTCTCGTTTTTTCAATGTTTTTAACACGCTTGTATTGATCGTATATGTTTTAAGGACGGGTAATTGTACCTGAGATTTGATTTTTTCAGTTGTGGCAGCATGATAGACATCTGCAATAAGCCACGCTATCACGGTAAAGAAAATACCGATTGATAAAATCAACAAATCTTTTTTATTCATGATTCCATATCCAACTTATAGGTAATATGCCTCTATCTGCATGCTAACTCTCAACGTCCCACTTCCGGTTGCCGGCGTAGACTGATTATCTGTTATAGGGCTTATGGCCATTTTCTGTATCGTTTTAAGCCTTCTTTGACTGTTCAATTCATCGACGAACTTCATAAGATTATCAAAACTCGCCTGTCCTTCAAGCGTGATAGTCAAGGTTTGGAGAGTCTTACTTTTAATGTTGAGGAGATTTACCTCACCGATATTCTCGTTGGTAATGGAAAATGAATTGGTATCGGCTGATTTTTTTATGTCGTCTATGACTTTATTGACCTGCGGGTGTGTTGAAATCGCCTCTTCAAGCAACGGGAATTGATCCCGATATGCCTCCATGGTCGATTGAACGCTGGCAATATTCATAATATGTCCCTCGTACACTTTATCGATACTCTCAAGGTCAAATTCTTCCTTTTTCAGTCCGGTGGCAGTCGTCAATGCCGGTTTGATTGCAAACACGATGAACATGGAAAAAATGAGAAAAAACATGATGGCAAACGTATAATCAGTCGTTTTTTGCGTAAAGATTTTTTTCGTCAGTTTTGCAATATCCATAATTTATCCCTTAAACTTTATCAGATTAAGTTGGAACGTATATCCTGTATCCGTCTTTCTAAGCGACGGGAACTCTATTTTGTTAAACTTATTGTCCTGCTTGAGTAAGCTATAAAACGACTGGAGATCCTGAGGATTGAAAGAACTCCCCATCGCGTTTATTGAATCGTTGGTAATTTCCAAACGCGTCAAGGTAATAGAAGCGGGAAACTGCGAAAGAAAATAGTGAACCATTTTACCGAAATTATCCTGTTCTTTGAAAATCTTTTGTGCCTCGTTGCTTCGTTGGTCTATTGTTTCAGCCTGCTGCAATAAAGGAACGACAACCTGCACAATCTCTTTTTTCTGATCGACCGATTCCTTGAGATCAACGATATGCTGGTCGATCTGGAACCTGTAGAAAAAAACGCCGATCACAACCAATTGGGTTATGATGATAATATAGCGAAGATAATTAAGAAAAAAAAACACCACCCTTTCCGTAAAGGGGATTTCTTTTGCTGACATCAGATTGATCGAATACTTCATGAGGCAGTTTTATGTTTAACCGGTTGTTTATGCTCCGGTTTTTTTACTAATTTGCTAATCCTCGATTTAAGTCTTTGACCCTTATTTTTTTGTATGACGTGTTTTTTTATCGCTTTATCGACCGCTGAATAAGCTTTACTCAATAGCGCGTTCAGATTTCCTCCTCCTCTTTTTACTTTTTTCATCGCATCTTTATACGCATTAATATATCGGGCGTTTTGCATCGTCCTTTTCTTGTCTTTTCGTACTTTTTTTATAGCTGATTTTATAATCGGCATGTTACAACACCTCCTTTAGAAACTGTTTACGTATAATAATGACTATTCTGAACACATTCATGTGCGAATCGTATATATTTTACCTTTATTTATAACAATTTACAGCTGCGCGAACGGGAATTCCTTTTCGAAGATCTGTTCACCGTACGATCCGGTAAATTTCAGCTGAACCTTCATGCCTCCGACTACCTTATCATATATGCACACGCCTGAGGAACAGGTTCCGACGTCAAATGTCTTGCTCCACGTTTTTTCGTTGGGATCAGTATTCAGTATACTGTAAATCCCGGGCGACTCCCTGTTCGAGGCATTATAGGAAATCTCATATTCGATTGTCTTCGTCCCGCCAGGGATACCGTTAATTGACAACGTAACCTGTTTTCCTCCGTTTTGGGGTGATAAACTGACACTAACCGATGGATTTACCGTAGGCAAAACCGTTTGTGTGGGCAGCACGGACGACTGTTGTGATGATCCAGTCTTAGGTTTTCTCATCACCAGAATACCGATAATAATCACTGCAACGAGCACGGCAACTACACTTATGGCCATCATGTGTTGTTTCTGTAATTTCATAGTGGAAATGCAAATTATAACATGGGTTTCAGATATTCACAGAGCTCACTTCTATGAACGCGTCGCTGTTTCATAGAATCCCGTTCGCGAACAGTCACAGTATCATCATCAATACTCTGATAATCAATTGTAACACAAAACGGTGTACCGATTTCATCTTGTCTGCGGTACATTTTTCCGATATTTCCTGAATCGTCAAATTCACTCACGAATAGCGGTTTTATGCTCTGATAGAGCTCACGCGCATAGCGCTGCAGTTTTTCGTCTTTTTGCAGCGGGAAAACAGCTACTTTGATGGGGGCAATCGTCGGATTCAGTTGCAAGTATACCCGCGTCTTACCGTTTATGGTATCTTCACGGTACGCATTGACGATGACCGTGGTTGTCAAACGGGAAAGACCGAAGGTCGGCTCGATGACATGAGGAATAAACTGCTCATTTGTCTTCGGATCTTTATACCGCAAATCTGTTCCCGCGTGCTTCATGTGGTTGCTGAGATCAAAATCGGTCCGATACGCCAACCCCCACATCTCTTTCCAACCGAACGGGTACTCATATTCTACATCCATAGTTTTCTTGGAATAATGAGAACGCTCATATTCTTCATGTTCTCTCCATTTGAGTTTTTTTTCTTCCAAGCCGAGTTCAAGAGCCCACTGCCACATTTCTTTTTTCCAATACTCATAGGTTTCTTTCCATTCCTTTTCCTTGATGAAATACTCAAACTCCATGAGATCGAATTCGAGCGTCCTGAACGTCGATTGTCCCATGGTGATTTCGTTCCTGAATGCTTTTCCTTGTTGGGCGATGCCGAACGGTATGCGCACTTTCATGGTATCGAGAACGTTTTTGAAATTGAGAAAAATTCCCTGCGCAAGTTCCCCACGCAGATACGCAAGAGATTTTGCATCTTCGACGATACCGATATGGGTTTCAAACAGCAGATTGAACTTCCGCACGTCAGTGAAATCTGATTTTCCGCATCGGGGACATTTCAATTTATTCTCCTTGATTATTTTCGTCAATTCCTCCATCGGCAGTCCTTCCACTTTTTTATCCGGAAACGCTTTTTCGATCAGATGATCCGCGCGCGTACGATACTTACAGTTTTTGCAGTCAACAAGAGCGTCATTAAAACCCGCAACATGACCTGACGCCTCCCAGACTTTAGGGCTGAGAATTATTGACGCGTCCACCCCAACCATATCATCGCGATCGAGCACGAAACGCTTCCACCATGCGTCGCGGAGATTGTTTTTCAGCAGAGTTCCGTAATGGCCGAAATCCCACGTATTTGCCAATCCTCCGTAAATCTCGGAAGATGGGTAAAAAAATCCCCTTCTCTTTGCCAGGGCAACGATTTTATCCATAATCGTATCCATAGTATTGATTATAAATGAAAATAATAACGACTGGTGTGTATTTCGCGCGAGTACCTTCGTACCATTATGACGAGAACAACAAAATTATTGTATGAATTCCGGCATGCGTTCATTGATTAGGTCCTCTACCAGACTCATGGTTTCATGCCATGATAAAAGATCCCTGATATACCCGAGCTTCGTAAGTATCTTGTTGGCGTATTCCACAATCAGCTTCTTACTCCCATCATTCTCCTTTGCCAAACGCACCATAAACGTTTTTACCGTAATGTAAATGTCGGGCTCCGGTTGATTTTCAGCCAACAAACGTTCAAGCAGAAAAAGCAAGGCGTACATGGCGCGCACCCGTTCCGGATCGTTTTTAATGGTAGTGAAACCGCTTATGAGACTCGTACTCTCAACGTATAAGGATGTATGATATTCGTGGGTGGCGAAGTGAATCAAATTGCCAGTCTGCAGGTGCGGAAGCCGTCTGCTGGTGATTTTTTTAACGCCTTTGGCGAATACGCGGATTTTGCCGTAATCTTTCGACAAGAGCACAAAAATCGCATCTTTGGATGGTAAACTCATTTTACGCAACACAAAACCTTCAGATTTGAGCGCCCGGGTCATACGGAAGATTATTTAATTATCTTATCGGTGTCAAGCGCTCGGTTATAGACAGTTTTGCCGTTGACTTCTACCTGCAACGGTTGGTTGTCCGTTCCCGCCTGTTTTTGCACCATAAGCGAATAGTTGTTTGCGGATATCGAACTTGGCAGATAATATTTTACGTCAATCTGGCTGCGTCCTTGCGTCGGCACTTCAAGATATCCTTCGAACACGGTCTTTCCCAAACTGTCGTAGGTATTTACTTTTTTCAATGAACCTTGGAAACTGATCAGCTTGGATCCTTGAGGAACGTATACCCGTACCCAGTTTCTCAGCGTAGCATTCAGGCAGAGACCGCCGTTTTTCAGGCTGCAGTCCGAATGAGGGTATGGATTTTTGTAATCGACAACAACTTCACGAGAAATTTTGCCGCCGTCATTGGTATTTGTTTTGGAATCCATGCTGATGCTGACGAAGAGATTTGACTTTGCGCCGGCGAAATTAACATTGGTGACGTCAAGATAATCCCCATTATACGCATTGATCGTGCCGCCGAAATCGAGTTTTTTGACGCTTGTCTCCAGGGTCGGGTCGACAAAATATATCTGGATGTGTTTTTCCTGCAAGTTCTTGAACATATCCTGCGCCAACGTCCCCCAATATTTTGACGGTGAAAACCCTATCGCTTTATAGAAAAGCGCGTACATCAATTCTCCCAATATTCCCTTTCTGTTTTCGCGAAAATACGGAACAGGACGATCAACCATGTCGAACAACTGATACAGAACCTGCGCGCAATCACACCGCGGATCTTTCTGCGCTGAAAATCGCACGCCGCCCGCTTCGGTATCGCCGAATATGGTCAACATATCAACCAGAACCTTGGAATCGACGGTAATGACTCCATCATAGTTTACCCTTGAGCCGCTTTTCTTGTAAAGACCGTTGAATAAACCGATCGACGTAGGTAAATCCGGCGAAAGGTTGCTATCTCGTATATAAAACTTATACACGTCTTTATGATAGGCAAGAATTTCCGGAGGAGCATCGGGATGCACGGCAATTGAGTCGTCCAAACTATAAATATCCGCCGATTGCCTGATCTGTATTTTTCCTTTGTTGACATTGAATATGCCATATGCGGTCAAGAATCCCCCTGTCGCACGCAGTTCCTTGTCATCTTGGAACAAGAGCAGGTAAGTTTTCTCCTGGTCTTTACCAAGGATATCGGGTATTTGTTTTACCAACGGTTTTGCGTCGACGAACAACGCCGCCAAACCGGTAAACTGTTCTTTGGCATTCTGTATCTGAGAACGAACAGGCGTTTTTCCTATATATGCCGGGTATCTGTTCGGGTCTATTGTCTGTATCCGCTTATCAGCCTGATCTATATCAGCCGATATCACATCCACGTTCGTCAGAACTTTATCCAATGTTAAAACCGCTGTCTGTAACCGATCCTGTGCCGAACGCTCCACAAACGAAGATTCGCCTTTTTTGAATCCGATGAGGTCGGCATATGGCGTGATAGCTTTCACTGCCTCCTGCCCGGCGCCGATCAAATACCTTCCCGCTTCCACTCCATTTTTATAATCAGCCACATACGGGATAAAAGACATCCAGTAAACCTGTTCCGATGCTTTTTCGAAATCAGAATACTGTTGGGAGAACGAAACAAGCTCTTTGTTCAGCAAATCTATATCGTTTTTTTTGAAATCTGTTTTCATCTGTTTTGCCGAAGCGACTAGGATCAGAGCCTGTGCTTTTATCTGGGTATACGGGCGGTAGATGAAAGCATACCCGAAGACCAAAATACCGGCAATAATTATGCCGAGTACTACTAGAGTTTTTTTCATACGTATTTATTATACCATTCGCACATGAATGTACATCAGCATAAGGTGGGTATATATCAGACCGCACCTTTGCCGGTGATCATGACCAACGGAGTCTTTAGTATAATTTGTAAATCCCCCCATAAAGACATATTATCCACATATGTCGCATCAATTGCAATACGTTTATCGAAATGTATTTCGGATCTGCCGGTCACCTGCCACAAGCCTGTAATACCGGGTTTAACAGAGAGTACGTTTTTCACCAGCGCTTTGGTGTGGGGATATTTGTTCTGCTGGTTTTCCAGTTCATCGGGGTAATATGCCCGCGGGCCAACCAAGCTCATTTCACCTCTCAAAACGTTGAGGAGTTGTGGAATTTCATCTATGGAATGTTTACGGATAAATCTTCCTACTTTCGTAACGCGCGGGTCCTTCTTGAGCTTGTAACTTCCCTTTTTATACTCCTGGAAAAGCGTTTTAAAACGAGGATCTGTCCGTAACAGGTAATGCGCATTGATGATCATCGAACGGAATTTGTACATCTTAAATTTTCTCCCGTTCTCTCCAATCCTTTCAGGAACATCAGCCAGGATTGGACCAGGAGAATCAATCAATATAAAAATTGCAGTCGGTATATAAATCGGCGCAAACATCAATAAAAACAGCAATGACGCCACTATATCAATGAGTCGTTTGGTTTTGTGCTTGTATATATCCCCTGTCATGATCGGGAAGAAAATATTAGGTAAACCTTTCATGTTCGGTCCCTTTAAAACCCTCGACTATTTTCTTAATCTTTGAAACCGAAGATTTTTTGGCAATCAGGAGCACATCAGAAGTGTTAACGATAAGCAAACCTTCGAGATCGACACCCATGATAATCTTGTGACCGTCATAGTTGTATACCAGGTTGTCTTTTGAATCCCGCAGCAGAACGTTACCTTTGGTAATGTTGTCTTCTGTCTTCGATTCCAACGCTTCTTTTAGCGCTTCCCATGCGCCAACGTCGCTCCAACCGATATCTTCGATGACGACGTACGCGAAGTTTTTATCAAGCTGCTCCAGGATGGCGTTGTCAAAATTTATTTCAGGCATTTCATGATAATTGCGCTCGAATACGTCGTGAAAGTTTTTCGAGCCTTTCGCCTTGAGAATCCCAGTTACGAGATCCTGGATGCGGGGAGTGAAGCGCTTGAACAACGAGCAAATGAACTTCGGCGTGGATACGAAATAACCGAGATTCCAACAATATCTGTTGTCCGAAAAATATTTCTCTGCGATTTCTTTGCTGGGTTTGTACTGCAGTGCCTCAAATTTGTGGAATGTGATTTTATTCTCTGTCATTGCCAGTCCGGAAGTTTCTATCCATCCGAGATTCTCCGAGGCAAACCTGGGCTTTTGGCCTATGAAAATAATCTTGTCGACTTCTTTGGCAATAACTCTTCCCGCTGCAAGGATGATCTTCTTGAACAGCTCCTTATGCCGTACAAGATGGTCGCTCCATAAAATAATAACGGGTTCATTCGGAAACCGCTGTGCCAGATATCCCATCACGTAAGCGACTGCCGGACCGACATCTTTTTTTTCCGGTTCGCCTATGATGTTTGATTTCGGGATCATTGGCAGCTGTTCGGATATGATATCAATATATTGGTTACCAGTCGAAATATAGATGTCTTCTGGTTTGAATTCGGGAAACAGCCGTTCGACTGCCAACTGAAGAGTTGATTGTTCGCCGATTATTTTTTCGAATTGTTTGGGAGATTTTTTACGGGATAAAGGCCATAATCTTGTTCCGACGCCGCCTGCAAAAATAACTGCCTTCATAAATAAATATGAAATGTTAAATCACAAATGTCAAATCAAACCTAAAAAAGCAAATATTACAAAATTAAAACATTGTATATTTGATATTGATTTGTGGATTTGTTATTGCGCTTTGGAATCTTTCAAAAAACGTTTCTTTATTAAATCTCTCTACATTTTTCATACCCAATATTCGTGTACTCTTCTTCAGATTGTATGACATAATATGAAAATCTTCAATAGCTCTTTTGAGAAACGGCGGAGATTGTTCCGAGAATAATATGCCGGTTTTCTTATCCAAAACGGTTTCTGTGGCTCCACCGGCCGCATAGGCGATGACCGGACAACCGAAAAATTGTGCCTCGAGCGATGTATATCCGAAATCCTCTTCCTGAGGCATAATTAAAGCTTCGGCTTGACTGTATAAATGACCTAATTCATCGTCACTTAGCTCTTCATAAAATCGAACGTTTTCTCCAGCCATTTTTCTTAACTTCTTTCCTTGACTTCCTTTTCCTACTATAACCAAGGGTATATGCAGCCGATTAAACACTTGTATCGCCAAATCGATTTTTTTATACGGTTCCAGCCTGCTGACGATCAGGTAGTATTCTGTGATTTTTGCCCCGGTACTGGTACGGGTCAACCCAGAACCGTATTGATTCCGGTTCACGGTTGATTTTATTTTCTTCCAGTATGCCAAATCAAACGGCGGATACACAATTTCGGATTCACGGTGGTAATAGTTCATACATCGTTCCTGAGCGGTCTTGGAAATAGTCAGTATTTTATCCGGCCGTTGCCCTGCGACATAATCCCAACGTGTCAAATATCGCACGTACGGCGTCGCGGCGATTTTTTTTACTCCGTTCGCAACATACTGTTCTCTATGGCTATAGAGATAACGGGGTGGCGTAAGCATGTAGTTTATATGCTCAGTTCCCGGTTTTGTGATAACGGATTTAGCGTAAGACGAGCTTACCGAAATAACCGTATCGAATCCGTCGAAATCGAAGGATTCGAACGCAAACGGATAGAACGCCATCGAAGCGATCCTGTTATTTCGGATATTCGGCGGAAGCTGCTGCATGAACGAAGAAACGACATTGACTGATGTTGCCCATGCCGCGCTGATAAAATCAACAGATGAAGTATACATGGGTGCATCCGGAAACATTTCGTGGAGTGTCAACAAAACGCGTTCCACGCCGCCCCATTTATCAATCCAGTCATAGACAATGGCTATTTTTTTATTTCTTCCTTGTTTATTATTCATTTGCGTATTCAGGTATTTCTTATTATATACCGCCCTTGTGATAAAATTATTCGCATACGAACCATGGCAAAAAACAGATTTTCTCTTTTTATCATGGCGGTTTTTACCGCATTGTTTTGTTTTGCGATAGCGCTGAACATAACATCTTTTCTCAGGGGACCGAATCCGTACCCTCCGGGCTGGCGATGGCCATATCAATTCGTCAACACGCTGGCACGCCTTTGGGCTCCGTTGATCGTAACCATTCTGCTGGTATTTTTTTTCAAGTCCGTGGAACAATTTTCACGTCAGAAAACCAGTATGAAACTGCCGTATATTTTAGGCATCGTCATGCTCCTGCATTATACATTCCAGTTCGCCGTCCTTTATTTCAGCAGAACCGGCATCAACGGCCTGATCGGACGCATCATCAATCCGGATCTCAACGGATACTTTACGACTGCTCTTCATATCCGTTCGATTCCTGAATTCTTACGCACATATAATCGAAACGTATTGTCTTTCAGCATGCACGCAACAGGACATCCGCCGGGAGCAATCCTGTTTTTCGTGGCAATGAACCAACTCGGTAACATATTTTTTTTCTTCCATCCCTTTGTATCCCGTTTGCACCCTGGCCACGCCGATATTCGCCTGATCTGGAATACACTTTCGATCGGCGAAAGAACTGGAGCATTGCTCGGAACGGTTCTCATACCATTGCTTTCTTCCGCTTCCATCATTCCTATTTATTTCATTGCCAAACGGCTGTATTCCATTCCCACGGCAATCCGAGCAGTATTCCTATACTGTGTAGTTCCCAGTATAATTTTGTTCATTCCTATTTCCGACGTGTTTTTCCCCTTACTGCCTCTCATCGCATTATGGTTTTTGTTAATAGGAATGCAGGATAACCATAACAAATCATATGTTTTTTCCGGTCTGACCATGTTTGCCGGTTTATTTTTCAGCATGTCTCTACTTCCCTTGCTTTTCATTTTTGTCATGCTCATGTTCTATCACGCGATAGAGAAAAATAAACTGGATTTGAGCATCTTGTTTAAGCAGGCCCTGTTGTTCGGGATAGGGTTTTTGGTTTTACCTATCCTGTTGTTAATTTTTTTCGGATTCAATTCTGTCGACGTCGCGCGTACGCTAATGTCAGGGCTTCCCAAAGGAAGACAATACCAAATATGGGTCTTTTACAACCTGTATGATTTCTTTGTTTTTTCCGGCATTTCCTATTTTGTTTTGTTCGTATGGATGTTCATCAAAAAAACAAAAGATTATTTATTTATTGGATTTACCTTGATGCTTTTTCTTCTTGATATTTCGGGGTCTGTACGGGGCGAAACCGGACGGATCTGGTTGCCGTTCACATCTTTCATGGTAATTTTCCTTGCGGCATTCATTACCAGGAACAGGAAATTTTCCGGGAATATATTCCTCTTGATACTCGCATTACAAATCATCCAGATATTGGTTATGCAGGAATTCTGGGTCATGCTCTGGTAACCTCATGAAAAAACCACAATCGTTATTCATAATTTTCTGCGCGATCTGGATCGCATATATTCTCTCTGTATATTTCAGTTACTTGTTGTGTAAAGGCAACCTATGTTTGCATTAGGGCTGATCATCGGAGGATTCGCATATTTGATTTTTTTTCTTGGTGTTCTTGGATTGGCGTATAAACAAGTGCTTGCTGGTTTTACGATTCTATTCGGTGTCATACCTATCTTCATATTTCGCAAGCCACTGGCGCGAATTTTTTCCCATATCAAGTTTAACCTGACAAAGTTGCAGTTATTTTTACTTGTTATTTTAATAGCACAGTCAGGAATCAACTTGATCGGAGCGCTCGGACCAGAACTGGCATTTGACAGCCTTTGGTATCACCTGACCATTCCCAAACTATACTTGCAACATCACAGTATCTATTTTATTCCTGGCTGGCTTCTCAACTATTCAGCCATGCCCAAACTCATCGAAATGCTCTATATGGTCGGCATTTCATTCGGCAGTGAAATCATTCCGAAGCTCATGCATTTTACGTTTGGCACATTCATCACTATTGCTCTCTATGAATTCGCGCGGAAATTCTTGAACAAAACATATGCGCTCCTTGCCTGTGTGATTTTCTACGCGAATCTCGTAGTCGGCTGGATGTCCATAACTGCATATGTGGATTTGGGACGGACCTTTTTTGAATTCCTCGCATTGTGGTCGTTCATAGATTTTGTGGAAAAAAGAAAAACCAAGAACTTATATATTTCGTCCATATTCGTCGGACTGGCAATATCCACGAAACTCATTGCATTGGGTTCCATAGGAATCTATCTGGTCATGCTGCTTCTCGTGTTCAGGAAAAACATGCGACAGGCTATTGGATATTGCCTGCGGTTCGGCATCATATCCATACTCGTAAGCTTACCGTGGTTTATCTTTTCATACGTACACACAGGTAATCCCGTCTACCCGATTTTCTCAGGTTTGAGTCTTGGATACCAACCGTTAACCTTACTCAATCCTCTGAATTTCATAAACGACTCGTGGACTATTCTCACGCACGCAGCTGATCCTATATCGCCTATATACATTATTCTTTTGCCTGTTATTCTGGTCTTATGGCGCAGATTCAATAACCGTGAACGTCTGATCGGATTGTACTGTTTGCTTGGATTCCTGGCTTGGTATGCCACTCCCCAGACTGGAGGCGGAAGGTTTATCCTTGCGTATTTACCTGCATTTTCCGTATTGACAGCAATCGCGGTTTCAAAGCTGAAAGATAACCGGTTCAGAACCTTATATATATGTATTATTATAGCCATTGCCTTAAGCTCAATCGGATACCGTGCCCTGACTAACAAACGGTATGTTCCGTATATCCTCGGAAAGCAAACCAAGGCTGATTTCCTGGCCAAAAACCTGAACTTCGAGTTCGGCGACTTTTTTGACATCGACGGCTTTTTTGCTTCGCACATCAAGCCTACGGACCGCGTGCTCATATACGGAATCCACAATCTTTATTATGTCGATTTTCCGTTTATCCACGAATCCTACCTGAAAAAAGGAGACTATTTCGATTATATTTTAACGGGTTACAATACCAAACTACCGCAAAGATATTCGAATTGGATCAAAATATATCAAAATATTACTACTCACATTACCCTTTATAATCCTCCGAAGTAATCACGCAGAACTTTTTTGCAGGAAGATATACGAAACCAGAGCTATCATCAGTACGATCACGGCAAACAAAAACTGGAAGCTGACGAGCAGCAATATGAACGCAATCAACCCTCCGATAACCAGAAATTTTAAGACGTGATTCATGTCCATAGATATTCTATGACATTATATTCATGTATGCTACAATAAATCAATATGAATTGGTTACTTTGTGCGTTTCTCTCGGCGCAATTCTCATGTCGGCCGGAGCCGTCATCATCGGGTTTGCAAAATAAATTATCGCACAGCCTGATTTTTCAAGGCTCGCCCGTTTCTGTTCACCACCCGGCGCTGGGTAAGTGAGAGATATTTTTTTCTGATGCGGATGCTTTTGGGCGTGACTTCGAGCATTTCGTCTTCATTAATAAAGTCAAGCGATTGTTCGAGCGTCAACGGAGACGCGGGAACCAATGGGACTGAAACACCTTCTCCCGCAGAACGATTATTCGTCAGCTGTTTTTCCTTACATACATTGATCTCTACATCAAATTCCCTATTGCCCAAACCTACCACCATACCTTCGTATACTTCGTCTCCGGGGCTGACAAATAACGTTCCCCTATCCTGCGCGTTCACCAATCCGTATGTCATTGTAGTACCTGCTTTGACCGCAACCAATGCCCCGCCGCGGTTGGATCCCATAACTGTTCCTTTGGGAAAATAGCCGAGGAAAAACGTGCTCATGACGCCGGTTCCGCGTGTCTTGGTCATAAGGCTCGAACGAATTCCGAGTAGATTCTGGTCTGATATCTTGTAGATTAACCTGACCGTATTTCCGGTTGTTTTCATATCAATCATCTCTCCTTTTCGTTTTCCGAACTCTTCGCTCACGATTCCCATATGTTCTTTGTCAACGTCAATAGTCACTTCTTCGTATGGCTCGCAGATTACGCCGTCAACGGTTTTGTAAATAACCTCTGGTTTTGATATCTGCAGTTCGAATCCTTCGCGCCTCATCGTCTCGATCAGAATTGCCAGATGGAGTTCTCCCCTGCCGTGAACCACGAAGTTGACGCCTTCCTGATCCGGTTCTATGCGAAGTCCCAGATTTGTTTCTTTTTCCTTGGTCAAACGCTCCTTGATCTGACGCGAGGTACAGTATTTTCCTTCTCTGCCGGCAAACGGACTTGTGTTCGGTCCGATTGTTACTTTGATTGTCGGTTCTTCCACGTTTATGGCCGGCAGACTCTCCGGAAAATCTGGATCCGTAACGGTCTGACCGATCGTCAGCTCGGGAATACCTGCGATAGCGACTATATCTCCTGCCGAAACTATATCAACCTCAGTCCGCTGCAGTCCGACAGTGGTATAGAGTTTTTGCGCTTTGTATTTTCCTAAAATTTTATCTTCCTGCACTAATGCAATCGATTCCCCTTTTTTGAGTTTTCCTCTGGTAACTTCTCCAATGCAGATTTTGCCCACATAGTTGTCGTAATCCAATGTCGAGATAAGCATCTGAAACGGCTTTTCTTCGTCCTTGACGCTGTTGGGGATTTCTTTCATCACGGTTTCGAATAACGGAATAAGATCGCCTTTCATGTCAGAAGAATATTTTTCGGGGAGATTATAAAATGCTTTACCGTCACGGCCAACCGCATACAGAGTAACGAATTCGAGAGACGTATCTTCATCGGCAAGATCAAGAAACAGATCTTCCACTTGACTTACCACTTCAACGGGTCGGGCATCTTTCTTGTCGATCTTGTTAATGACTAAAATTATTTCGAGTCCTGCCTGAAGTGCTTTTTTGAGAACGAACTTTGTTTGGGGCAACGGACCTTCGGCGGCATCAACCAAAAGGATCGCTCCGTCTGCCATATTGACCACGCGCTCGACCTCTCCTCCGAAGTCAGCGTGTCCGGGAGTATCGATAATGTTGATTTTAACGTCCTTGTACATGACTGCAGTATTCTTGGCAAGAATGGTAATTCCTTTTTCCCGTTCAAGGTCATTAGAATCCATAATCAAAGTCTCGCCCATTTCCTTCTGATTGTCCCTAAATGTATGGGTCTGCTTGAGCATGGCGTCAACCAAAGTGGTTTTACCGTGATCAACGTGAGCTATGATGACAATATTCCTTATTTCCATATGAGAAATCATTATTCCATTGTCCTATTGTTAAAACTGCATAAGCAATGAAGCAATAATGAATAGTATATTCTACCAGAAAAACGGAGTTATTTCTCGGTAATTTTAACGGAAACGACTTTTACCGGATTAACCGGTTTGGATATTTCACCATGGCTATTTGCTTCGACCGGCGCGCCTGCAATCGCATCAACAACATCCATACCTTGGATAACATGACCAAAGATGACATAATTTCTTGGTAACTGCGTATTATCTTCCTGCATGATAAAAAACTGGCTTCCGTTGGTATTGGGTCCTGCATTTGCCATCGCGACTGTACCACGAGTGTACGCTCCTTTAAAAGGTTCATCGCTGAATTGGTATCCCGGTCCGCCCGTACCGTCACCGTTCGGATCTCCACCCTGGATCATGAATCCCTTGATGACTCTGTGAAATATCGTATTGTCGTAAAAATTCTTGGTTGCCAGATACGCGAAGTTGTTAACGGTAACCGGCGTGTCTTTGGCATCAAGGGAAATTACGATATCGCCGTCTGACGTCTGCAATGTTGCGGTATAAGTTTTATCCGGATTAATCTCCATTGCCGGCTTCGGTAATTGTTTTGCCATACTGGTTGGTGTTATAACAGGTGTTATTTGTGTATTCTTGCCCAATGTCATCTCGCTTTTTTGATAAGTAACGGTAACCAATCCGAGAAGACCTAAAATAACCGCTACCACAACAATAACTATCAAAGTTTCCTTGTTCATGGATTGTATTTCGACTTTTTAACAAGTCTGTATACCGGAACTATCTGGCGCAACTCTCCGTCCGATCCTTCGATAACGTTAGTATTGGCAACACGCTGGTATTCCTGGAGATATCCTGACAGCTTGTCATCCATATCCTTCAGTTCCGCCTGGATCTCTTTGGCTTTTGCCATTGCCGCATCAACCGCCGGTGTTTTAAGAACCTTTTGTTTTATTTCGTTTTTCTGCATGTTCAACGCTTTTGCCTTGTCTGAAAGCTCGTGATACTGCTGGTCGCCTTCAAATGCATCCCTAACCATCTTTTTTTGGGTTTTCAGCTGTGACTTCATCTCGTCAATAGTACGGGAATAGTCGTTGATAAGGGTAGTAAGATCCAGGACGGTCAGTGCGGAATTTTGTCTTGATTTATCCATAGAAGCTATACTATACAATAAAAAAATACTTTTTTGCAAGGGCTATTTCAGACAGAAACGGTAAACAGAAAGCGTTTCTTTTGCCATCTCTTCGAACGAGTACTTCGAAACGATGTGTTTGTAATCGAATTTCGGCCGTTTCTCAATAAACAGATGGATTTTTCTTTCGATGTCTTTTTTATCGTGCGGATCAAACGGCAGATATTCGTCGCTCAACAGTTCTTTGAAAACGTCGATATTCGATCCTATGACCGGGCAGTTGAAATACGAAGCTTCCAAAAGCGGCAGACCGAATCCTTCGGACAACGACGGGTGGATCAGAGCCTGGGCATTGGAGTAAAAAAACCTGAGATCCGCAGGAGTAGCGTTGTGATAAAAAATGATTTTAGTTTCCTGTTTTAACTGGCTGATAAGTTTTGATATCCTCTTGGCAAAATAGTCATCCGGACCGACCAAAACCAATTGATACGCATACTCTATTTTGGAAAACGCTTTAATCAGGGATTCGACGTTCTTGTGGGGATAGAAATTGCCCACATACACGAAAAACGGCTTATCAAAGGTTTTTCCCAACTCCTTATTCTCAGCTGTTTTTTGAAGTGTCCTGTCGATTCCTTCATAGATCGGCATTATTTTATCCCCGTACGAATGCCCGTATAACCCTGTCAGCTGTTTCTTGACCGTTTTCGTAGGCGTAATTATTTTTAAGGCATTCCTTATCTGGGATTTCAATACGGCTTTGAACGCCTTATGTTTGATCTCATAAATGAGCGGATTTCTCGTTGAGGCTTTTCCTGTCTTGAAAAACAACGGAGTGGTATCATGGATCGTGCTTATGAATTTCCTTCCGTACAAAACCGGATAGCTGAAATACGTGAAATGCATGAGGTCGATGGTATCTATGTTGATCTCGTACAAAAACCTCGTCTGCTCGCCGAATGTATGCCACGTGGATGTCACTGCGCGCTTGATGAAGTTTTTCCTGTTGAACTCGATTTTGTCCGCATCACGGTTTAAAAGATAAATATAAAATACAAGGTCCTCCGGAGCGATCTTTTGGAGACTGCCCAGGAGATTTCGCAGATACGTTCCTACTCCTGTCTGAAAATACAGCCTGGCGTCGATTCCGATACGTTTCATATCAGTTAAAATATCGTTTCAAATTTATCACGAAATAAACCAGTTTGTTGACTAAAGGCGAATGCTTCTTCTCGTAATGTTTTTGATAAAAAATCTTCATGGCATCAAAAAAATGCATTTTGATCCGGCGCCGGAATGCCGGATCACCGGTCGATAACCCACTTGCGTATTTATAGTGTAGTACGTGAAAAAGCGGATAATACACCACTTTGTAACCCAGTTCTTTTATGCGGAACGAAAGATCCAAATCCTCGCCATACATGAAAAAGTTTTCGTCGAATCCATTGACTTTTTGAAGAATATTTTTTCTTGTCAGATAAAAGGCGCCGGTCGGTGAATCGATCTCGTGGATCGTACGGAAATCCAGATATGTCTGATGATAGCCTCCGAATACCTTCCCCAACGATGCCGATCTGCCGAAAAATTTTTCGAGCTTGAGGAAGTAGCAGATCGAATTCCAAATCGTCGGAAACCCCCGATGGGAAGCTGGATCGATATTGCCGTTTGGCAACCTGACCTTTACCGTTAAAACACCGACGTCGGGCCTCGTATCGAGATACTCACATAATCTCTTGAAACTTACTTTTTCGACCAGTACGTCGGAGTTCAAAAAAAGTATATAGTCGCCGGCCGCGTATTTAACGCCTTGATTGTTTCCCTTTGGATATCCGACGTTCGAATCGTTATATATGGTTTTGATCTGAAGATTCCCATTCTTATTTTTCTTTACCGTTTCCCCAAACCGTTCAAGCATGTGTTTCGAACCGTCCTTGGAATCATTGTCTATTACGATTATTTCCGATGGAAAGTCGTTTGTTTTTTCAAGAAGTTCGATTATGCGACGAAGACAGCGTTCGGTGATATTTTTGGTATTATACGAAAGGATTATGACGGATAGTCTCACCATTCTTTTATTATAGCAGGCATTAACGCTTTGGCGATTGCTTGGCGCGGCGCGCTTTCCCACCGGTACCAACTTTGCGGCGTTCTTTTTTTCTCGGATCGCGGGTAAGAAGATGTTCTGATTTGAGTATCGGTGTGTATTCCCGCTGGTCAACTAATTGCAAAGCGCGTGATATACCAAGGACGATTGCGTCAAGCTGCCCTTGTTTACCGCCTCCGTGAGCCGTAACCGATACCGCGAATCGTTCCAGGCTATTGGTCAAACGCAAAGGTAAAGAATACGTCTGTTTTGCGTATGCTCCCGAAAAAACCGTTTCTATCAGTTTTCCGTTCACGTTGACCTCTCCTGCTTTCACTTTCACGTTCTGTATGGCCGCGGTTTTATCTTTCCCAACCAGATACAGACGGACTCTCGCAGTCGATCGCTTTCTTCTCCCTACTGCTTCATAGTAACGGATATTTTTTGTTTGTTTTGGCATACTATTATAATTTTTCCAATATAACCGCATTCTTATAAGGATGATCACTGTCCGGATAAACACACAGCCGTCTCATCCTGCTGTCTCTTAATTTGTTTTTCGGCAACATTCCCGACACCGCATGGGCAATGACCTTGGCCGGGTTTTCTTTCATCAATGTATTGTATGAGATTCTCTTTAACCCGCCCGGATATCCAGAAAATCTGGTATACGTTTTCGTTTGATCTTTTTTGCCCGTTACAACTATGTTTTTGGCGTTTATCGCAACGACATAATCACCCATATCGTTATACGGAACGTAATTTACCTTGTGTTTCCCCTCGAGAATCTTTGCAATCGTGGGTGCCACTCTTCCCAACACCTGTCCTGAAAGGTCAACGAGGATATAACTTCTTCGTATGCTCTTGGCGCTTACTGGTTTTGTCGAATGTGTTTGGGTGACCATGATGATTATTTTTTGCCTGCAACTTCCTGTTTTTTATCCGTCGGTTCTGCCTGTTGTTTCTTCTCCTTCTTTTCTTTTTTTATAACGATCGGATACGCCCATTCAAGTCGCGCTGTTTCGGCACCATCCGATTCCCTTGCCCCCAGGCGGATGACTTTTACGTATCCGCCATGTTTTTCTTTCAACGCGGGACCGACGTTCAGAAAAATAAAATTCAGGAGTTTCTGGTCGCTTATATACCTCAGCAGATAGTTTTTATTACTTTGACTGTTTTCTTTCGATTTTTCCACCAAGTGCTCCACGGTTGACCTCAGTACCTTAACTTTTTTGATTGTTGACTGCAATTTGCCTTTGGCAAAAAAATTCGTTACCAGCTTTTTCATGAGCATCACATTGGCATCCCTACCAGCCCTGAATTTTATTTTTTTTACTCGATGATACATATAACGATTAAATACTTTAGCTAAGCTCAATCCCCATCTTTTTCAATTCATCCTCTATCAATTCTATCGATTTCTTGCCGACACCTTTCATATTCGTCAACTTTTCCTTGCCTACTTTTACCAAGTCTGCGACTGTTTCAATATGTTCCCTCAACAACGCATTGATGACGCGCGAAGGCAAATTGAGTTCGTCGATAATAATCTCGTACAATTTTTTATCGATTGATTCCTTTTTTGCCTCTTCCTCGCTCATCTCTTCTTTTACCTGCGGTTTATCCTTGCCTGAAAGGAAATATGCGAAGAAGTCCGAAAGCACCTCGGACGATTGCTTGAGCGCTTCGGAAGGTTTTACGCTGCCATCTGTCCATATTTCCATGGTAAGCCTGTCAAAATTGGTTTTTCTTCCGACACGCGCTTCGGTGACTTTGAAATTCACTTTCTTGACCGGTGAAAAATAGGCGTCCACCGGAATAAATCCATATTGTTTCGTTTCACGCTCCTCGACCGATGAGTACCCCACACCAACTTCAACAACCGCATCCAGATCGAGCCTACCCTTTTCTTCAGTAATCTCTGCGATATATTGGTCTGTATTCACGGGTTTTATTTCCCCCTCTATATCTTTTCCATAAATCTTTCCCGGACCTTTCGCCTTGAGCGAGATGGTATACGGTCCTGCTCCTTGGGCTTCGAATTTCAGTTGCTTTAGGTTCAGGACAATTTCCAATGCCGATTCCTTTATCCCTTTTATAGTCTGGAACAGATGGATGATACCATCCAACTTTACATTGGTGATCGCCGCTCCCGAGAGCGCGGACAATAATGTTCTGCGCAGCGCGTGACCCATGCTTTGTCCGAAGCTTAACGGTAACGGTTCAAGGATGAATTTGCCGTACGTTACGCTTTCGTCGACTTTTTGCGTCGAAAAATTTGGTTGTAACATAAAAAAAATGGAAAATAATAATGAGTCCCGAATCCGTCGGGATTACCGTGAATAATATTCAATAACAAGTCGCAAATC
>CAZFQZ010000004.1:0-43866 GCA_964521305.1 uncultured Gammaproteobacteria bacterium
GTAAAACTGCTGGTGAATTCCATGAAACCAAATATCAAGGTTCTCGAAAAAGCAATGACGAACGAATTGTATGCGACACATGCGGTTTATGAACTGGTAAAAAAGGGTATACCGTTCCGTGAGGCATATAAAAAAATAGGAAAATCCTTACAGAATATACCGCAATATGATCAAATTTCCGTAATGAAGCAATCAAATCACGCAGGTGGAACGGGAAACCTCAATCTTTCGTCAGTAAAAAAGCAGAGTTTTCTTATGCAGAAAATATGGAAGCAGAAACAAAGGCAATATAATAAAGTTATTAGTTCATTAGTTGTTAGTTATTAATTATTTAAATTCACATATGAAAAAAACAACAAAGTACATAAAAGTGGCATCATACGAAGGTAAGGTTGGGGAGGTTAAAAAAGTTTTGCTGCTGTATTCGGGAGGACTCGATACGTCAGTCATGTTGAAATGGATCCAGGACAGTTACAAAGCCAAAGTAGTGACTTTAACTTTGGATATCGGACAACAAAAAGATGATCTTGGCGCGATAAAAAAGAAAGCGTTGAAGTTCGGCGCAATAAAAGCAATTGTCTATGACGCTAAAGAAGAGTTTGCAAATGACTTTCTCGCTAAGGGAATTAAGGCAAACGCGTCATACCAGGGCGATTATCATCTGTCTACTCCCATGGGACGCGCGGTACTCGCAAAAAAAGCAGTGGAGATCGCTAATCAGGAAGGAGCAGATTGTATCGCACATGGATGTACGGGAAAAGGTAATGACCAGGTCCGATTGGACGGATACATCATGGTTTTCGATCCGAAAATGAAGGTGATCGCACCTGTCCGGGAATGGGCAATGGATCGAAACGAAGAAATCAAATACGCCAAAAAACACAATATTCCGGTCCCGGCATCCATTGATTTTCCCTACAGTGTTGATGACAACATGTGGGGAATGACGTGGGAAGGAGGCGAAATTGAAGAACCGGATTTGATCGCGCCATTGGAAAAGTTTTTGACAACCTATACGCTTGCGACAAAGGCGCCAAACAAGGAGGAATTCGTGAAAATACAGTTCGAAAAAGGGATTCCAACTGCTTTGGACGGAAAAAAGATGTCTTTGGCGAAGCTCATCGTTGCCTTAAATAGCATCGCCGGAACGTATGGAGTCGGCGTTGCTCATTGTTTCGAAGATCGTCTGGTCGGCGTGAAAAACGGCGGCGTCTATGAGATGCCAGCTGCTCATGTGATTATCAAAGCGCATAAGTATTTGGAAAAATATGTTTGTACCAGACAGTTAAATGAGTTGAAGGAAACGCTGGATATCAAATGGGGGTATTTATGTTACGCAGCCCAATGGTATGATCCGGTTATGACCGCAATAAATGCCTTTAATGATAAAGTAAACGAAAAAGTCACGGGAGAAGTGACGGTTAAGCTATATAAAGGAAGCGCTAAGGCAGTGGCAATGAAATCACCGTATGGTTTGGACCACACTTCGTTCACCAATGTCGGCGGATATCCCTTCAATGTGAATGCAAGCGCGGGATTTACCGAGATATACACGTTGCAGATGAAACTGGCTAACCAAATAAAGCCTGAGCAGAAGAAAAAAATCAAGAAAGCCTATCAAGGATTACAAATTTTTGATTAATTATGAAAAAGGATTTTGTTTCGATTACTGATTTGTCAGCCGATGAAATTTGGGAGATACTGAAGTCGGCTAAGAAATTCAAATCCCAGCTGTACTACGAAAGGCGGGACTGATACTTTGCTGAAAAACAAGACGCTCGGCATGGTATTCGAGAAACCGAGCCTGCGGACACGTGTATCGTTCGAGACCGGAATGACACAGTTAGGAGGTCACGCCATCTACCTGGCTCCGACCGATATCGGCATGGGCAAACGCGAATCGATCCGCGATACTGCCATGGTTTTATCAAGCATGGTCGATGTCATACTGGCACGTACGTTTGAGCATAAGACAGTGGTTGAGTTGGCGTTGCATTCGAAAGTTCCGGTTATCAATGCGCTTTCAGACATGGAGCATCCATGTCAGATTCTGGCCGATCTTATGACGATATATGAAATTAAAGAAACATTGACGGGATTGAAAATCGCATACGTCGGTGACGGCGAAAACAATGTAACCCATTCGCTGTGTCTGGCATCGTCAAAACTGGGGATTGATTTCTCGTGCGCGGCGCCAAAAGGTTTTTGGATGAGAAAAAAGATCGTGGATCAGGCGAAGGCGTACGCAGCGGGAACGGATGCGCACATATTTGAAACCGATAATCCGGCAGAAGCGGTTGCAGCCGCAGACGCTGTTATAACCGATACATGGATAAGTATGGGGGACGAGATAGAGAAAGAGAAACGACTGAATATCTTTAAACGATACCAAGTGAACCGACAGTTGATGGATCAAGCAAAGGAAGACGCAATTTTTCTCCACTGCCTGCCGGCGTATCGCGGAAATGAGGTTATCGCGGAAGTAATTGACGGTAAACAGTCTGTTGTTTTCCAGGAAGCGGAGAACCGTCTTCATACCCAAAAAGCATTATTAGTTTATTTGACAGGAAAGGAGTGGTTGTCATGACAATAAAACAAAATCAGATACAGTGCCCGGATTGCGATGCGGCTATGGAATTGGACAAGGATCTTGAAAAAGGGGAGGTGGTCAAATGCAAAGAATGTAGTGTAGGCTTGGAAGTCATATCGGTGCAGCCGATAAAAGTAGAACATCTGCCTCAGATGGAAGATGATTGGGGTCAATAATAGACATTATAATTAAGATTTATGAATGCCAATACATGGGAATAATAGGGTTGTTACACTCGATTACGAGGATTGAAGAAAAGGAGATCATGCACTGTTTCAGAAAAAGACGTATTGCCTTTGAATCGGTAGATCCCCGCTCACTGGCGTTGAACGGGAAAGCGAAATCCCTTATGAACTATTCGGTCGTGCTTAACCGTGAAGTAAGCCAGACTAGGGCGGAACAGATACTCGAATACCTCAACGGTCATGGTGTGCGGACGATCAACAGCGCACAATCGACAAGACTGTGCAATAACAAGGCACTCTGTACGTGGAAATTGCAGAATGCGCATATTCCGGTGCCACGGAGCATTATCGCGTTTTCGAAAACCGAAGCAATCAGGCAGGCGGAAATTATCGGATACCCGTTAGTCATGAAACCGCTTATTGGTTCATGGGGAAGATTGATGTCCAAAATAAACGATCGGGATAGCCTCGAATCTGTTCTGGAATATAAAGAGGCGTTGAACAATCCTTTACACGCAATATATTATCTCCAGGAATACATAAAAAAACCCGGAAGGGACATAAGGATTCTGCTGATCGGTAAGGAACCGGTTGCGGCGATGTATCGGCAATCAGAACACTGGATTACCAATACGGCAAAAGGGGCAATCCCCAAAAAATTGAAATTGAATGATGAACTCATTAAGCTTTCGCATAACGTCATGGATGCGTTGCAGCTCGACATAGGCGGCATTGATATAGTCGAAATCCCGGGAGGATATCAAGTGTTCGAAGCGAATGCAACCGTTGAATTTCACGGATTGCAGACGGTCAGTAAACGGAATATAGCCGATGCGGTCGCTGACTATCTGGTTAGACTGAATCCAGATCGTTAGAGCCGTATTGTTTGGGTTTGTTCGTGGTCATGGCTGCAGTCGACACAGTAGATAGAGAACCTATCTCGAATAATCTGCTTGTTTTGCATCTCGATGTTCGCGTCGCCAGCATTGGGATTAGGTATATATGTATTGCTGTCTTTGGCAACCGGAATCATCTGCTGCTCGGGATTTCCCGGCTGCGGTTCCGTGCCTTGAATAAAATATTCGAATCTTGCAGGACAGCTGTCTGAACCATCGGGATTTTTTGTTGCTAGAGCCCCGTTTAATACGCATACCTGTTTTCCGACGACATCATACGGCCTGATCGGCCATAGATCGGGTTGGTTCTTTACGACTGCCGACATGACGCGATTCCAGATCGGCGCGGCTCCGGTTATTCCTGATGCTAAATACTGGTTCATCGGTGTGTTGTCGTTGTTGCCGACCCAGACTGCGACCAGGAAGTTTGGTGTGTACCCGATCGTCCAGTTGTCTTTTTTATCGTCGGTTGTTCCTGTTTTTACCGATACGGCCCTGTTGGGAATTACCAGCGACGAAGACGGCCCGAACTCTTCGACCCGTGCGTTGTTGTCCAAAAGGATATGGGAAATCAGAAACGACGCTTCTTGGGAAATGGTGCGTTTGCCGGGAATCTGGAAATAATCCGGATACTGGATCGGTTTACTGACGTCTTTGACGTAGTTGGCGTCCTCGAATTTGTAGAGTGTTTTCCCCAATTTGTCTTGAATCTTGAGGATCGAATTAAGTTTTCTCGGAATACCGCGGTTGGCAAATGTTGAAAACGCCTGAGCCATTTCGGTCATCCTGACTTCGCCGCCCCCAAGCGTCAACGAAAGACCGTACGTGTCAGGTCTGTTGAACGTGTCAATGGTAAATGCCGATGCGGATGCGATGAAATTACTGACGCCATTTATCGCCAACATTTTGACCGCAGGAATATTGAACGAGTTACCCAATGCGAATCGTAGTTGCACCGGTCCGTGGAACTTTCCGTCGTAGTTGACCGGACAATATGCCTTTGGCTGGCCGGCAGCCGTAAAACAGGTAGGTTCGTCAATGAATACCGTTGCCGGGGTAACCAGTTTCCGATCGAGTCCTATCCCGTAGTTCAGCGGTTTAATCGAGCTTCCAGGCTGGCGGAGCGCCGTGGTGACGTTGAATGCTCCTGATCCCGATGCAAAATAATCAGCCGATCCGACCATTGCCAGTATTTCTCCGGTTGGTGGACGTGTGACCAGAACTGCACCGTTGGTGACATGAAGCAATTTTTTATCCTTATCAATTTCATCCTTAACGATTTTTTCCGCTTCTTCCTGCGTCGGCAAGTCAAGTGTTGTGGTTACCTGAAGTCCATCTTCCTCGACCTGTTGAACGCCATAGATTTGTTCAAGCTGTTGCTTGATGTAGAATACAAAATGTGGTGCTTTGATCGGCGACTGGAGCGGTTGAAAATTTACCTCGGTACTGAGTGCTTTCTCATATGTTTGCTGGTCTATGTATTTTTGTTCATACATAGCTTTCAGCACTTCGTTTCGCCTGGTTAAGGTGAGGTCCGGATTGCTATAGGGAGAGTACAGGGATGGTGCTTGCGGAAGACCGGCTAATGTTGCAGCTTCGACGAGCGACACGTCTTTCGCGTGTTTGCCGAAATACAAGCGGGAAGCTTCCTCGATTCCGTAGGTATCGCCGCCGTACGGAACCTGTGTCAGATACATTTCAAGAATCTGGTTTTTGGTGAACACGCGTTCTGCCCAGATTGATAATATGATTTCCCTGAGTTTTCTGCGGATGGTGCGTTCCTGAGTCAATAGGGCATTGCGTACCAGCTGTTGGGTGAGTGTTGAACCACCTTGCAGGCTGTGGTGTAGAATCATGTCCCTGATAGCGCGCAAAATGCCGGATACGATGGAAATTCCGCCGTGTTTGTAAAAATCCTTATCTTCAATGGCGACGGTGGCTTGGCCGATATACGCTGGCAATTCATTAAGATGCACAGGAGTCCTATTCTGGTTTTTATATATTTCATAGAGCAGTTTGCCGTTGCGGTCGTAAATATGCGTAGATAGCGGTACTGCTTTATAGTTCTTCAGGCTGTTTGGTGAGGGAAGGTCGTAGAAAATGTAGAAATACGTAAATATACATATGCAAACGACTGCGATAATCGCGGAAACCGTCATCCGTTTTTTCGACCCGAATAAAAACTGCATACATCTTTCTTTCATTTTTCTTATTCGCTCACCAATATTTAAAATTACGTCTGATATATCCTGAGCACATTCATGTGCGAATGGTATATACGCTCAATTTTGGAAATAATACCTCGCTTTTTTTTACATCGCCGGTAACGGATTTCATGATTTTTTCGGTCGTAGTCGGAATAAATGGTTGTAACTGGAACGCAATGTCATATATTGCCTGTAATTGTTCAATCATGAAATTTTTTCGTTCCTCTGTTTTCTTTTTCCACGGCGCGAACTTATCGATGTTCTTGTCGGTTTTTTTTATGTCGTTCCAGATGTGTTCCAAAATGAGGTTGAATTGGTACGTTCTGAACAAATGTTCCATTTCCGGATCGAATGAAGACGGCTGCGGTTCGAAAGAGATAGCGTCCTGTTGCGCGATCGTCGTAACGCGTGAAACAAGATTGCCTAGTTCATTGGAAAGGTCGGCGCTGTATAGTTCATTCATGCGGTTATACGAGAAATCGCCGTCCTCGAACGGTGGTATTTCCCGGAGAAGATAATACCGCACCGGGTCAATGCCATATTTTTTCACGAGATCGAACGGGTTAACTACATTGCCGAGGCTTTTACTCATTTTTTGACCGTCCGATGTGATGAATCCGTGAATCAGGATCTGCTTTGAATTGGGGAGGCCTGCGGACATGAGCATTGCCTGCCAGATCGCAGACTGCTGCCGTAAATTATCTTTTCCCGCCAATTGGACGACCGGCCACCAGGTATCAAAACCTTCTTTATATTTCGGCCAACCGATATTGGATAGATAAAAAATCAGTGCGTCGAACCACACATACATGACGTGTTCGGGGTCGTTCGGTACGTCAACGCCCCACGGCATTTTTGACTTCAGCCGGGAGATGGAAAAATCCTGCAGCTCTTTTTCGACAAATGTCCTGATTTCGGTCAAACGGTGTTGCGGTACCACGAAATCCGGTACGTCCTGGTAGAGTTTCAATAATGCATCCTGATATTTGGAAAACCGGAAAAAATAATTTTCCTCTTCATACGTTTCTATCTCGAGGTTATGATGGATCGGACATTTGCCGTCTTTTAACTCAGAGTCCGTTTTTTCCAGCTCGCACCCCACGCAGTATTTGATTTTATAGTTTTTTTTGTAGATGTCACCGCTTCTGAAACACAACATCCAAAAATCCTGCGCAGCCTGGATGTGTTTTGGGTCCGTGGTCCTGATAAAGTTCGTTATATCGAGATTGAGGAGTTTTACCAGGTCGTCGAACTTCTGCGCGTATTTATCGCAGTATTGCTGTGGCGTCTGCTTGGCTTCAAGGGCTTTCCGGTATATTTTCAGTCCATGTTCATCGGTTCCGAACCCGAACCTGACGTCGTACCCGCTCAATTTTTTGTAGCGCGCTATGGCATCGGCCTGGATGATTTCGAGTGCAAACCCTATGTGTGGCTCTGCGTTGACATACGGTGCGGTGGTGGTGATATAAAAAGTTTTATTCATATGGGTATTTTATTCGCTCGAAAGCGTCTTTTTTTTTGCTTCTCAATGCGAGACGATTGGGTAATCTGCACGGACTCTATTTCGCAAGTGATCAGCAAAAAAATCCGCATTCTTCGCTCTATAAGTTATTTTATCAATGCATATATTCCAACAAACAAACTGACCAAGAGAATGATGTTTATTGTATCAAAAAGTTGGGACGCTTTCAGCAGCAACAGAAAAAACGCGAATACTGCAGCCCATATCGCGTATTTGCGTGAAACCCTGATGCGGGAGAAACCATAGACGAGAGCGGATATAAGAAGTATATATATAAGGATGACCCACCACGATTCCGGCGGAACGAATATGGTTACGGCTGCGATGGTGACAAGGAGGATAGCGGAAAATGGTAAGGTATGTCGCAATTCCCTTGAAACTCTCATATCTATCAATTATAATGGATAAACCATTATGACTACGTTACCGGACGACAAGCAAAAACTTATCGAAATGTTCGCTCAACACAAAGGCGATACGGGATCTCCCGAGGTGCAGATTGCGCTATTGACTAACAAAATCATCAAACTGACCGAGCATCTTGAAGAAAATAAAAAGGATAATCATTCCAGAAGAGGATTGTTGAAGGTGATCGCGAAACGTAGGCGTATCCTCAATTATCTCCAGAAACTGGACGATAAACGGTATAAAAAATTAATAAAGGCTATCGGACTCAAAAAGTAAAAAATGAACATGTACGAAGACTCCATTGAAATCAATGGGCAGAAACTAACTCTCCAAACGGGAAAATTGGCGAAAGCGGCAACCTCATCCATATTCGCGCGGTTAGGCGATACGTGTGTGCTGGTGACTGTGACTGCCGGACGCGATCATGAAGATATCGACTATTTGCCTTTGTCTGTCGAATACGTGGAGAAACTCTACGCCGGCGGCAGAATCAAGGGATCCCGCTGGGTAAAACGAGAAGGCAGGGCTTCGGATGATGCGGTTTTGAAGGCGCGCGTTATTGACCGATCAATCCGACCGTTATTTCCCAAAAATTACCGAAGGGATGTCCAGATCATCATCACGTTATTATCGGTTGACGGCGTCAATTCACCAGATATTTTGGCGGCAATCGCGACATCAGCAGCCATCCATATTTCTTCTATTCCCTGGGACGGCCCTATCAGCACGATCCGCATAGGGTATGTGAAGCATAACGGTGAAGGAACATTTATGGTCAACCCGACGGAAGGAGATGAACTCTACTCCGGTCTGGATCTGGTCGTGTCTTCCACAAAAAACAAAGTGAATATGATTGAAACACGGGCGGAAGAATTTTCGGAAACACTGATCAAGGAAGGAATACAGTTGGCGAAATCGGAAAATGCAAAGATTATTGAGTTCATCGAAAAAATGAAGAAAAAAGTCGGCCGACAGAAAGAAGTAGTCGACAAACCGCTGTTTGACGAAAAATTGCTGCAGATACTGAAAAAAGAGTTCAAAAAAAACCTCGACCAGTTGATATTGAAGAAAGCGGAAAAGGAATTCGACGATGAGGAAGCATTGCAGGTGGTTGTAGAAGAGGTTATGGAAAAATACAAAGACGAGTTTGACCGGAAAATGATCGCCAAAGCCATCGATTACGTCACCAAGCAGATGATCAGGGAAATGGTCCTGAAAACGAAAAAACGGATTGACGGCAGGAAGCCGGATGAAATCAGGCAACTAAGCGCGGAAGTATCGATTCTTCCCAGGACGCACGGATCAGCTATTTTCCAGCGCGGCGATACGCAAGTCATGTCCATTGTTACTCTCGGTGCGCCAAGCCTTGAGCAATTGATCGAAAGTCCTGAAGGGGAAGAGGCGAAACGGTATATCCATCATTATTACATGCCGCCGTACTCGGTCGGCGAAACAGGCAGGATCGGTTTTCCTTCACGCAGAGAGATCGGTCACGGCGCATTGGCTGAAAAAGCCATAGAGCCTGTCCTTCCGTCAGGTAGCAGATTTCCCTACACCGTTCGCGTCGTATCCGAGGTAATGTCATCCAATGGTTCGACGTCCATGGCATCAACTTGCGGTTCGACTCTTGCTCTCATGGATGCGGGCGTTCCGATAAAAGCGCCTGTCGCAGGTATTGCCATGGGGCTCTTGTCCAAATCAGACGATGATTATCTGGTGCTGACCGACATCATGGGAATCGAGGACTTTTCGGGCGAGATGGATTTTAAGGTTGCCGGAACGGAAACTGGTATCACGGCGATCCAACTTGATGTAAAGAATGCCGGGTTGACCGACAGGATGATCGGCGAAATCCTGGAAAAAGCAAAAGCGGCTAGGCTCCAGATATTAGACGTAATGAACAAAGCTATCAGCATACCGCGTAAGGAAATCTCTCGGTTTGCGCCCAAAGTGGTTGTATTGACGCCTCCGCAGGATAAAATCGGCGAGATCATTGGACCCGGCGGAAAAAATATCCGTGCATTGATTGCACGGACCGACACGGATATCAATGTGAGCGATGACGGCAAGGTTACCATAAGCGGTATTGACAAAGTGAAGGTCGATGAAGCAGCTCAGGCAATCAGCAACATCACGCGGGTTGTTGAAGTCGGAGAGGAATTTGAAGGCGAAGTAAGACGGATTCTGCCGTTTGGTGCATTTATCGAGTTCTTGCCCGGCAAAGAAGGAATGGTGCACGTTTCCAAAATGGGAGCAGGTTACGTGAAAAGTCCGCACGATGTCGTCAAAATCGGCCAGAGAGTGAAAGTACGCGTGATTCAGATTGACCAGCAAGGGAGAATAAATCTACAGATGATCAAGTGACGCCTCTTCAGCCAATCTTAATGCGATGAGTTGATTTTAATCGAATTTATCTCTATACTAAAAAAACGATGAGGAAGGAGTTTTTTCAGTATAAACAATCATTACTATGGCACGAAGAAAATCATTGATACGGGTACCGTTTCTGAAATTCAAGATAAACCGGAATACGATATTCAACATATTCGGTTTTATTCTCATAGGCGCAGGATTGGTATTGCTGCTCTCATTTGCCAAAAACTTCGTTCCGGATGGGGGAGGAACAGCCCTGGTTTTCATCAATGATGCTTTGGTTTCGCGGTTCGGTTGGCTATCGTTTTTTATCCCCTTTATCCTTATTCTCGTTGCAGGCCACTTTTTCAACACGAAGCGAATGCGGTTTATCAAGCCGAACGTCAGCGGAGGCATTATCCTTGTATTCATAGCGCTGTTGGGAATAATCCAATCGGGAGATTATGGTCAGGCTATATTCCAGAACCTCCAATCCGACTTTACCATATGGGGAGTTTTCATCATTCTGTTCATTACGTTCATCATCGGGATGGTGCTTTTTTTGGACACGTCCATCGATCTTTTTCTGTTGTTCGTGTTTAATCTTGTCGTCGCGATGTTCAGGTTCGCGAAAAAATACCTGTTGCGCACATTCGAACCGAAGCGGAATTTCGAAACAAGATTGGAGAAGCAGGACGAGAAAAAAAAGGATTTCATCCACGACAGGAAATCGGAGGAAAAACCAAAACTGCAAATACCGTTGCCCCTAGGTAACGCGCCGGCTGTTCCGCAGGCTACCATTCCCCTTTCACCAGGTGGGATAACCATAAAACCGTTGTCGCAAAATCTCAAGCAGACATGGATCTATCCGCCCTTTTCCCTGTTGAACGACCTGATGCAAAAGGAGGCTGACCGCGGTGACGTCAATCATAATGCGAACGTGATCGAAAAAACGCTAGACAGTTTTGGCATCCGCGCAAAAGTTGTCGAGGTGAACCGGGGTCCGGCGATTACGCAATATGCCCTTGAAATCACCCAGGGAACCAGATTGTCGAGGATAACGGCATTGAGTAATGATCTTGCCCTGGCTTTGGCGGCCACCACGGGCCAGGTGAGAATTGAAGCGCCGATCCCGGGCCGTTCGTTAGTCGGCATAGAGATCCCGAATATCAGGCCGGAACTCGTCGCGTTGAAAAAGATGCTGACGTCGCCTGTTTTTGCCGGCAATAACGATCCGCTACTCGTGCCGTTGGGTCTGGATGTTTCAGGACAGCCACAGGCAGCAAGCATCGCCAAAATGCCACACGCGCTGATCGCCGGCACGACCGGTTCGGGCAAATCGGTGATCCTGAACGCGTGGATTTCCACATTTTTGTTCAGGACGAAACCCGAGGACCTGCAGATGATTTTGGTTGATCCGAAACGCGTGGAACTTTCCCTGTATAACGGCATACCGCATTTATTGACCGAGGTAGTCACCGATTCCCAAAAGATTATTTCTGCTTTGAAATGGACGGTCGGCGAGATGGAAAACAGATATAAAGAGTTCGCGAAAGTCGGCGCGCGTAATCTCGAAGGCTATAATACCATGGAGGATGTAACAAAGAAACCATATATAATATTCGTCATTGATGAACTGGCGGATCTGATGATGTTCGCGCCCGGTGAGGCGGAAGATTTGATTACGAGGATCGCACAGATGGCGCGTGCAACCGGTATCCATCTGATTCTGGCAACACAGCGGCCGTCGGTTGACATCATTACCGGCCTCATGAAAGCGAACATACCGACGCGGCTGGCATTTAATGTTTCATCGATGATCGATTCGCGCGTTATCATAGATATGCCCGGCGCCGAAAAACTGCTGGGCAAAGGAGATATGTTGTTTATGCCTCCTGACCAGGCTAAACCGAAACGTATCCAGGGCCCGTTCCTGACGGAAAAAGAAGTAAATAATCTGGTGAAGTTCCTGAAGGCGCAGAACCCCGAAGTCCACTACACAGAGGAGATTACCACGCAGGAAGTGAGTCTTGGCGGAAGGAACGGAACCACGGTTATCGGAGTCGGAGGCGAGCATGACGCTCTTTTCAATCAGGCGATCGAAATCATCATGCAACAGGATAAGGCATCGGCATCGCTTCTCCAAAGAAGACTATCCATCGGTTATGCGCGGGCCGCCCGAATACTTGACCAGCTCGAGGTTGCTGGTTATGTCGGATCCGCCGAAGGATCAAAACCGCGTGAAGTTATCAGACGTCAAACGCAAACGGAAGAAGCAACTGCATAAAAAACAATTTCTAATATCCAATTACCAACACAATTTCCAATAACCGATTATTGAAATTGAACCTTTTGTTTAACATTAGAAATTAGGAATTGAATTTTGCATTTTACTGTAGATATCTTTTGATATTCGCATTGTGTTCCTCGATGGTTTTAGAATAGTGCATGACGCCTTTTTTGTCGGAGAGGTAAAACCAGTATGGCGTGTTCGGGTCGGCGTTCGCGACTGCTTCGAGGGATGCCAGGCTCGGATTGCATATCGGGCCGGGCGGCAATCCTTTGTTCAACCGTGTATTGTACGGCGAGTCGATTGCCAGATCTTCGGCAGTCAAATCTTTTTTCCACCAGGTTTTCTCATCAGGCTGATAACCCAATATGTATTGTATGGTCGCATCCACATCCAGCGCCCAGTTTTTGTTCAGCCTTTTCAACAAAATGCTGGCGACCATTTGTTTGTCTTTTGGTGTGCGCGCTTCTTTTTCCACCAGTGATGCGAGTACGACTCCCTGCTGCGGCGTTAAACCTTTCGACTGTATTTTCTGCTGGATTTCCGGCGTGAACTTGCTGCGGAAGTTTTTTTCCATGGTCGCTATGATTGCTCCGGCCGTTGCATCCTGCGGGATCAGATAGGTGTCAGGGAACAGGTAGCCTTCCTGTGCTTCCTTATTGAATTCGCTGCTGGGAATATTGAAATTTTGGGTAACCAGTTGTGCCATTTCCTCCCTGCGGGTTCCCTCGATAAACGTGATCCAGATGTCGGTAGTTCCATGCGTCAGGGTTTCGGCAATTTGGTATGCATCCATGCCGGTCGAAAGTCGGAAATCACCCGCCTGTATTTTTTGTTCGAGATTCAGCCGCCTGATTACGAGAAAAAACACGATTTTATTTCTGATAAGACTTTGATTTTCAAGATCCTTGATGATGGTATACATCCCTTCGCCGTGTTTGATGATGAACGGTTTGGTTGTCGGATTAATCTTATCTACCGCAAGCGTACCTTCGTGGTAGTACATATAAAAGAAGATGCCGAAAACCAGGAAAAGCGCCAGTACGGTGTATATTCTATTTTTCCATTTCATAGATCGGAAAGTTTCTGAGTGTGACCTCAGCTTCTTTTAACCGGTACTTATCAGATGAGTATAACACAAACAGCGGCTCTTTTTTTTCAGCGAGTTCATCCAATTTTTTCAGAAGATAAATACCTGCGCTTTTGTTTTCCGGAGCGCCGAGAACCTTGGCAACGGTGTTAAGATTGTAGTTATTGATATCTTTTATTTTTCCTGATAGGTCGGCGCAGATTTCTGATTTATGGGCTGAAATGCGCATGGAATCGGATCTGACGCAGTGATCGCCACCCTGCGCTTTAATGATCTCTCGAAATTTCTTCAATGCGGAACCGTCAGTGAGCAGTTTTTTCGATTCTTCTTCCCCGCTTTTATCCAGTCCGGCCGTTCTATAACATATATCAAGCAGTTTCCCTGCTAGCCGCAGCGCTTTTGCTTCAAGTTTCAGCGGCCGCTCTTTTTGCTGTTCGAGCACATATAGGACGTCCCGCGCTTCGAGAACCGGTCCCACGCCCCGGCCGGGTGGTTCGAGCGTTTCATTGATGTCGGTGATCACTTCGATATTGAACCGTTCGCCGAGGTCTTTGAATTTTTTTGCGACTTTTTCCGCGTCGGCAAAATGACGGATTTTCATGGTTCTGCCGACCGGGATGTCAAGCACCAGGTGGTTGGTGCCCGCGGCTATTTTTTTTGCCATGATCGATATGATAATTTTGTCGAACGATTCGAATGACAGCGGTTCCTCGACCTTAATAATGATGTCATCCGCAGGTGCTATGCCCAGATGGCCGTTCCATGCGATACATCCGCCGACCGTATTGACGATTTTCTCTATTTGTTTTGGGGTGAAATTGACATTAGCCAGCACTTCCATGACGTCGGCGGTTCCCGCGGGAGAAGTGATTGCTCGGGAGGAAATCTTCGGGATTTTGAAGCCGGCAGCGGCAATAATGGGAACAAGAATCATGGTAGTGCGCGCTCCCGCCACACCGCCAGTCGAATGCTTGTCTGCGACGATGCCGGTAAAAGACAGCGTATTGCCGGTTTCCACCATTGCCTTGGTGAACTGGTATAATTCATCGGCAGTATATCCTTCCTTAAATGATGAGGCAACGAAATACGTGGTAAGGACGTCGCTCAACTGCTGATGCGAAATCTCGTCCATGATGGTAAAAACCTCGTGATAAGTGAGTTTTTTGCCGAGAAGTTTTTTCTGGATCGCCTTGATCGCTATGATTTTTTCTGACTCCTTGTCATTCATAGTTGGTGTAGATTTCAACGAATTTCCGCTGGTATTCCCGTGCTTTTATGAACAATTTTGTGAGGAGATATATTTCCTTCACGTCGAGAAGTAGGGACAGTACTAAGTATAGGACAAAAAACAATCCAGCTATAGTGGCAAGGAGAAAAAATACGTTGATCGTTCGGGAGGTATCGAAGATCAAACCATCCAGAAGCCGCATGGCATAATACGAGATAATGGCGGGAATGCCTGTCGCGATGGTGATTTTCAGCGCTTCGACGGAGAGAAACCTGAAGTCGAAATTTCCCAGCCGCTTGGTGAGTATGAGGAACAGTACCGATGAATTAATGATCATGGACAGGGAAAATGATATGGCCAGAGCCCAGACGGGCAAATGGAGAATAAAGACGAAATACAGACTCAAAGCAGTATTTAGGATAATGGAGAATGCGCTGATATAAAACGGCGTTCTACTGTCCAGAAGCGCATAATAGCAACGGGTAAAGAAATAATAAATGGAATGGAAGGGAAGAGCGACGGCAAAATAGGAAAGCGTAACCGCGGTTTGGACTGTTGCACTCCAGTCGAATTTCTCGCCGCCGAAGAACAGTCTGATCAGCGGTGTCCGCGCGAAAACGAAAAAACTCATCAGCGGCGCGATCAGGAAAAATACATTAAGCATGGTGTCCACGATGATTTTTTTGAACTCCTCAGTGCGCCCTTCCTGGTGCATCTCCGAAAGATACGGTAATGATGCTTGTCCCATGGCTATGCCGATAACTGATACAGGAAGAAGTTGCAGGTGTTGCGCGAGATAGAATACCGTATACGCACCGCTTCCCAAAAACGTCGTCAGGGTGAGGTCGATGGTGGCGTCGATTTGCGCCACGATTACCGTAAAAGCCCGCGGTACGACCATACGGATAAATTCACGCAAACCGTTGGTGATCTTGATGACGGGCGCAAATCTAAAATGCGTCTGAAATAGCAGAGGCACCTGTATTAAAAAGTACAGTATTGCGCCGCTAATGACACCGATAATAGGGCCCAGCAATCCAAGGGAAGGAGCGAGAGCGACCGTACCGAGGATAATGGATAGATTGTATACGATGGGCGCAATCGCCGATAGCAGGAATGTTTTGTTTGCCTGGCCGATACCCGTAAGGAAGTTTCCCAAAACAAAAAAGGGCAACTGTCCGAGCAGCAACAACCGCGAAAAAAATACGATTTGTTCGATCTTCGCATGGGAATACCCCGGGGTAATAAGAGTGATGATAGGATCCAGAAATACGCACAGGATAAGAATGGCTATAATCATAAGGAGCGTGATCGCGTTTATTATTGAAGAAATATTTTCAGTGAGTTCTCCACTGTTTTTCTGATATTTGATGTAAATCGGAATGAATGTAGAAGTGAGTGCGCCGGTGATCAGGATTTCGAACACCAGGTCGGGTATACGGAACGAAGCAAAATAAATATCCAGCTGTCCTTTTATGAAAAATCCGGCAAGGACGCGATAGCGGATAAATCCGAAGAAGCTCGATGCAATGATCATAACTGATATGATGATGGCCGAAGAAAAAATGCTTTTTTGCTGCGAAAAAATGAATTGGCTTGTTTTTTTGATGAATCTATCCATGTTTTTAAAGAGTATGTTCTAATCAATTATACGGTTAAAAAAGCGCAAGTGGTATAGTTTTTTAAAATATCAATTGACATGACCTCATAAATGGTGTTTAATGGTGATATATGCTTTTTTTAGGGGAATATACGGTGAATTTTAGTGGACAAGGGAGAATCGTCATCCCCAAAAAAATAAGAGAGACATTGGGAGGAACAAAAACATTTACGTTGACAAAAGGATTTGAACGGTGTTTATCGGGTTTCCGGAACGAAGAGTGGGAAAAAGGAGCAGCGGACCTCATGGGCACGTCGGTGCTCGAAATGCAGAAGTCCGAAATGAAGCGTCACTTGTTTTCCGGCGCTGCGGTGATCGAAATCGATGAACAGGGAAGAGTCATCATCCCCAAAAACCTTATCGAATATGCGAAATTAGAAGGTGGCGATGCAACAATCATTGGTGTCGGAACCTATTTCGAGATCTGGGAGCCGGAGAAATGGAAGGAATATAGCAAACATGTCGAGAAAAACATTACAAGCATTGTGGAGAAGCAATAATTCATGCATCATCCCGTACTTTTAAAAAGCGTTTTAGACCATATGAATATTGAGAAAGGTCACTGGTACATCGACGCGACGCTTGGAGAAGCAGGATATACAAACGAGATCTTGAAAGCAGGAGGAAAAGTGTTGGCGATCGATGCGGATCAAGAACAGATTGACAAAGCAAAAAAGAATTTAGAATTAAGAATTCGGAATGAAGAATTGAAAGTCGTTCAAGGATATTTTGGTGATATTGAGCGGATAGCGAAAACGAATAATTTTTATCCCGTTGACGCGGTTGTTTTTGATCTCGGCTTGTCGATGAAACAATTGAACGAGTCAGACAGAGGATTTTCCTACAAGAAAACCACAGAGCCGCTCGATATGAGGATAGATACTAAAGCGCATACTACGGCTGCGGATATAGTCAACTCGCGGTCGGAAAAAGAATTATATGAGGTATTTGTTAAAAATGCTGAAGAACTCGGTTCTGGGGCAATTGCTCATACTATTGTCCTCAGGCGTTCAATAAAGCCCGTGCGCACGGTCGGAGATCTGGTGGAGATCGTTGATCGGGTGACAGGCGGACGTGACATGCGTGTCCTCGCGAGGATATTCCAGGCGCTGCGCATCGAAGTGAACGACGAGTTTAACCAGTTGGAAAAAGGCTTGAATGCGGCGCTGACAGTTTTGTCGGAGCATGGAAAAATACTGGTGGTTACGTTCCATTCTCTTGAAGACCGTTTGGTCAAAATGTTCGGCCGCAAGCACGGATTATCGTTCGTTCCGAAAAAACCGATCATCTCGGAACATTCGCATACGTATGAACGGTCGGCAAAGTTGCGAGTAATTATTACCTAATTATGAGGAACGTCATTCCGATTTTGGTTGTCATACTGCTTCCGGTTCTTGTAGCGGCAAACATGTATTTGTTCGTATCCGGTATTTCGCTCGGTGACCAGATCAATTATTTCGAAGGCCAGACGACGGTATTGCACGAAAAAAATGTAGAACTGACACGTCAGACATCGTATTTCGATTCGCTCCAATATGCGGCTTCCATGGCAGCAACCCTCAATTTCGTTAACGATTCAAAGCCGATGGTTTTGAGCAATCTGAAGTATGCATTGAATCGTTAATTGACAGCGTAGTGGTATTGATACAACCTTATGTGGCGAAATAGACTGTTACTCCTCTTGTTCATACTTATTTTTTTGGGCGTAACGGTAAGATTGTTTGAGCTGGAGATCCTGAATCCTTTTCGTTCGTTTTCCGATCCCTATTTAAAAACTCAGAAAATATACCCGGAACGGGGAAGGATTTTCGATCGGAACGCCAATCCTCTGGTGCTTAACCAGAATAGCTACCAGTTGTACGTCGAGCCGCAAAAAATCAATGATCTTTCGTTGGTTGAACACGAGCTTGCGCAAGCGTTACATGAGGATGATGCTTCCATTGCCGCCCGCATTGATCCGTCAAAAGTATGGGTAGCGATCCAATCCGGTATAGAAGAAAACACAAAAAAAGCGATTGAAGCGTTGAATTTAAACGGTGTAGGATTCAACTATCAAATGAAGAGGTATTATCCTGAAGCTTCGCTGTCGGCTCATCTGCTCGGTTTCGTGGGGAAAGACTCCGCGGGCGACAATGTCGGCTATTTCGGCCTGGAAGGATTCTATGACAAGGATTTGAAAGGATTGCCCGGATTTGTCGAAACAGAGCGTGATGTATTGGGGAGGCCTATACTTATCGGTACACAGAAGAGACTGAATCCGGAAAACGGCAGGGATCTTCAGTTGACCATAGACAAATCAGTACAGGAAATCATAAAACGCAATTTGAAACATGCTTTGGACACCTATAAGGCGAAAAGCGGGTGTGTGATCACAGTCAATCCGATGACTATGGAAGTGTTGGGATTGGTGTGTCTTCCGGACTATGACAATTCGCAATATTACAATTACACGGAAAGCGATTTCCGTGATCCGGCGATTTCCCAGCTCTACGAACCCGGATCCGTATTCAAACCGCTGATTATGGCTGCAGCAATACAGGAACATAAAGTAAAACCCGATGATATATATAATGAACAGGGACCGGTAGAAATAGGGCAGTACCGTATCCAGACGTGGGACAACAAGTATGAAGGAAAAATTACCATGACAAGGATTTTGGAAAAATCGTCGAACGTAGGCATGGTTTATGTAGGCCAGAAACTTGGAAACGACAACCTCTACGCGTATCTGCAGAAATACGGATTCGGTCAACAAACAGGAATAGATTTACAGGGAGAAGCGTCCGGATATGTGCAGCCGCAAAGCAAATGGTATCCCATAGATTACGCGACAGTAACGTTCGGTCAGGGAATTGCGGTTACGCCGATACAGATGATCCGCGCGTTCGCCTCGCTGGTGAACGGAGGAAAACTGATGCGGCCCATGGTTGTCAAAAAAATAATTTCACCGAATGACTCCAATATCATTAAACCGACTGTATACCGTTCGGTTATCAGCGGTCTGACAAGCAAAACGATTATAAAAATGCTGGTGAGCGCGGTCGAGCACGGCGAAGTCAACTGGGCGCGGCCGGCGGGATATACGTTCGGAGGAAAAACGGGTACGGCGCAGATACCGATACAAGGACATTACGATCCTTCCAAAACAATAGCTTCCTTTATAGGTTTTGCTCCGGCATATAACCCGAAGTTTATGACGTTGGTTGTTTTGCAGGAACCGCAAACATCCATATGGGGTTCGGAAACCGCAGCCCCGGTATTTTTTGACATAGCTAAAGAACTTATAGTATATTATAACATAGTACCAGATCAATAAATTCTAATTTCTAATAAAAACTCAATACCCAATGAAGAATTATTTGAAATTAGACATGTTGTTAGATACTAGATATTGGAAATTGAATTTTATGCAAGAAATAAAGAATTTATACCATCTTTTTCAGGCCACACTCGCCAATTTCTACTATGGTTTTCCCAGCAGGAAAATCAAGGTCATTGGCGTCACCGGGACTGACGGCAAGACGACAACGACACAATGTATTTATCATATCCTGTCTTCAGCCGGAAAAAAAGTTTCCATGATATCGACGGTATACGCCAAGATTGGAAACAAAACATACGATATCGGACTGCACACCACGACACCGGATCCGTTTATGGTTCAGCGGTTTATACGAAGGGCCGTGGATGACGGCGACGAATATTTCGTATTGGAAACGACATCGCACGCGATTGATCAATACAGGGTTTTTGGCGTGGAATATACCTATGCCGTAGTAACAAATATCACGCATGAGCATCTCGATTACCATCAAACGTACGAAAAATATGTCAACACCAAGGCGAAACTGCTCAAAAGATCGCGGTTTAGCTTTATTAACGCGGACGACCGGTCGTATAGCAGATTGAAGTCTATTCTGAACAATCATACTCACTGCTATGCGTACGGATTCAGCCATGGGATCGATTTCACGCATGATATGAAAGGGATGGCTAGCGGATTCAATGCATATAATTATTTGGCCGCATACAGCGTGACCACGCAAATTGGTCTACCGGAAAAAATCATATGTAAGGCGCTCAAAACATTCAAACTTCCGGCCGGCAGGATGGAGCTGGTGCACGACAACAGGTTCAAAGTAGTTATAGATTTTGCCCATACGCCGAATGCATTCGAAAATGTGTTGCCGGAACTGCGTGAAGAGTATACGGAGAACGGCGAACGGTTGATACACGTTTTCGGGTCGGCCGGGTTGCGCGACCATACCAAACGTCCGCTCATGGGAGCGGCAAGCAATAAACATGCCGATGTTATCATCCTGACAGAGGAAGACTATCGGACAGAAGATCCGATTGCGATAGCAAAACAGATAGCACAGGGTATTACAAACAAACCCTATGAAATTATTGTTGACCGGCAAAAAGCCATAGACAAAGCAATTTCACTGGCAAAAGCAAACGACGTGGTGGTGATAACGGGCAAATCCCACGAGAAAAGTCTGTGCAGGGGAAAAGAAGAATATCCTTGGGATGATAAGGCTGCCGTTATGAGCGCGTTAAAAAAATACCATTATCTATGATTCAACTCGATGAGCGTTTACAGATGTTTACGCCTTCATTGATTAACGATGGCGGCTATTACGCGGGATTCGGTACCAGAGCGCTCGGCGATGCCATGCATATTAATAACGTAGCCGCAGCGTTGCGAAATTTCGGCATTGCATATAAAACGCTGGTCATTCCCGAACAGATCCATTCGGTAAACATAGAAGTATATGATACGGAAAACGCCGGAGAAATAGAAAAAATACCGAACACCGATGGCATCGTTACCCGGCGTCACGGAGTTGTTTTGATTGTGAGAACAGCAGACTGTATTCCCATGGTCGTGTGCGACAAGAGGCAAGGTGTTATAGGTATTTCCCATCAGGGATGGAGGGGAAGCCTGAAAAAAATGCCGTTCAGGATGGTGGAAGAAATGAAGAGACTGGGCAGCGATCCTGTGGATATTACAGTTGCGATCGGGCCATCCATAGGCTCCTGTTGCTATGATATAGATGAGGATCGGTATTATACGTTTATGTCCGAGCTTAACGGTTACTCGGAGAAGATTTTTCGCGTGCGGGGAGGAAAACGCTATTTGGATTTGACGAAACTCACCTTTCTTTTTCTGCTCGAGTCGGGAGTCAAAAAAGAGCACATCGATTTTTTCCCGTTTTGCACGCAATGCGACAGGAACAGGTTTTTCTCCTTCAGGCGCAAAACGGGTAAAGAGTATGAAGAAATGTTCAGCTTCATTGTTATGCGGTCATGATGCTATAATAAGACTTATGCGAACAGAAAAGCGACAGCGGTATTTTATCCTTGGCATAAAAGGCGTTGCTATGACGAATCTCGCCATCCTGCTTAAGCAATCAGGCGATGACGTATATGGTGTTGACGTCGCCGATGAGTTTATCACCGACCATTTGCTGAAAAAATACGGCATACCGTTTGCTACGTCGTTTAAACCGGAAACACTGCAACCGAATACGGATTTTTTTGTGTATGCGGCCGGCCATAACGGGGCCGATAATGTATTAAGCGCAGAAGCGAAAAAAAGAAACATTCCTCTTGTTTCACAGGTAGAACTTATAAATAGCCTGATGGCATCGTACAAAACAAAAATTGCGGTCTGCGGATGCCACGGCAAAACGACAACGTCGTCGCTCCTGAGTTACGCACTGTCGCGCCTGGGAAAAAAGCCGGGTTATCTGGTCGGAGCGCCTGATTTCAACCGATGCGATGGCGCAGCGAAAGGATCCGGCGACTATTTTGTCGTCGAAGCTGACGAATACGGAATTGATCCGCCGCGCAATCGGGAACCGAAATTCCTCACACTGCACCCCGATTACATCATATGTACGAATATCGATTACGACCATCCGGATGTGTACCGGAACCTTGACGAGACGAAACAGGCATTCCGGAAATTCTTTGACGGAAAAAAACTGATCCTCTGTAGCGATGATCCCATATTGGCTCAAGTCATTAGCGGATTGAGCCATAGCAGATATGCGTCCTACGGATTTGACAGGAATGCGGATTATGCGGTAAGCCATGTTGAGGCGGATACAGAAGGTACTTCATTTGACATGCGGGTGAACGGAAAGGCGCTTGGCAGATTCCGCGTGTCGCTCTTTGGGGATAAGAATGTAAGCAATACTTCATCGGTGATCGCAATGTTATTGATGCTGGGGCTCAATGTCGGGGAAATACAACATGCGATTCAAGGATTTACTGGAGCAAAACGAAGGTTCGAAAAAGTGTTTGAAAACGACAATTATACGTTGTTTGACGATTACGGTCATCATCCTCGCGAGATCGAAGCAACAATTTTCGCGGCAAGAAAGCGCTTTCCCGGCCGCCGTATTATCGTGATTTTTCAGCCACACACCTATTCCAGGACGCAGATATTGCTTAATGAGTTTACCGGAGCTTTGTCGGAGGCCGATTATTCATTCCTGTTACCCATTTTTCCGTCAGCCCGGGAAAACAGGAATAATTTTTCCGTGACATCGGAGGATATTGTAAACAGAGGAACGAAGAATAACCTCGCATACGTGAAAGATAATGCGCAACTGATTGAGCGGCTGCGCGCCGGAATACGGAACGGCGACGTTATTTTTACCATGGGGGCGGGAGACGTGTATAAGCTGCATAGCGGAATCATACGGATATTAACAATTTGAAACGGAAAAGTGGAAGATCATAATTCAAAAGACAAAATCCGGGAAAAGTTAGAGGGAATATGCGGAAAAAGGAATGTTGCGCGCCAGAAAGATCTTTTTATTTTTAATACGCTCCGCGTACACGCACGAGCGGAGTATTTTGTTGAAGCAAAAACCAGAAATGAGCTGATTGAACTGAAAAAAATGACGACTAACTATGCTATTAGGTTACGCGTTTTGGGCGCCGGATCCAATCTCGCGATTCTTCACCGGTTTTTGCCGGGTATCACGGTCAAAAACGCATACATATCAAAAACAATTGTGGATGAAACGCAAGTATACGTCGACATGTCTGTTTCTTCCGGGTACCCGGTTGGCTTGCTGGTAAAAGAAACGACAGAAGCGGGATATGGAGGATTCGAGTACCATAAAGGGCTCCCCGGCACAGTCGGCGGTGCCCTGTATATGAATTCCAAATGGACTCATCCGGAAACGTATTTTTCCGAACCGCTTCTGTATGCGTATGTCGTTGACGATAGCGGAAATGTTTCGAAAAAAGAAAAATCGTATTTTGCGTATGCGTATGATTATTCGATTTTGCAAAAGACGCACGAACTGCTTTTGGAAGCGGTATTCAGGCTTACGAAAACAGACAAGGCGCTTTTGATCAAAAAAGCCGACGAGTCTTCGGCATATCGTAGGAAAACGCAACCGGGCGGCAGCGGAACAACCGGATGTTTTTTCAGGAATATTCCGAAAAAACTGCAGGAAGAAAAAAAATTGCCGACGAATTCAGCCGGATACCTGATCGATCAATCCGGCATGAAAGGATACACGATAGGCGATTATTACGTGTCAAAACAACACGCGAATTTCGTCATGAATAAGGGAAATGGAAATCCTGACGATCTGAAAAAAATACTGGAAATAATCAAGGATGCCGTAAAACGAAAGTTTGGTATAGAATTGGAGGAAGAGGTAGTTTTAATTTAATAATTTTTTATTTAAGTTTGATTTGTTATTTGTCATTTACAATTGATATTTATATTGATGGAAGACGCATATATTATCCAGGGAGGGTCTGCTCTGAAAGGAGAGGTTGAGCTTTCAGGTGCAAAAAATGTTGCGCTCAAAGTCATCATTTCCGCCCTGATGTTTGAGGGCGAAGTGATCCTCGAAAACATTCCGCGCATCAACGACGTGTTCGAGCTCCTTCACCTTATCAGATTGATTGGAGCAAAAGCGGATTTCACCGGGCAAAATACCGTGAAGGTGAATGCGAATGGTATCCACACGAGTGCTGTTGATTTGCTGCACGGTTCTAAAATCCGTGTTTCATTCATGCTTGCCGCCCCTTTATTGTACCGGTTCCAGTCATGCCAGATCCCGAATCCTGGCGGGTGCAGGATAGGCGCGCGGCCGATAGATCGCGTCATTGACGGCATGAGCAAACTGGGAATAAGCGTCTCGTATGATTCGGAAAGCGGGTATTACCACCTGATTGTGAATAAGGCACCGCAGGGTACATACAGGTTTGAGAAACCGTCGCATACGGGTACGGAACTTTTGATCTTGATTGCGCTCATGACAAAGGATACGGTTGCGATAGAGAATGCGGCGCTGGAACCGGAAATAGACGATCTCATCATGTTCCTGAACGAAGCCGGCGCGGACATACGGAAACATACGACAACGATTATTGTCCGCGGTTCAAAATCTCTCAGACAGCGGAAACCGTATAGCATTATAACTGACAGGAACGAGGCGATAACGTACACGATCTTGGGGTTGGCGACAAAAGGGGATGTGACCATACACCGCATCCCGAAATTCTGCATAGCCACATTCATGGAATACGTGAAAAAAACGGGCGCTATTGTCAAGGAAATTGACGACCAGACGTTCCGCTTTCATGCGCCCTATGAACTCGCCGCAACCGCCATAGAAACGCAGCCATATCCAGGTTTCATGACGGACTGGCAACCAAACTGGGCGGTGCTGATGACTCAGGCGAAGGGAGAATCGATATTGCACGAGCGCGTATTCGAAAACAGATTTTCGTATGTCGAAGAACTCCGCAAACTCGGCGCCGATATCGAGTACGTAAAAATTCCCGTAAAAAATCCAGCGGAATATTTTTTTTTCAATTTCGATCCTGCAAGAAAATATAACCAGGCGATCAGAGTCAAAGGTCCGCAGAAGTTGCACGGCGGCGTCATGACTATAGCAGACTTGCGTGCAGGAGCCACGCTGGCCATAGCGGCGTTCGTGGCAGAAGGAGAATCTATCGTAAACGGCGCCTCGATCATGGAACGGGGATATGAAGATTTCGTAAAAAAAGCCAGACAACTTGGCGGAGATATAAAAAAAATGTAATATACTTACTATCATGAAACTGAACAATATTCTGATTTTGGGCGGAGGAGACGGTACGAGGTTTTGGCCTTTGTTGGAAAAAAATACCACCTCGTTTTTGAATATACCACTCGTGCTTCACGTACTCAGATCCGTTAGCAACTATGCGGATAAGATTACCGTCGTTACCAATCCGGACAATGACGGAATAATCAAAAATGCGATTGGAAAAGATATGCAGACGGTCGTCGTCAGGGACCCAAGCGCTTCGAATATGGGCAAAGCGGTACTCGAATGCGAAGGTAAAATCCAGGGCGGCGTTTTGGTACTGAACGCCGTTGATATCATAGATTTCGCTGTCATCAATCAATTTATCGATACATTATCTCATGAAAAAAAAGAGTATATGTTTCTTGGAAAAGAGATATATGAATATTTTCCGGGCGCGTATGCAGTGTTTGAAGGGGAAACGGTGAAATCGTTTATTGAAAAACCCGATCCGAACAATATTCCGTCACATTTGGCCAAACTCGTATGTGATTATTTTTCTGATTTCGACAGGCTGGTTGCAGTTCTCAAATCCATACGAACCAAAAGAGACGATCTGTACGAACAGGCAATCAACGCGTATATGACCCAATATCCGGTCGTGGGATTTGTTGCGTATGAAGGATACTGGCTGACGCTGAAATATCCATGGCATGTTCTTTCCATGATGAGCCATTTTCTGCATACGCTTAAGGATAATCACATAGGCAAGAATGTGCATATCGCCAAAAATGCGGTTATCATTCCGCCGGTATATATTGCGGATAACGTGAAAATAGGCGATTTTGTCAAGATCAAAGGGCCAACATATATTGGCGAATCGTCGGTTATCGGCGATCATTCCCTGGTACGGGAGAGTCACATCGGGAGAAATGTTTTGGTCGGAGGCGGATGCGAAGTGGTGCGGTCGTATGTGGACAGCAACGTCATGCTGCACCGCGATTATGTCGGAGACTCCGTGCTGGACGAAGGAGTGCTGCTCGGTTCAGGCGTGGTAACTGCAAACTTCAGATTTGATACGGGAAAAGTAGCGTCCAAAAGCGGAGATATAAAAATTGATACGGGTATGGAAAAATTCGGCGCAGTCGTGGGAAAAAAATCAAAAATCGGCGTCAATGCTACGATACTCCCCGGAGTAAAAATAGGAAAGGGCACCTTTGTGATGCCTGGAGAGGTTGTCGAATCAGATATTTCCGATAACCGGTTCCTTCATCAAAATAAAACAGAGCCCAACAAGCATTCGCCAAAGTAAGAAAACATAGCCTGTAATTATAAGCTATAGTATAATTGAGGAGCATTATGAAAGAAATTACGGTCGTAGGCGGAGGAACCGGAACCTATGTGGTTTTATCCGGCCTGAAAAGTCATCGTTTAAATCTCGGAGTCATCGTATCCATGATGGATTCAGGAGGTTCGACTGGACGCTTGCGCGACCAGCTCGGCGTCCTGCCGCCGGGAGATTTGCGACAGGCGCTTCTGGCGTTATCCGAGGCATCGCTCGTTTGGCGGAAACTTTTTTTATACCGTTTCGAAAACGGTGATTTGGCCGGTCATAATTTCGGCAATCTTTTTCTGTCCGCGCTTGAAAAAGTGTCGAAAAATTATCAGGATGTGGTAAAGACCGCAAGCGTTCTTTTGAAAACGAAAGGGGAAGTTTTACCGGTGACATTCGACAAATCCAATCTAACAGTCGAGTACGAAAACGGCAATAAAGTAAAAGGGGAAGGTGCCGTTGACAAAAACTATTCGGAAACTTCGCGGGTAATAAACACATATTTGGAACCGGTTGCCCAGGCCAATCCCAATGCGGTAAAACGTATGGGCGAATCCGATGTCATCATCGTCGGCCCGGGGGATATATATACGAGCATCGTACCGATATTCCTCGTGAACGGAATCAAAGAAGCGTTCAACAAAAGCAAGGCAAAAATATTTTTCGTCATGAATCTCATGACCAAAGCGGGCCAGACGACGAACTACAAGGCATCCGACCACCTGAGGGATTTCGTGCGTTTTACCGGCAGGTCGCCGGACGTCATCGTGGTGAATGACGGCAAAGTACCGGAAAACATCATCAACTGGTATGAATCGCAGCATGAGCATCTGGTCGAAAACGACCTTAGTATGGATGTGTTTGACGGCGAAGTTGTTCTTGCGGACGTCGTGGACCGTAACAAGTTTGAGTTTTTGGGAAGCGAAAAATTTGTCGATCCGCGCGTCAGGAGCATTTTGCGTCACAGCCCGAAGAAATTAGCGAGTATACTATTGGATAGGATCATATGATTGAGCAGCATGCGATATCGTTCAAAAATGCGTTTAGGGGATTGATGTGGGTTCTAAGGACGCAGCGGAATATCAAAATACACCTGTTTCTTTCTTTTTTATCGATGGTGGGGGGTGCCTATTTTCGCATAGGTTATGGGGAGTTTCTTGTCATATTGACTCTTATCGCAACGGGTTTGTCGATTGAAGTGATCAATACCGCGATCGAAGAAACCATAGATGCGCTCGACAAAAACCAGCGAGAAGAAATACGTATCGCAAAGGACGTATCTGCAGCAGCCATGTTGATGTTTTCGGTTGTTGCTTTCTGTATTGCTTGTATTATCTTTATTCCACGAATTCTCTTTTTCATTTTTCATTTTTCATTTTTCATTTAAATTGTGGCAACATATTTATTCGCCGTATTTGTGTCATTTCTCTTGAATATTTTCCTGATCATACCGTTTATTGATTTTCTGTATAAGACGAAATTCCAGCGCAGGGCGCAGCAGACGAAAGATGCGTTCAATAAGCCCACGCCGATTTTCGACAAATTCAACCAGCATAAGAACGGAACACCGGTCGGCGGCGGCATTCTGATTCTGCTAACGACGGTACTCGTGTATACTTCGTTCCTGGGTATGTTTTTTATCATACGGAAACCGATCCTCGCCAATTTTCCCTCCCTGGTTTCGGAAATAAAAATCATATTGTTTACCTTTATCTCTTTTGGATTTCTCGGATTTTTTGACGATTTGAAAAAAATTTTCTTCTGGAAAAAATCCAAGTTTTTCGGTTTACGCATACGTCACAAACTGATTATTGAAATCGTACTTGCGCTTGTTATTTCCATATGGTTGTTTATTGACCTGAAAATACAGATTGTGCATATTCCTTTTCTCGGCGTATTCAACATCTCGTATTTTTATATCCTATTTTCCACATTTGTTATTGTCGCATTTGCCAACGCGGTAAACGTAACCGATGGTCTGGACGGACTGTCGAGCGGTGTCCTGATGATTGCGGTTGCATGTTTTTGGGCGGTATCGCGCTCGATTCTCGACGTACCGACGTCGCTTTTCCTCGCTGCCTGGCTCGGCGGGTTGATGGCGTTTTTATATTTCAACATCTATCCGGCACGAATCTGGCTCGGCGATACCGGCGCGTTGTCGTTCGGTGCCGTATTTGCGGTCGTCGGTTTGATTCTCGGTAAACCCTTCGCATTGCCTATTATCGGAGGCGTCTTTGTCATAGAAATCTGTATGTCATTGATCCAACTTCTCTCGAAAAAATTCCGTAAGAAAAAAGCTTTCTTGGTCGCGCCATTTCATCTCTGGCTCCAGAACAAAGGATGGGAGGAACCGAAAATCGTCATGCGGATGTGGCTGATGACCATTGTGCTCGGCGTACTCGGGCTCATGGTTGCGTTTATGAAGTAGAACGGATGAACCCGGATTATAAAATACATAGATTTACACCGATATGAGAACATTACATATATGAATAAGGTAATTCAATCGCTCAAAAAACAATATTCCGGAAAGAATGTTCTTGTGGTCGGGCTGGGTTTACAGGGTGGAGGAGTCGGCGTGGCGAAGTTTTTTGCGGAACTGGGAGCGCGCGTGATCGTATCCGACAGGAAAGACAGGGAGCGGTTACGGCCTTCAATCGATTCTCTCAGGGAATACCCCATAGCATTTCATTTAGGAGGACACGATCTCGCTGATTTTCTGGACGCAGACGTGATTTTCAAAGGCCCGTTCGTTTCCTGGGATTTGACTGAAATCGTGGAAGCGCAAAAACGCAATATCCCCATAGAAATGGAGTTGCCGTTTTTCGCGCAATACTGTCCGTGCCCTATCATCGGTGTCACCGGTACGCGGGGAAAATCAACCACGACGTTCATGATTTACGAAGTACTACAGAAGAACGGTTTTCCCGTTCATTTGGCAGGGAGCATTCCCGGTGTATCGACGATAAACCTTTTGCCTAAGGTGGGAAAGAGAGACTGGGTTGTTATGGAACTACCGTCCTGGCCATTGGCCGGATTTCATTTGAAGTCGATCAGCCCGCACGTCGCCGTATTCACCAATTTTTACCCTGATCACCTCAATTTTTACCGGTCCATGGACCAGTATCTATTGGATAAAAAAGCCATCTATATGTACCAGACGAAAAAAGATTATCTTGTGGCCGGAAAGCGGTTGGAACCGGTGTTAGCCAAGGATAGAATTGAGAGCTTCGTTACCTACGTCGGGCAGGAGGATTTTCCGTATGATTTTACATACATACGCGGTTTACACAACAAGGAAAACGCAGCCGTTGCTTTGGCGGTCAGCCGCATACTTGGTATTGACGAAAAAAAGACCGCCGGAGTATTGATAAATTTCAAAGGTCTGCCGTACCGGCAGCAGATCCTCGGCAACAAAAGGAACGTATATTTCGTGAACGATACCACATCGACCACGCCGGTAGCCACAATGAAAGCTATAGAATCGTTTATGCCGGAAAAAATCGTATTGATGCTCGGCGGAAACTCAAAAGGATTGCCGCATGCTAAACTGTTGGAGCATCTGAAACAGGTAGAATACGTCGTGTTGTTGAAAGGCAGTTTTACGGATGAGATTTTGCCGTACCTGAAAAAACTCTATCCGGATAAATACACCGACGTTTATGACGATCTGACACGGGCGACAGACAAAGCATATGAACTTGCGCGTCAATCGCATAAGAGCGTCTACGTGCTTTTTTCCCCCGGAGCGACATCATTTTCCATGTTCAACAACGAATTCCACCGTGGTGAATCATTTACCCGTATTGTCCAGAAGATCATAGGCCATGCGCGTTAAAAAAAAGACCATAAAAAAAAGCATCTTCATGCACCTTCTTGCTTTGCCAGTAGTGCTGTCCCTGATCGGACTGGTGTTTATTTTCGAAGCATCATCGGTCAGAAGCTTCAGTGAGACGGGTGACAGTTTCCATTACCTTAAACTGCAAGTCGTCTGGCTTGGTTTGAGTCTTGCGGCCATGGTTTTTTTTACGCTTTTTGACTATCATAAATTGTATTATCTGTCGTTTCTTGCAATGATCATCACTATTTTTTTCCTGCTGATCGTGCTTTTACCCGGCATTGGGTACCGCGCCGGAGGAGCCAGACGATGGCTCGATTTCGGTTTCTTTAACGTGCAGCCGACAGAGATCGCCAAGTTCAGCGTCATCATTTACTTGGCATCGTGGTTCATCCATAAAGAACGGAAACGCTTCTTTTCGTTCCTGATCCTTATCGGCGTACTTATGGGGTTGATTATTTTGCAGCCGGATATGGGAACGGCAATCATTGTATTTTCGCTGAGCATCATTATCTACTTCTTGTCGGGTATGAATATCATACATCTTTTTGCGCTTGTTCCCGCTGCAATCGGCGGTTTCCTGGTGCTGGTGAAAGTGTCGCCGTACCGGTTCAACCGACTACTCGCTTTTTTCGATCCTTCGCGCGACCCCTTAGGAATAAGCTACCATATCAACCAAATTCTGATTTCTCTCGCCAATGGCGGCCTGTTTGGTCAGGGCCTCGGGTCGTCAAGGCAGAAATATATGTTTTTGCCTGAAGCGCATACGGATTCTATTTTCGCCATTGTGGGCGAGGAGTTCGGATTCATCGGGTCGCTGGTGATCATTATTCTGTACATTGTTTTGATTTTCCGCATATACCGGGTGATGGTCAATGCGCCTGATCGGTTCGGGAGATTATTGGCAGGCGGAATATTTGCGTTTTTCAATCTCCAGATTCTTATCAATTTACTGGGTGTGGTGAACCTATTACCACTGACCGGTGTTCCTTTACCGTTTATCTCATATGGAGGATCCAATCTGCTCATTTCATTCGCGCTCATCGGTATTCTTCTCAATATCGAGAAGCGCATAAAATATACATAAGGTTTAGTGCTTGCAATTCGCAACATAAAGGAGTATCTTATTTCAGTTTACATTTTGTTTGGTGATGTCATTCTCCGCCAACGGCGGAGGAGAAGACAGTCCGGCAAAAAATGCCGGGATCAATGGGAATACGGTGGGAATCCGTAACTGTACCGCAGCGGTGTTTCTGGTTTTGCCAGATAAGTCCGAAGACCGACCAAATCATAAAAACACGAGTATGATGACAGATTTGTTACCGTACGACTCTGAAGCATTCAACCTGTCCGAATATAACAGACATATCCCTAAAAACGCCATTCGCAAAGATCTGCTTTCTTACCTGGGGGAATATCGGTTTGGAATTTCCGAGTCTAAATATAAATTGTATTATTCTGATGGTCATATCAGGGACGCAGACCGAAACGAACCGATGATCTATATGGCTAATCGGGCATTGAAAAAAAGAATATTGCATCATAAACCAACTCACCGGGAAGAGGCTGAGTATGAAGGAATTACTAGGTTGGATCGATATCTGCAGGATGCCCAAGTTGGAGATGTCGTTATTTGGGGTAGTCCGCCAGGACCTAAGGATGAAAATTATGGCGATTACGGATTTGTGTATGGAGGAGTGGTTATTCGATCGGATGCGGATGAAAAAGATATAAATATGACGGCATTCCGTATTGAAAGAAGCGATACCGAATCATATAAGCAGATCATTTCTGACACGGTGGGATCACCCGTATATCTGCAGAATGCCGATGATTTTCTTGCTCACCCTTTGGTTATCCGCCGTGAAGCGAGAACACTTGAATCCGTGTTACTGGAACGATTTGGCAGCCACAGGGAAAATGACCGAAAATTCAGATTTTCCATGCAGATTCTAGAACCTTTAATAAAAGAGTTCATCGATGTCGTTAAATTGGGGTTGCCGCGGGAAGAATTGAAGAATATTTTCTATTCCATAGAAAATCTTGCTCTACAGATAAAAGAGGATGTGCTACCAATGGATTATACGTCGCTGATTCAGGCGTTGCATACGGATTCGGAAGGCCTCATTGCACAATTTGGATCCTATCGGGCGCCCTTCGCAAAAGGAAGTTGTGGCGGTACCGATGAAAAAAAGACAAATATTCTTGATCCGGATAACTTCATAAAAAAATTGTTGGGCGAAAATGAGGATTCTGACCAATATGGTAATCGGGAGTTCGACTGTCCGGTATGCCATCATATTCACAGACGGGATAAAGGAAAAATCATGGAGTTTTGTCCTGATACAACCGATGAAAACGGTTTGCATGTACCTATTCCAAAATGCTGAATGACTGCATGCCAACAGTACATTAGGTATAATGAAATAATGAAGATCCTTATTACCGGCGGTCATTTTACTCCTGCTATGGCCTTGATCCAGGAACTTCGGAAACAAAAAAAAACTTCCGATGTCACGATTTTCTTTGTGGGAAGGAAATACCTATCGGATTCGGATAAAGCATATACGCTCGAATATCAGGAAACCAATAAGCAACATATTCGTTTCATACCGCTGGAAGCTGGAAGGATCACCCGCCTGTTGTCTTTACAGTCGCTGAAACATATGTTGAGGATACCTTTCGGATTCATCCAGGCGTTTTCCATCGTTCGCTCGACGCAGCCTGATATCGTGATGTCTTTCGGCGGCTATATCGCATTACCTGTTGTTTTCTCCTCTTTTGTATTCCATATTCCCGTCTATACCCACGAGCAGACGATTCACCCGGGATTGGCCAATAGATTGATAGGATTAATGGCAAAAAAGATTTTTTTGGCATTTAGCGAGGCTCAACCTTTTTTTGACATGCAGAAAACTGTGGTAGTCGGCAATCCGGTTCGCGCGAATATAGCTCAGGTTGTCGAAAAGCCGTTTGAGGTGCCGGCTGGTAAACCGGTATTATACGTCACCGGCGGTTCATTGGGCTCACATAGCATAAACCAACACCTGTTCAGGTTATTGAAAAGACTCCTGCGGTATTGTATCGTTATTCACCAGGTCGGAGATACGAAGGAATACAAGGATTACGAAAAATCCGTTTCTTTGAAAAACACGCTTCCGAAAAAGCTTTCACAGTATTATTTTCCCCGTAAGCATTTTTATGAAAATGAAATCGGATATGTATATAAGAAAACAAATCTGGTTATAGGCAGGTCGGGCGCAAATACTTTTTTCGAATTAGTATGCCTGAAAAAACCTGCGCTGTTCATTCCTCTGCCATGGGCAGCAAACAATGAACAGGAAAAGCACGCAGCTATTTTCGTCAAATACCATACCGGTGAGATGTTCAATCAGGCGGACTCATCCGATCTGCTTTTTGAGAAAATAAAGAATATGATTAATAATCTGGACGCATACAAAAAGGAATTTGCGTCATTATCCCATCTATACAAATACGATGCGACACAGTATATCTGTAAGGAAATCCTTGCCTCCGTTTAAAACACTGCTGTTCATCGGTCTGACCACGGCGCTGTTTTTCGCGGGTTTTTTTTTCCTATACCGGCAATTTATGATACGTATCGTCGTCATTGAAGGCGTATCTCCTTCACAAACCGTTCAGGGAACCGATAGTATCAGGAATGAGAACGTGTATTTGTTGGATGCCGCAAGAGTCAGGAAAACCATTATCGCGCAAAATCCGGAAATCCGGTCTGTGACCATCATCAAGCGGTTTCCGAACACGATCGTTCTCAATATAACGACCTATGCACCGTTCGCCCAAATGCAGACGAATGCAGGTTACCTGTTACTTTCGGATGACGGCAGGGTATTGGCAAAAACAACATCGGGGAGATACCACGTGCCGCTCATCAATTATTACCAGAAAATCGACAATTATTCGGTGACGTCGGGCGACTGGATAAGATACGATGACGTACAAAAAGCGCTCCACTTCTTGAAAGCAATGAATGGCTTGGGTTTGAACGTTGATACCATTGATATTAATGGAGACAATATGATACTATGTAGTTTAGGAAAAAAGAGGATCGTATTTTCAACGGAAATAACAACCAGTATACAGGATTACGAACTGGAAAAAGTCATTGAGCAACTCAAGATAGAGGGAAAAGAGTTTACGAGTCTGGATCTGAGGTTTGACAAACCGGTGGTAACCTTTTAAAGGGTATAGCGTAAAACGTATAACGTAAGAGAGGTGGAATGACTTCTTGTGTTTTATGTTATACGTTACACGTTATACGTTACACGAAAGATGGCGGATAAACTTATTTGCGGTATTGACATAGGCAGTTCAAAGATCGCCACCGTAGTAGGCATCGAAACCGAGGGTAGTGAGGAAAGCAAAATTATCGGATTCAATACGACGCCGTCGAGAGGTGTTAAAAAGGGATTGATCGTAGATATCAAGCAAGTTACGGCCGCAGTCGAAGAAAGCGTCGAAAAAGCAGAACGAATGGGTGGACACAAACTCAACAGCGCATTCGTATCGGTAGGCGGTCCACACATCGCTTCATTGAATTCCCACGGCATTGTCGCCGTATCCAATCCGCAGGCAGAGATAGCAGAAGATGACGTGGATCGTGTTGTTGAGGCGGCACGTGCGATTTCCCTATCGACGACACGGCAGATTATCGAAGTATCGCCGCGCGATTACATCGTTGACGGTCAATCAGGTATCAAAAATCCGGTCGGTATGAGCGGCGTCCGGTTGGAAGTGGAAACCCATATCATCACCGCATCACAAACCAATCTCAAGAATATAGACCGGTGTTTGAATGATTTGGGGATAGCCAACGACGGATATGTGTTTTCCGGTTTGGCTTCGGCAGAGGCAGTACTGACCGATACGGAAAAAGAGCTTGGCGTGGTTTTGGTTGACATAGGCGGAGGAAAAATAGATGTATGTATATACGTAGAAGGTGCATTGTCGTATTCGTCTTCGATTCCAATCGGCGCACGGCATATCACCAATGATATAGCGGTCGGACTTCGCGTATCATTGGATTCGGCGGAAAAAATAAAACTGTATCTTAGTAAAAATCTTTCGGGGAAAGGCCCGAATGCCGTAGCTAAACGAAAATCGCCGCAACTGGACTTGAATGAATTGCAGTTACCCGAGAATGTAACCGAGGTTTCACTGAAAACACTGGTTGACGGAATTATCGCCCCGAGGCTCGAGGAAATGTTCAAACTTGCGTTCGAAGAAATCGAAAAGAGCGGATTTGGTCAAATTATTCCCTCTGGATTGGTTATCACAGGCGGCGGTTCGCTCACGGTCGGTATGCTGGAAACGGGAAAACGAGTCATCGGACTGCCTATACGGTTGGGAATCCCTGATAAGGTCACCGGGTTGGTTGACGAGATTCTGGACCCGCAATATGCGACGACGATCGGTTTGATTTTATACGGAAGAAAAAATATAATAGGTGGGGAAGCAGGATTCAAGAATTTTAACAAGATCCTAAAGGATTTTTCAATTGGAAACTCGGTTGGGAAATTAAAAGACCTGTTTAAACAGTTTATACCGTAGGTATACGGAATGACGAATGTGATTTACGAATATACGAATTCGTATATGTTATTGGTAATTTCGTAGGATAACAATATGTTAATTAAACCTAGAGCTGGCCAGGCCGCACGAATCAAGGTTGTTGGCGTTGGAGGTGGCGGAGGAAATGCACTTTCTTCGATGATTGCCGAAGGAGGTATATCGGGCGTCGAATTTGTCGCGGTAAATACCGATGCGCAGGCTCTCCTGAACAACAAAGCAACGATTAAAATTCAAATAGGGGAGAATCTTACCAAGGGTTTGGGCTCGGGAGGAGATCCTGAAACAGGACGACAGGCAGCCGAAGAGTCGCGCGAACGTTTAAAAGAGGAATTGTCGGGTGCGGATATGGTTTTTTTGACGTGCGGAGAGGGTGGTGGAACGGGAACAGGTGCGGCACCGGTCATTGCCGAAGTCGCCAAGGAGACAGGTGCTCTTACGGTTGCGGTCGTCACCAAACCGTTTGAGTTCGAAGGGACAAAACGCAAGCTTACGGCGGATGAGGGGACACAAAGGCTCAAGGAGAAAGTAGATACGTTGATCATTGTGCCGAATCAGAAAATCCTCAGCGTTATCGAAAAAAAAACGCCGATACTCGATGCGTTCAGGAAGATTGACTCGATTTTGCACCAGGGGGTAAAAGGTATAGCGGAACTGATTACGACACCCGGATTGATCAACGTCGATTTCGCCGATGTCAAGACCGTGATGAACAATGCGGGAACCGCGCTTATGGGCATGGGCGTGGGAAGCGGCGATAAACGTGCGATGGCGGCGATCAAACAGGCGGTTTCTTCACCGCTCCTTGACGTGTCCATCGATGGGGCAAAGGGAGTGTTATTTAATGTTGTTGGTGGCCCTGATCTTACGATGTCCGAGATAGACGAGGCAGCATCGATTATCGCAAAAAGCGTGGATCCCGATGCGGATATCATATTCGGCGCGGTCATTGACGACAAGATGATGGACCAGATAAAAATAACGCTTATAGCGACGAAGTTCGATGACAGCAGGCTGAAATTGTTCAGGTTCAAGAAAGAGCCCCAGGAAGAGGAAGCTATCAGGAATCTGAAAGAAGAACCGGTCGAAGGCAAGGAAGATCTGAAATCGAACGATGAGGAAATCATGGAAGACACTGATGCATTCACGGGTGAAGAAAACGAGTTTGACATTCCTGCTTTCCTAAGGAAGAAGTGAGCTTAACTTCACAAACATTTAACTCTACCTAAAAAACTTCAAAGGTGCATAGAGCTGTTTATTATTTTAATCTACCAATAACGGTTTAATTCCTCGCAGCTTGTTGCGGGGTATGTTATTTTTCTTTACATTCGGCTAATATTCGGCTATAATTAGGCTAATGTTTACTCCTCAATATGCGATTACTAATAAGCTGCTTGAGAATATAAAGAAGATTAGTACTTTGGTCAATAGCCTTAATTTAAGACGGTTTTCTGAGCCTGTCTTAGTCGAATTGCAACGAAGTGCTGAAGCAGTTTCCACTTATGCCTCAACCAGTATCGAAGGCAATCCACTCCCTTTGACTGATGTGAAGCAAATCCTTAAATCAAGACCGGAAAATATTAGAGACAGTGAACAGGAAGTAATAAACTACAATGAAATATTAAAAGAAATCAATAAAGAATTAGGAGCAAAACCAATTCCGTTAACCCTTGATTTAATCCTTTCGATACAAAAGAAAATTACTTATAAATTATTACCAGAATTTCAATCCGGTAAGCTTCGAAATGAACCGGTTTTTGTCAATGATCCAAGACTTCGTAAAACTGTCTATTGGCCGCCAGACCAAGAGGACGTTTCTGTTTTAATGAATGAACTCATCGGTTTTATAAATGATCAAAGCAATAAAGTTGATCCTCTTATTTTAGCTGGCATTTTTCACAAACAAATGGTAATAATCCATCCCTTTATGGATGGTAACGGCAGGACTACACGACTTGTCACCAAAATTCTGATGGCTGGTATGGGCTTAAATACGTTTAACCTTTTCAGCTTTGAGAATTATTACAACAAAAATGTGACAAAATATTTTGAGATGGTCGGGATAAAAGGAAGTTATTATTCCATTTATAAAACAGTTGATTTTACTCCATGGCTTGAATATTTTAGCGATGGCATCATCGACGAACTATTACGAGTAGAAAAACTTTTACCCCAGGTTGCAATAAATCCTCAAACTGAATTAAAACCTCATCACCAAAAAATCATAGAGCTTATACAGAAAAAAGGTTTTGTTACCGAACCCGACTATGCAAAAGAAACGGATCGAGCCAAAGCAACTAGAAAATTGGATTTCAATAAGCTCATAAAACTGGGATTGATTGTTAGACAGGGGAAGGGTAAAAATACTTATTACGTTCTCAAGGACAAATAAACAATCTTTAATTCATTTTAACCTTTTCATAAACTCCCTAAACCGTATTTCGTCCTCATCAAAATCAACCGTTTGTCAAATAAAACTTCCGCGTCATAATCTAAAAGGGAAAATTGTAATATGAGGTGGAAATATTTTTTATTTGACTCTCCCAAATTAATAATGACATGTGTCCAGTCTTGATTTCCACCAGGCGCCTCCCACGTCTCCTCGTCCATAATGTTTAACCCGCCATCGAAGAAAAAAGCCTCGGCAATTAAATTAAAAGGTTCACCGAATGTTTCCGACCATTCTGTTTTTTTATAATAAAAGTCGATAGTGATCGGTCCAATTAAATCTTTAAGATGCAATCGGCAATAAGTATCTTCACCGCCTCCGGGGTTTGACATTTTTAATCCATGAAGTTGGTGAGTAATAAAAGGAGAACCGGGGAGTGATAAATTATTTTTCTTACGATACGAATAATCAGTCAAAAAAACATTATATCCGCTCCATTGTGTATATCCGCGGGCCAACTTCCAATTTTCTTTTTGTGCCGGTGTAAAAAGAATTCCAAATTACCCGGGCTCTGGAATATATGTTTTTTCCTTGTTTGCTTTTTTGGCCGAGCGGGTAGTATGAAAATATCGAGAAGACCAGGTGGGATAAATTAAGGAATCATACCAAGCGAGGATTTTAGCCAGCAAAGGTTCGTATTCGGGAGGTATAGTCATTTGAGCTACCTTGACCATGACTCGATTATACAATTACTTGGTTATTACGAATTGATTCTATCTTATTGAATTTTTTGCTATTGACTTTATCAAACCTATCCCTTAGACTATATGAATATGAGTTCATATAGTTGTTGTACACCCTCGGGTAGCGAAGCAAAGAAAGTAGTTTCTTTATCAGATACTTTAAAACTAGTATCCGAAGAAAGCAGATTAAAGCTTCTTTGTATACTGCAAAATAATAAACATTGCGTTTGCGAATTGATGGAACACGTAAAAATGTCCCAAAGCCTGATTTCCCACCATCTGAAAGACCTTAAGGATAACGGGATCGTAAAAGACGAGAAAAAAGGCTTACGGGTTTATTACTCGCTTACCAAAAAAGGCAAGCACATTATTAATTCATTATTCAAAATATGAAAATCCAGGTTTTGGGTTCCGGTTGTCCAACATGTAAGAAGTTATATGAGATTACCCAAAAAGCGGTTTCGGAAATAGGTATGAAGGAAAAAGTTGAGTATATCACCGATATCTCAAAAATCGTTGAGATGGGTGTAATGCAGTCTCCAGTACTGGCAGTAGATGGTAAACCGGTAATGACCGGTTTTACTCCCGATATTGAGAAGATAAAAAGTTTGCTGAAAGGAAATAAATAAGCATGGATATTTTTTACCCCGTCCAACTCCTTGCCGATTGGATTACATATAATCTTTTACAAATCCATAAAGGGGTGGTCTTGGCCGGAGCCGTTAATTTCTTCATCTATGACAGTATCAAAATACTTATCCTATTATGGGTAATTATATATGTCGTTTCCTTTTTAAGATCGTTTCTTCCGCCTGAAAAAACAAGGAAAATTCTCACAAACAGATTTGAAATAATCGGAAATATATTGGCTTCGCTTATTGGTATCATTACTCCGTTTTGTTCTTGTTCTGCTGTTCCCTTGTTTATCGGACTGGTTGAGTCGGGAGTTCCGCTTGGAGTGACATTTTCCTATCTAATTTCCGCTCCGATGGTTAATGAAGTGGCGGCAGTTTTACTCTTGGGATTGTTTGGACCTCTGGTTGCTGGAATATATGTCACTTCCGGAGTTGTTATTGCGACGGTTGTCGGATGGATTATGGGACGGATGAAACTTGAACATCTCGTTGAGGATTACGTCTGGAAGATAAAAGTCAAAAACCAGAGCATCGACATTCGTAAAAACTTGAATGAAAGGATAAAAGAAGCCTACCAATATACGGCTGATTTAATAAAAAAAGTTTATCCTTATGTTCTTATCGGGGTAGCAGCTGGAGCACTAGTCCATGGATATGCTCCGGAAAACTTTCTTACTAAAATAGCCGGTAAAAGCAACATCCTTGCAGTTCCTTTAGCGGTTTTGATAGGAGTACCTTTATATTCAAATGCGGCCGGTACGATTCCGATCGTCAAATCTTTGATTGAAAAAGGACTTCCTATTGGTACTTCGCTTGCTTTTATGATGTCCGTCACCGCTTTATCTTTCCCGGAAATGATTATTTTACGAAAGGTTCTTAAACCAAAACTTTTAATAATTTATATAGCGATTTTAACGTTAGGAATAATCTTTACAGGTTACTTGTTTAATACACTATTGTAAAAAATAATGAATAGACCGTCATTTAAAGACTCGATCAAAACAATTCTACATATAGGTATTACCGGTTATGGCGGTCCGGCAATATTGGCCCAGATGAAAAAGACAATAGTTCACCATAATCAATGGATATCAGAACCGGATTTTATGAATACCCTTAGTTTGGCGCAGATATTACCCGGTGCCACAGGCGTAACACTTCTTGGATACTTTGGTTACAAATTGAAAGGTCTTCTTGGATGGATACTTTTTCCGTTTTTATACATTCTTCCGGCTTTTTTATTTACTACAATTCTCGCCCAGTTATATTTTCAATACCATTCCTTATCTTTAATTCAAAAATTATTTTCTGGACTTGGAGCTTTGGTTGTAGCCCTTCTTATTAATGCGGTTTTTCAGTTGGCTAAACCGGTTTTTGGTAAATTTGATAGGCACGATTATAAAGGATTTATTATTTCCGGATTGGGTTTTTTTCTGTCAACATTTACTCAGATAAATACTATTTATGTGATTTTGCTGTCAGGAGTTTTAGGATTTTTATTTTATTTTTTTACCCATGAATTTGAAGGTATTGTTGGACTTATTCAATCCGAAAGTAACAATAAAACGAGACAGTATATTTTTGATATTTTTTATCTTCTCATTGGCATTACTGGTCTTACTTTTGTTTTATGGATTTTTAAATCCGTTTATTGGTCGTTATTTTCAACGTTTTTTCAAATTGGTGCTATTGCCTTTGGTGGTGGATTTACGACCATTCCGCTTATTAAGAATATTGTTGTTGAAGGACATCACTGGCTTAATCTTACTCAATTTAGAGATGGAATTGCTATTGGACAGATTACTCCGGGACCGGTTTTTATTACCGCAGCGTTTATCGGCTATAAAGTTGCCGGTTGGATAGGTGCCTTTATTGCGACCGTTGCTATTTTCCTTCCTTCCTTAATCCTTATTGTCATATTGGGACGTTTTCATGAACAGGTAAAAAACTTAAAAGTTGTTCGGGTGGTTATAAAAGGATTTTTAGCAGGTTTTATCGGTATTATCTTAGCTGTTGCTTTACAGTTTGGGGAAAAGTCACTCATTAACTGGCAAACATGGTTAATATTTCTAACATCATTATTTATTATTTTAAAACTTAAAAAGGATGTAATTTGGGTAATCATGGGAACTATAATTATTTCATTGATTATTTTTTAATATGAAAGAAAAAAACCTCCTTATTTCAATCGGTATCAATGTTGTTATTACCACAGTTGAAATTATTGTTGGACTTTTTATTGGTAGTTTAGCGATTATTTCCGATGCCGTCCATAATTTTTTTGATGTGGGAGCTATGGTTTTAAGTCTTTTGGGCGAACGAGCAAGCGAGAAGAAAATAGATGTTCGCCATACTTACGGATTTAAACGAACGGAAATATTAATAGCCCTTCTCAACAGCACCTTTCTTCTTGTATCCATTGTTTTTATCGGTTACGAAGCAATCAAGCGTCTTTTCCACCCGCAAACAATTTCCGGAGGTTGGATGCTTGGTATAGCAGTCGTGGCATTCATCGGCAATCTGATTGCTACAAAATTGCTTCATGATCACGCGGAGGAAAGTATGAATATTCGCTCCGCCTTTCTCCATTCTTTGCAGGACTCATTGTTCTCAGCCGGAGTAATTGTCGCTGCTATTCTTGTATTGGTTTTTAACTGGCAATGGGCTGATGCGGGGATTTCTTTGGTATTATCGATGCTTCTTGCCAAAGAAGCGATAAGCTTAATTCTGGAAACAGTGCATATTCTAATGGAAGGAGTGCCGGTAGATCTGGATATGGATAGGTTAAAGAAGGATTTGATGACTATTTCCGGGATTAAAGATGTTAACGATCTTCATGTTTGGAGTACCGGATCAAAAGATATTATCCTAACTGTTCACATTGTTGCTGATTTAAAAAATAATAATGACTATCTTGAAAAGTTCAAGAATACCAAAGAGCTTCTTTATTCGAAATACAAAATAAGCCATAGTACTATTCAGTTGGTACCAGCCGCGTTGCAACGTGAATTACAGGACGCATGCAAACACTGTAATTAATAGGATTTATATAATATTGTCCATTAAAATAGATACATGGCTCAATCATACATTCCTCAAGTCACTGTTGATGAAGTAAATTCGGCGATTCAAGAAAACAAAAATATAGTTTTACTTGACGTAAGGACTAAGGTTGAGTTAAGCCGGGGAAAGATAGAGGGGTGTATAAATGTACCGGTTGATGAGATAGAAGAAAAAATAAATACTTTTATTCCTGATAAATCAAATGTTATTTATGTATATTGTTTGAGCGGTTCACGAAGCGATGTTGCTGTCAAAATGATGCGCAAATTCGGCTATACCAAAGTTTTCAGTATGGCTCACGGGCTTTTGGAATGGCGAATGAAAAAATACCCCCTTGTTTAATTAACATAACTTCTAACCAGCTGCGAAGCCTATTCAATCCAAATCCTGCCACGACAAGACAACACCCATACAACAACCAAACTGTCAACAAGACGATGAGATGAATGGTTACATAAAAAGAATGAAGGATGATTGAAGCTCAAAACGAAGACTTTTTAATAAAAGAAAAAACGACTAAAGTTGAAAGAAAAAGCAAGATGTATTCTATCATTTTAGTTTATCCATAACTTCTAATTCTTTTGACGAAAGAGTATTAATCACCTGCTCATCAGTAATTCTGCCTTTTAAAGATAAAACAACAAGAGCAATCAAACGGGTCAGTTTTTCCTCCATTTTCTCAAACCGTGAGTTCCAGGCGTTATTTTCCTGTTGACAACAGAATACCGGAAGTTAAAGCATTTTGGATCGTAGGAAATTTGGTGGATTTTTTCT
>CAZFQZ010000005.1:0-23136 GCA_964521305.1 uncultured Gammaproteobacteria bacterium
AGTTCATCGTGAACAATTGAAGATAAAGAAAATGAAGTAAAACCCGATTGTTCTACAAGAAAATCTTTCAAAATGCCTTTTCCGCTTGCAATCTGCCCGACAACCCCAATGTATATTTTCATGATTTTTCCCATCATAACAAAAGAATTATTCTGTTGCAAGAATGAAACTTATTACAAAAACAAAACATATTTATATATATGAGAATGTCAACCTATATACCGATCTTGGTCAAGATCGTCTTTACGTTTGTCGAAGCGATGATCGGATTGCGGATTCTCTTGAAACTCTTTGGCGCCAGCACTGCTGCGCCGTTTGTCCGGTGGGTCTATGCCACGAGCCATCCGCTTCTTGCGCCTTTTGAGGGCATGTTTCCCTCGCCGCATTTGACCGGAGGTTTTATTATAGAAATATCGGCGCTTTTCGCATTTCTTGCCTATGCGTTTGTCGAGTATTTAGTCGAAGAATTTTTTGCATTTGTGAACGAACGTGAGATAAGCAGCATGCCTGAGGAAAAAGAACACAGAAGAGAACGGTAATCACTTACCTAATAATATCAAAATATCGGCGTCAGGTTTCTGCTCATCGACTGGCAGCAACCCCGATTTTCCCCCCAACAAACCAATCAACTGCCGAACCATTAACACATGTGATCCCGTCAAATCAACGATAAGTGTCTGAGTATAATTGTCTTTAGCATCTCCAATCTTCGTCACCTCGATATTCGCGAATTTTTCCTTGAGTTGGTTTTCCGTGGCTGCTGCCAAACCCGATTGTTGCGTACCGTTATAAATCACTATATGAATTGGAGCGGATGTCGTTGCGGAAGCAGTCGCCTGCGGCTGAGCTGAAGAGGAAGCCTGCGCCGGTGCGGGTGTTTCCGACGGATTCGTGATTGTCAATGGCGCAACCTGGATGATTTTATTGATCGACGGTCTGTAGAGAATTGCTTCTTTCGCATTCGTGTAAATTAATACCTTATCGCCGTTTTCCGCATGCTTGAAAAACGGCTGGTTCTGCAATTTGGTTTTGTCCGATACAGTGGCAAGCGTCGGCGTCTCCCCGGTCGGCAAAAGGATAAGATTTCCCACACGGGACGCCACAGAACTGACATTTGTTTCAGCACTTTGTGCGGATGAAACAGATGTATCGGCAAAAAATACCTGTCTGGATAAAACAAAAATCAATAATCCTATACATACAATAACAATACTAATTATACCGATCATTCTTATATTAAGTGTTGTTTGCAGATTTGCTTCGAATTCCGGTAATGATGCCTTTTTGTTTTTTTTCATGTGATACATCCATCATAAAAATTATATGAAGTAAAGTCAAGGAGCTTCCGACTGCGGAACAAAATGCATCGGTCATACCCCCCATATCTCACAGATAATGCAGATGGGGTGTGACAAATCATCTTAGTCGACGATCCACCAATTAATTTTTAAATCTTCTGTCAAAGAGGAATTGATGCGCAGTTCAACCGTTGTCTCGTCAATCTTTAAAGCAGCAACCGGTGTCGGAAGATTTTGCGGGGTGGCAAATACGATCGAATTAGGAGTGAGCAATGATGTTTTTATATGCGCTATTGTCTGGCCTGTCGGAATAATCGCCGTACCTGCTGAAGCGCCTAATATTCCCGATCCTGTGGCAATTTTATCCTCAAGAATGTTCAATTTATTGGTGTTTATTTCTTTGGCAGTAATGGAGGCTGTTGAAACCATTTCTCCTTGAGTATCGATCACAATTTTCGTCCCCATGATTTCCAGATTGCCAAGTGAATCTTTCTGGAGCTGTAGTGGCACTACGGTTGACTGGATGCTTGCGCTTGATGTCGCGTCCGATCCGATGGTTAACAATCCATTCGTCATTGACCGCAGGATATTCAAGTCAAATACATTGGTTTTTCCCATGATTGTTAAACCGGATGCGGTCGATATATAATTCGAAGATAACGCCCCAAGGAACGATCCTGATGCGGTCGCATTACTGAATACCGTGTTTTCCAGAAAATTGACACGCGACTGCAATGAATCAAGCTGCAATGATAAGTTGCTTGAATCGGTTGAATTATTAACGATCGTTTTAATTATTGTTTTAGCGCTATCTGTTGAGCTTTGATTACTCTGTACCTGGTTATTTTGAGCGGTGTTCCCATTCGTACCGGATAGTCCGTCTGAATCAATATTCAAACCAGGCAAAGATTGGCTTATGAGATTTTGTAATGCATTTTGCGGGTCGGTAAATGTCCTCCCAATGAACAACATGATTTTGCCGACGTAAATATAATCCGATGGATCGAGCTTATATAATTGATATAACTTATTTTGTACGTTCGTATCAAGCGAAGAAACCGGAATTTTAAAACATGGCTTGTTTTGATTTGTACCATTATCGTCCGGCCATTGGATGGAGTCGATCGAACCAGCAGGTTGGCAGATCCGGGTAAACGGATCGAACGTTTCCATTGCAATGCCGGCTGATATGCCGGATACTGATTGTTTCATTGCTGTGCCGGGAAGCGATGACGAAATAATTGCGTCGCCATTTGCTATCACTCCGTTTACACTCGATACCATAACCGGCACCCTACCTGAAAGCGCAACCGGAACCATTCGATCATAGCTTCCGCCCATGGTCATATTCGGATTGGTGCTGACCACACCAATCACTTTGTTATCATATGCGCCGTCAGAACGGGAGACCGTATTATCCGTTCCAGAAACTTTAACCAAAGCGCCTGCAGCTGGCTCAATACCAGTATACGGCATATTTTCAGCCAAATCAGCCTGATCTGACGTAGCCGAGTTTAATCCTGCAATTGGATACCATGCACCGTTGATCCTCATGATCATAAAGGTTTTATAGTATGTCCTTGCTGCAGTACTCGATCCTGTTGTGCACGATCCATAGGTCGTGCCGCCAATCTGGATGTTTACCGTAGATGTCGAAGCCGTACTGGAAGCGCCCTTTTGACATGTAGTCGCAAAATAATATATCGTACCGTCGGTTGTGCTCAAACCGGTGAAGTTATAACTGATCGCGACTGTCGCACCGGCGGTCGTACCGATATTATTGGTGACATGATAGGCAAAATCAAACGCTTGGCCGGCAATAGTCACAGTCTGTGATGAAGTTAACGCATCTGCGGTTCTTTCTGCCTGTGGAGCGAGAATTCTACCTGAACCGATATTCAAACCAACGCCCCAACCCGTACCCGTCATCAAAGCAGTTTGTACGGCATTTGCCTGTCCTGTGATATTATCAATCTTTAAACCTTCCAAAGTTGTTCCGACCGTATTGTTTGTAGCAGTCGCTACCAGATGTAAAGCTGCATTATCGATTGCAGAACTTCCGGCATTGGAAAAATTGACAGTCAGTCCGTCGACACCAGTTGTCGAAGTACCCTGACCGGCATTGGAAATCGACATCATATCCAAAGTCGGCGCAGATGAATAATTAACTTGCACGTTTTTACCCGTAGCCGGAGAAAACAGTATGCTACCTGTCTGCGTATCACCGATAGTCAAGTTTTGGAAATTGCGCGTCGCAATGGTATGACCTCCACCGTTGGAAAAAGTAAGGTTTCCCGACATGGTCGCATTACCAACTACGCTCAACGCTTCAGCCGGCGTCGTGGTCCCGATACCGACATTTCCGTTTTGATCTATACGCAGCCGTTCGGTCAATGTATCAGCGGTTGATCCGCCGCTTGGTCTGATGGGAACTGCAATAAGCGCCGCACGCTCTCCACCAGTCCACGACCATTGCATGGTAACAGAAGATGCACCCGCCTGCTCGGAACCTGCACCTATAATCCCACTAGCGCCTGTATTATCTGTCCATCTTTCTGTTTGCGATGCCCCATAATTCAAACCCGACGTTATGTTTTCCACAATGATGTTGTCAACGACAAGTTCTCCGGTATTACTGGTTACGGTCGTAGACAAACTGGTGACATATCCCCCATAATCACTTGTTGGCGTTCCAAATGTTGTACTTGTCTGGTCAACGCCAGAATACGAAACTGCACCTGACACTATTTTACCCGTTAATCCAGATAAGGTCACTGCGATAGTCGCCGAACCGGATACGGGATTTTTCAGATACCAAAGATCGCTTGTATCATATCCATTATCCGTAGTCACACCTTGCAAATGCGTAAGATTTACACCGCCGTAGGTAACGCTGGACACCGAAACACCGCTGCTGAAAATATCAACACCTACCATAAGTAATCTGTTCCCGTTGTTTCCCACCGTATGCGTCCAACTCAGTGAAGAAGTATTCGAACCTTGGGCGTGGGATGCTGCATCATAGGTAATAGATGCCGCTCCCAAAGGTGATGCGGTCCTAAACAAAAGGGCGCCTGATCCTCCGGTGCCTGTTCCGTTTGATGCATCAAATATGATATTGGCACCTGCAATATTCGAACCGCCTGCCGCAGCGCCACGAATAGTGGTTGATGTCGGCGTTCCCGCATCTCCCTGCCCAAATTCTATTACATTGCCGGCAACCGCGAGATTTGCAGCGGGACTTGTCGTCCCTATTCCTACATTTCCGCTAAACACGGCATTTCCCACTCCACCGGGAACTGATGCATATCCGACAGCCAATGAAGCTCCCGCAGTGGCATAAGTCGCGATATTTACATTTCCGTTCACGTCAAGAAATGCTCCCGGAGACGTCGTTCCTATCCCTACTTTTCCTGTCCCATTCGGCACTATCGTAAAGTTTTGATTGGATACGGTGGTAATACCGGTGGTTGCTCCTGAAAAGGTTAAGCCGGTAGATCCTATGGTTTTATTGGTCAATGTCTGGATGCTTGATATATCCGCCAGGGTAATCGTACCGGCCGGCAATGTTGCCGTAGTTGCTCCGGTAGTAGTCAAGGTCAAATTATTCGCACCGGAAAAGGTAATGGTCGTTCCGTTGGGAACGGTTAAGGTACCGGTTGTATTGGTTACGCTCAATCCATTCACCCGTTCGGCATTAAAGGCATACGGAACCGCGGTCATCTGTACTCTGGTGGTAAAGGTTTCGCCGTTAAAAGTGATATCCAAATAGAGACTGTCACTGTTGAAATCCAAGGTTGACGGAATAGCTGTGACAGATCCCAACGTCGCTTTGAATACACCACTGGTTACCGGTAATGATTGCGTTTCGGACCACGGCGAACCAACAGGCAACTGGTTGCCTGACGATGCAGCGTCATAAAACTTAAAGGTAAAGGAATAGGTGCCGTCTGAGATATTTGTTCCATCCGCCTTATTGACAATCTTACCCTGGAAGTTGATGGCATGGTAAATACCGGTGGAAGCCTGTACCCCTGGTGTGGCAAAATAAAAAACAAGTACAAATAAAAGCGATACGAGCCCAAAAATAATATTGTGATTTATATCACATATGTCGAACATCTGACATTTCATACGCATAATCTAAGTTTATTATTATTGATAGAAGGAAATCAATAGGATATTTTACTTATCGTATTCTTATCATTTAGCCATAAGTATATGATTTATGCTGTTATTAAGCCTTAAATAGTTTAATCTAAAGATTTCGTAACGAATGATCATATATCTACGAGGAAGATTATTCATGTAACTTCACATTGCCAAGCGGCAACCCAGTATATTTTTTTCTTTTATGGCGGGCTATTTTTTGTACGAATGGTAAAACATTTATCCGATACATCAGTAATCTAAACATAGCTGTCGAAGGATGCGATTACTGTGTTTGCGCGGTTTTTCTCGAGAAAAATGCACCTCTAAGCAACAAAGAGCATAGGCGCTACGTATAGGAAAACCAGCAAGTGAAACTCCGTGAACAAAAATCCGAGAACTTCTTTTATCAATCGAGACCCCGTACCGATTCGATATTGCGTCGGATCCGGAACCGGTGAAAACATATTATTATGGACTACCTTGTAACGGACCAAACCTAACAGCTGATCCCTGGTTATATTCCATTCTCACCCGGTACGCGATCAACGGGTAATTCCAGATTTTTTGTTCGTCTATTTGACCGGAGTAAAAATTAGTGCCGCCGCTGGCTTCGCCAAGATAAAGAATCGAGATAGCGGCGGTGATAGAGTTAGTTTCCAAAGACGAAGTATTATCCAGAATGCCGTTGACATAAACTTTAACATTAGCACCATCATAAGTGCAGATGACGTGATTCCAAACATTTAGAGTCAGGGCAGTATTGGCAGTAGTATTGTGGAAAGCAGACGAGTAATAAATTCCGCACTGGGGTTTGCTATTACTATCTGTAATCAGTTGAAACTCCGTGGCTTTTTCCATGAGAGTCTTACCGGCTGCAGAAGTCGTCGGATAATACCAGCCGCCCCAGGAAAGATTAGTAGCAGCCTGACCGGACACCGCTAAAGGAGAAAAAGCGGCAGTTGTAACATAGTCATCCGTACCGTCAAAATTCAAAGAGGAATTATATTTGCCGTTCCGGCCGTTATACCAGGCAGTGTTTGCATTGGTAGTACAGGTACCGGCAGCGGTTTGCCCGGAAGAACCTAAATTAAGCGTCCCTGTGGAGCCATTGCCCGAAGAGTCATGGATTGCCGTCCCCTGGCACTCATCCATTTTATACCAAACCATCGGAGCTCCGCGGCTGTAATCCCAGGCCACCTGGGCCGGAGTCCGGGCATACACAAAAAATTTTATTTCATCAAGCTTCCCCAGAAAACTGCTGGAACCGGCGTTTAAACTGGTGCCATAAGTAACTCCGGTGGTGTTAACGGCGCTTAAAGCCCCGTTTTGATAAATTTTGCAAATACTTGCCCCATCGGAAACAGCGGCAATATGAGTCCATTGATTAAGGGGAATTGCCGTTCCGGTGCAGCTGCCGTATTGTGGTTGGGAGCTGGCGTTAGTTGTTAAATTAGTAATTATCGTTTTACTGGCTATCAAAGTGGTTGGGTAAATCCAGACCTCGAGAGTGTTGGTGTTGCCGGAATCGGCGATAGTTGCAGAAATATTGTCACTGGCGGTAAAGTTTCTGGCCTTGCCGATTTTGCCGGCTGTAACTGTTGTCCCTGTGGCCGTACCGGTATAACCGTTACCGCTGGTATCATTAGCGTTTCCGCCGTTTCCTTCCTCAAAATTCCACTCAACAACCGGGGCGCTACAAGTGACGGTATCACCTGGGATACAGTAAGCGGCGGAAGCGGAATTAGATGCCACCGAGCCACCGGTTAGGCCGGAGGTGTCGGAAAGAGCGCCCAAAACGATCGACGAGCCGCGGTTATATTCAACTTTAACCTCGTCAGCCGTCAGGGCGTGGTTATAGATTTTAACTTCGTCAATAGCTCCAAACATGAGGTTCGCACCTCCGGCATTCTCTGCTCCAAAATTAACCACCGCAGTAGGATTATTGATTGAAGCAGGAATAGAAGTAATGTTCTGATTGTCCTGAAAACCGTTAAGATAAACCGTTAATGAAGTGTTGGGAATATACGTTCCCACAACGTGATACCATTTGCCGGTAGATAGAACTGTGTTGCCCGTTACCGTGATGGTAGCCGTGCCGTTGCCGCTTACTTCAAAATTCAACTTGCCGTCGGCACCGGTATATAATCGATAGCCAAAGCTTCCTAAAGCTCCATCTTTTGCTACAATATCGTGAACGGCATTGTTGGTACCCAAATTAATCCAGGCAGAAATACTGAGATCGGCGGTAATTTTAAGCGGTGCTACGTCGATAGTTAAAGTCACAAAATCATTGCTACCGTCAAACCTGAGAGCCCTTCCGAACTTGCCGCTTTGTTCCCAGCCGGAAATGGCCGTAGCCGGAGAGGACATGTTGGTCAAAGTACCGGAATCATTATTGATTGATGAGTCATAAGCCGTTATGCCGTAGCCCTCGTCAAATTTCCAATACCCAACCGCTGATCCCGCCGGATTGCCGCCCAAAGGGTGACCACCGTTCATGTCTTCCGCAATCTGGCTCTGGCTGCGGGCATAGTTGTAAACTCTGGCATCGTCAATCGTCCCGTTCAGGGTGTTCACCGGTTTCGAAATACAGGTTGCTCCTCCCAGGTTCAGATCTATCACCGGATTAAAAATGGCGCCGGGAATTGAAGTGGTCTTACTGTTGTCCAGAACCCCGTTAACATAGATTGCCATTATCGAGCTGTGGGTATAAACCCCGGTCAAATAGTACCAAACGTTCGGCGAAAGTACCGTATTGCTGGAAACACTCACGATATTTGTTGTGGTCCCGTCAGGGCTGATGTCAAATTGCACCTTTCCGTTGGAATTGATTTTTATGTCATAGGCATTTTTCGCCGACCCCGACCGTTTATTGATCATATTTTGGGTACCGGCCAGAGCATCCGTATTCACCCAAGTAGACAGAGTCAGGTCTCCCGTCACCTGCAATTGGTTCGGATTGCCGGCATCCGCGCAGGTGCTGTTACTCAAATCCAAAGCTTTGCCGAATTTCCCGGCCGTCCAACTGTAACCAGCCCCATAAATAGTTCCGGTCGCGCCGTACCCGGAAGAATCGGCAATACTGGTCCCGCTGCCGTCTTCAAACCTCCACCACCCCACCGGCTCCGGCGCCCAGTTGTAAAGTTGTTGGACTTCGGCGGGGGTAAGGGCGCGGTTATAAATTCGAAGGTCATCCAAATTGCCGCCGTAGTAACCGGTGCCGATCTTTCCCGGAGTCATGGTAGTCGTATTAAAAGATCCGGTCGTGGTAACTACGACATGCTGCCAGACTCCGGCCGCAATAGTTGAACCCGCCGCTCCGTTAACATAAACAGTCGTCGTCCCCGTAAAACCATTTGCTGTCACCGTGCCCGAAGAAAAGGTAATCGTATGCGTCCCGCCGTCAAAGTCAATAATATTGGTATTGGAACTTATTGAAGTCGGGTTTATCCAGAAGGCAATTGTCTGCACCCCGGAAATTGCGGTACTGGTCGTAAAGTATTGCGACGAGGCGGCGGTAAAGCTCCCGGAATTGCCGAATTTACCGGCTGCATAGGCCACCGTATTGGTATTGGTCAGCGTAATTCCGTTGCCGGAAGAATCGGCCGCATTTCCCGACACCTCATCCATCTTCCAATATCCAACCAGGCCGCTCGAAAGCGGGGCAACAATATCTGGATTCACCCCGCCCAAGACGGTGCCTGCACCCTTGGGAAGCTCTTGTCTGTTTAACCCCGCCACGTAATCCAGCTTCACCTGGTCTGACGAACGACTGTAATCGTATAGTTTTACTTCATCCATGAATCCATTGAAATAGTGCGTGCTTACATTGCCTATTTTGATGGATGATGCGTTAAATCCTGTTGATGTCGTAATCGTTACCAGCTGCCAGTTGTAGGCAACAAGCGTTGAACTCTGTACGCCATTCACATAGATCGTAGGTGAAGTAAATCCTGTTGCCGTAACAGTTCCGGAATTCACCCAGATATAATGAGTACCGCCATCCAGGTCAATGAAATACTGTGTGGTCGTTTCCGGCTTTGCCCAAAAAGAAACCGTCTGTACGTTATTTATCGTATTTGAAACCGTAACCGATGCGGTTGACCCATTGAAATATAAACATTTTCCTGAAATACACAGGTCTTCTGTTTGCCAATAAGGCACAGTGCTGCCTGATAATACTCCCATATATGCGTTCGTTGTCGAATCGTTTACTGACGTCCCATATCCTTCGTCAAAACGCCAGTATGCTATAGGACCTTGCGCTTTTTCTTGCGATCCGGTTGATCCGATGGTGACGGCTGATGCGGCTTTAGAAAAATCGCTTCCCGAAAATCCATTGGCAGCCGATGGATTCCCGTAATAAAGATAGATTGTCTGTGCTCCGGCGGGAAAATTGTCGAACAATACATGAACGCCGGTTGTACCGGAAAGATTACAAGAAGTTGTCAAATAATACGGTAAAGGTTTCCCGTCCTGTTTGGTAAACCGGAAATCTCCGCAGTCAGACTGGATATTGTTACCGATACCGGTCGAGGTAGAAGTATCAATGGCATTGGAGCCTGTCAAATCTAAATAGACGTTTGTTTCAGCGGACGTATGAGCACTAATCTCTATTGACTTCCGATAATGCCAGCTGTCGTCGAACCATGCGGCTTGGGATTGCAAAACAAACTTAAATAACCATATGCTCATACCTGAAATAATAAGCACAAAGGTAAAAACATATTTCAAAAGATTGATAATTTTTTCCTTTTTTTTGTTTTTCTCTGTATGATGTTGTTTTATTATCATATCAATTTATCAATTCACAATCCACCAGTCGACAATCAGTTGTTGGCTCTGTGCTGTGTTGATGGAGATTTGGAATGTTTGATCATCAAGCATGTGTGTGGCTATAGGCGTTGGTGTATTTTCCGGGGTCGCGAAAATTAATGAGTCTGGCGTTAACATAGTTGTTTTGATTTGTAGTGAAGTTTGACCTGCAGGGATCTGCGCTTTTCCGGCTGACGCGGACAATATGGCGCTGTCGGATGCGATTCTATCCACAAGAATGGTCAACTTGTGTGTTTTCATCTGCTGCGCAGTAATGGATGATTGGGAAACCATATTACCCTGCGTATCGACTACGATTTTCGTTCCCATTATCTGAAGATCTCCGAGGGAATCTTTTTGCAGCCGTAAAGGTGTCATCAATGTCTGAATGCTTGCGCTGTCCGACGCAGTCGTATCAATAGTCAATAAACCACTCGTCAGTTTTCCCAGAACATTCAGGTCAAATACGTTAGTTTTTCCCGTAAAGGTCAGTCCGGAAGAGGACGCGATGATCTGCTGTGTTAAATTCAATACGCCCGAATCTGTTGCATGCGGCACGTTTGTTTGTTCAAGAAATCCAACGCGCGAATCCAAAGCATTTAATTTATTCAGTATGTCCCCTTCTGCGGAAGAGGAAGAAAATGACGACTGCAACTGTGCTATCCCTGCGCTTAGTGTTGCTAATTTATCATCCAGACCAAGTATTTGTTTTGCATTGAGAGAATCAGCGACCACCAAACCTGCGCTGATCTGGTTGCCGGAAATATGTTGCGCGTCTATATTCATCCCTGTTGATGTTATGTGTAAAGATTGTAACAGTGCACTCATAGTTGCCTCCTGTTCCTGTATCGCACCAACTACCGGTACAACCAAACCCGCATAATCAACACCTAAATAATCACCGTATACGTTCGCGACAAATTCGGGAAGCACTTTTTGTACATCTTGTGCTATGAACCCGACATGCGTATTTTGTTCTTTATTCGGATCTTTCCATTTATACGTAATCGGCTGCAATTGCATGACTTTTGCCAAGGATGACGAAAACGGCTGGATATCTGTTTTTAATCTCTGGTCTGAAGTACAGTTAGTAGCACCGGTACCGTTACCTATCACGCAGGTTGTTGCGCTTCCATAAACTGTAACATTTCCGTTATTTGCAATAACGAATTTAGGTGTACCTGACGCTGAAGCAGTTAAAATATCCTGCGACTCTGTTTGGTTGAAAATACCCACTGCCTGGCCGGTAATTGTGGAATTTTGTACGAACATGTGTGAATCAACATTCACATTGCCATAATTATATGTTTGTAATGTTAAATCAGATGACGCATATGGTTCACCGCTCACCAGATAGAGGGGCGCTTCGGATTTTATATATGACGCGGTCGGATTGGTAAAATTCAAGTCGTATGCTATGCCAATATCGCCTGCAGCGGCAAATGACGCAGGTACATTGTTGTTAATCTGCGTATCAGACACGTTGAACTCTGACGAACCGTTAAACAGTACATCGAGTAATGTCGAACCGACCGCAGATGAACTGAGCTGTAGTAATGCCGTCGGACTCGTCGTCCCTATTCCTACATTTCCGCTAAACACGGCATTTCCCACTCCACCGGGAACTGATGCATATCCGACAGCCAATGAAGCTCCCGCAGTGGCATAAGTCGCGATATTTACATTTCCGTTCACGTCAAGAAATGCTCCCGGAGACGTCGTTCCTATCCCTACTTTTCCTGTCCCATTCGGCACTATCGTAAAGTTTTGATTGGATACGGTGGTAATACCGGTGGTTGCTCCTGAAAAGGTTAAGCCGGTAGATCCTATGGTTTTATTGGTCAATGTCTGGATGCTTGATATATCCGCCAGGGTAATCGTACCGGCCGGCAATGTTGCCGTAGTTGCTCCGGTAGTAGTCAAGGTCAAATTATTCGCACCGGAAAAGGTAATGGTCGTTCCGTTGGGAACGGTTAAGGTACCGGTTGTATTGGTTACGCTCAATCCATTCACCCGTTCGGCATTAAAGGCATACGGAACCGCGGTCATCTGTACTCTGGTGGTAAAGGTTTCGCCGTTAAAAGTGATATCCAAATAGAGACTGTCACTGTTGAAATCCAAGGTTGACGGAATAGCTGTGACAGATCCCAACGTCGCTTTGAATACACCACTGGTTACCGGTAATGATTGCGTTTCGGACCACGGCGAACCAACAGGCAACTGGTTGCCTGACGATGCAGCGTCATAAAACTTAAAGGTAAAGGAATAGGTGCCGTCTGAGATATTTGTTCCATCCGCCTTATTGACAATCTTACCCTGGAAGTTGATGGCATGGTAAATACCGGTGGAAGCCTGTACCCCTGGTGTGGCAAAATAAAAAACAAGTACAATAAAACTAATGAAGACAATAAGAGGCTGATATGTGAGGCTGCAAAAAATACTTAATTTTCCTTGAGGCTTCATCATAATAATTATTGTGATCTATATCACAATAATTACAGGATACCATGAGAATAATATTTCTGTCAAGCCGAAAATATTCACATCGCATACTTATCATTTAGCTTCAAAATATTGAATAATAAGAAAAAATCTCTTCATATTCATTTTTTTATTAATCTTATCATTTTCTTATCATATAACGCATAGTATATATTTTAGCTTCAGGTATCTATATCTCTTGACATTTTTGATAAGTGTATGATAAGATTTTCCTACAATGAAAAACTTTTCCTATACCCGCACGCAATCCTTAAATCAGGAACTTGCAAGGATTGAAGATTTAAGAAAAGAGTTGCTATTGACTTCCCTTTCTCCCCGAACTGAATTGAAACTCCAATGGAATGCACTTATCGACTACATCCATTATTTACTGGGACTGCAGGGAACCATCATTCCGAAAGAGCATATTTCCAGGTTGCTTACACCCGAAGGAAAAAAACACCTGACTGAAAAGGAAAAAAACGTTTCCCAAATAAAAAACACACTTGATTATCTTTACCATAACTGGCTGGTAAACAGCGAACCGGTTACGGCGAAATCTTTGACAAATTTATATCAGGCGGCATTTACAGGAAGTTTACGCATTTCTGAGGATGAGCTCAACAATGCGTTAAGATATATTCAAATCAATCCCGAACATCCGGTCATACAAGCGGCGCTCGGACAATTTCTCATGTTTGACCTGAATCCTTTCAGTGACAAAAACGAACTCTTTTCCCATCTGGTTTTTCTCATGTTTTTGTATAAAACAGGATATGATTTCCGCAGAATGCTTATCCTGGAGGAATATTTTTTTAATAATATGAACAGGTACAGAGATCTACTCAGTAAATTACGCAGGCAAACCAATATCACCGAATGGCTTGAGTTCATTACTTCGATCTTTGTCGTCCAACTTAAGGAATTGCTAAAAAAAATCATAACCGAAAAACAATCTCCCACATCGTTTCCCAAACAGTTTTATATGAACAACCGACATAGAGCAATACTCACGTATGTTGAACAACCCGGAGTAAAAATCAATAATGCCATTGTGCAAAAACTGTACCACGTATCGCAGATCACCGCATCACGCGATCTTGCAAAGTTGACATCCTTGGGGCTTTTGTTTCCTCTGGGCAAAGGCAGATCGACATACTATACGAAAATATAGGCTATCATTTCCGCTGAATAATAGTCTTCAGTCTTACAGAACCATGTATACTAAAACCAATGGTCAAGAAAATACTCATCATATCCGTTATTCTTTTAATTTTCATTGCCATTGGACGGGTACAACATGTATATGCGCAAATCCTTCCCTTACCTAAACCGATTACCGGTACGTTTGTTTTTCCGGATTTCAATATCGCTGACGAAAAAACACTTAATGATTATTTAAACGAAATAACAGATACCGGGATAAACACTCTTATCTGGGACTATACGGGCGTGGTTTATAAAACGCCAGATTGCAACAGCGGATATACTTTAGAAAACTTCTATACTGAAAACAGTTCAAATCTGCAAATTAACCCAGAAAAATTTCTCCAAGCTATTCATGATAAAGGTTTTTCTGTCTATATAGGATTAGCAGGTACTTGGAATTGTGTTACTGCCGCATCTGATCCGGATAAAATTATCGAACTTTCAAAAACGCTCGTCCAGAGCCTGAAAAATCTATGCCAAAGCAAACATTGGGATTGCCAGAGTAACAATAGTTTTATTAAAGGTTACTACATACCGGTTGAATATACGCTTAAACAGTTCGGCGCAGCTGCTGATTTTTATTCCAGAATGTATGAAGCAATTAAACCCCTTGATCCGCAGAAAAAAATTCTGATTTCGCCATATACCAACAACACCTATGACCCGGAAGATTATCAAATCGCGTATCAAGCGGGGAAAATAGCGGTGCAAAACTCGTATGCGGATATTATAGCCTTACAAGATTCCGTAGGAAGCGGAAAAGTGACATCATTTGCGAGCGACCGTGAACATTTCCAAGGCTTATACGACGGTATAAAAAGCGCCAATCAACAGTTCAATAAATCTGTGGAACTGTGGGCCAATATCGAGACGTTTCACAATAGCCTAAACAGCGCAGTTTGGCCGCCCACCGACATTAATACGCTGAAACAGCAGATGACTACCGTTGATGATCTTGTCTCCAATAAAATTACCTGGATTTACAGCTGGAGTATGGCAACTCTGCCTTTGTTAAATAATTATGGCGGAGCACAATATACGCCGGAGTTTGCCCAAAAAAGAAAAATACTTCGCGATGCCTATGTTGCTTGGCTGGGACCTTTTTCAACATCTGCACTTTTAGGCGATCTTAACTCTGACGGTAAAGTTGACATCTTTGACTTTAATATTTTGGTCCAGAACTTCGGCAAGACCGGCTCCCCCGGCTTTATAGCGGCAGATATAAATAAAGACGGCAAGGTGGATATTTTTGATTATAATATGCTCGTTGCAAATTTTGTAAAATAGATTACTATTTTAGTAATAGTACATGAATACTTTTTTAAACCGGTTGCAATTATCTTTAAAAAGCTTCGGGAACGATTTCAAGAATATCCGCATGCTCTTTTATGCCTTGTTATTTTTATTACTCCTTATCATCACTGCATTCGGCATGTTTCTTTCCAACAAAACGACCACAGGATATAAAACAAAAGCAGCAGGAAACGGAATTGCACTGACTCTTATTCCTTCAACCGTTGCCGCGCCTGCCGGCAGTGATTTTCCGGTTACTGTCAGTATGAACACGAATGAAAAAACCGTTTCAGCCGCAGAAATCCATCTATCCTATGATCCGACAAAACTGAAGGTAAAAACAGTCACCACATTGGATTATTTACCCGTCATTCTGGTGCCGGCAACAGTCGGTTCGGGAACTGCAACTTTTATTCTCGGCAGCCAACCGACTGCTCCCAAAAAAGGTGCGGGAATCCTTGCAACGCTTACGTTCACTTCTTTTACGTCACTGCCGTCACGCATTTCGTTTGCAAACAACACGCAGGTTGCAGCAATAGGACAAACAAGCAATGCAATAGATACCATGACCGGAACGGATGTGAATAAAAATGCAGGCGGTGAAGGTGCCGGAGGAGGCGGTTCATCAATAACCCCAACGTTCGCGACTCCGTCACCGACTCCAACACGTTTTCCTCTTAATAACTCCTGCAACCAGGATAGCGACTGCCGGTTAATAGATACGTCCTGGGGATATTCTTGCTGTTATGCAGGTGCATGTACACAGTTGGACTATTCGCAAAACCAGTGGGTTGCGGTTAACGGCACATGGTTTCAAACCCAGCAATCTACATACTGTCCTTCAAAAACCCGGTGCGGGCCCGCTCCCGGATGTGCGGTCCATATGATCAACGGTAATTATCATGCTTCGTGCGTCAATTCAATCTGTAAAAAAATTCCCGTATCAGTCACGCCAACACAGCCTGTTCCAATATCATTTCCGAAGATCACGCCTGTCATTCATTGCGGCTTAACCGTGTGTAAAACAGGGGAAGAATGCTATTCCCCGCCAGCGCCCCCGTGCGCTCCCGGCGAACCTTGCGTTTTACGTGCATTTGCGCCTTATTGCAGACCAATTACTGTAGTTCCAACCTCTATCGAAACCGGGACAACACCCATACCGCCGACGAATGAAACACCGGCGCCTACCACGGCTCCCATACCTGTTCCTTCTCCGACACAAACCGTTAAACCGTGCCAATGGTATGACTGGCCATTTCATTTTTTCCAATGTATCCAGGGCGGATATCTCGTAACCGTGACCCCGCTTACGACTCCGGCGCCAACAGAATCTCCCGTTATACCCTCTCCTTTCCCGATCCCGCCGAGTCCTATAACCCAACATCTGGTCATCCCTCCTCAATCACAAGGAAACGATCAGATTACCATTGCACAGAATGTTCAGCAGAATACTATCACAGGGAGGCCTATACCCCTTCCTTCGCAAAGCCCACCATATTTCGTTCCTCCGCCAATCAACGGTTTTCCCACCACATCAACAATACCACTGCCGTCGAAGACCATAACGCATCCGCCGACCCCTCCTCAAAAAGAACAAAGTCATCTTTATTTGTTTAAACCCATTACCGGCATCGGCTTTATCGATACAATCCTTCATGCGTTTGGATTTGGAAGATAGAACAAATCTTTACATCATTATCGTATGAAAACCTTGAAACAGTTGGAAAAGGATCTGGCAAAAATTCAACAACGCAACAAACGAGTGGAGATCGACAAAGCATGGGAGACCAGTATAAGCCGCAGAGTCGTACTCCTCGTTCTTACATATCTGGCAATCGGATTTTATCTCAATGCGATTCAGATCTCAAATCCATGGCTCAATGCGGTTGTCCCGAGTATCGGATTTTTACTTTCCACACTTACGCTCCCTTTCTTTAAAGAACTTTGGAAAAAATACGTGTATAAGAAGTAATATATAATGAATGGTATGAAACGTTTTTTCTACATGATTATCGGTCTTACATTAATTATTACCTTTTCATTCTTTACTCTTATCTCGGTTTATGCCGCAAATCCCCAATCAACCACTTATGAGCTGAAGAGCTGGGGATTTGGTTCCGGAGGTGTAGCAACAACCAGCTCAACCACATATTCGATGTCTGGCACCGCAGGAGAAATTGACAACGCGTCAACAGAATCAAATACTTATCGGATAAATGCGGGACTTGTTTTTACCATGCAGGTAAACGTTCCACCCGCTCCTTCATTCACCAACCCGGGAAACAATTACGACCGATTGCGGATTATCGTTAACACCGGCAACAATCCGGCGGACGCACAGTATGCCATCGCCATATCCAAAGACAACTGGCAAACCACCCAGTATATCCAAAATGACTACACTGCCGGAAGCGGCATAACATGGCTTCCCTATTCCGGCTCTATAAGCTGGAACGGCACGAGCGGATTTTATGTCACCGGATTGACGAACTCAACCACCTATTCCATAAAAGTAAAGGCGCGACAGGGATATATGACTGAAACCGGTTGGGGCCCGAGTATCTCCACATCAACCGTAGATCCTTCCCTTACGTTCGGTATTGACTCTGCAACCATAACTTTCACAAACCTCAATTCAGGCAATAACTTTACCGATTCAAGCAAATCAACCGTGTTGACCACATCGACCAATGCCTATAACGGCTATATCGTATATGGCAATGACGCTTCACCATTGAATACAACATATATCCCGAATTATGCCAGTCCGAATTCAGCGCCGACCTCATGGACCGGAACAGGATTTGGATATACTACGAACGACAGCAACTTGACTGGAGGAACTGCAAACCGGTTTACGAGCGGCGGTCCGAACTATGCGGGATTTACCACTTCTTCCCCCGGTGATCCGGTCGCAGACCACGCAGGCCCGGTCACCACACCGATTTCAAGCGAACAGTTCACGATCTCGTATCGGGTGACCGCCAATACCCAAACACCGGCGGGTACATACGGTACAACGGTGTCATATATTGTAGTACCGAGTTATTAAAACATAAAGTATGAAACATAAAATACGGAACATAAAAACTATTAGTATTCTTCTCATTCTCTGTTCTCTACACATTCTACTGAATACTTCTGTCCATGCCCAGCAAAGAACTTCCCAAATCATAAAAGTTTCACCGGTAATATTAAATATAACGCTTGACCCGGGGAAAACCTATGTATATCCCATAACTATAACCAACTTTCTTGACACCGCTCTTCCTCTACGGGTTTCATTTACCGATTTTGACACACAGGATAAATCGGGTGCTTATATTTTGGGAAATACCCAAAGTTCCCCGCTGATTTCATGGTCTTCAATTGACAAGTCACAGCTCATTCTCAACCCTTATTCTTCGGAAAAAATCAATCTTACCATTCATATTCCCCAAAAAGTTCCGTTCGGCGGGTATTATGCAACCATGTTCCTCCAACCGCTCACACCGTTCCAAAAAATTAACGCATCCGCGGTGGTACCGAGAATCGGCGTGCTGCTTCTGGCAAATGTCAGCGCGTCGGACCTTGAGTCGAAAAAAGCGTCAATACTCAATTTCGACTTTACTCAATCTGTCTATGAAAAAGGTCCACCGGACGTACGTTTTGCCGTGAAAAACGAGTCTCTGTATCACTACTCGGTAAAACCGTTCGTCCTTATAACGCCGCTGATCGGCAGGGGAAAACGGTTCTCACTCGTGGAAAAGTTCGTATTTCCCGGAAAAACCAGGATTTGGGAAAATCTCGTTCCTTTATATACCTACGGTCTGTACAAAGCGACACTCGATGTGTCGCTCGGCCAGGGAAAACAGATCTCCGAGTCAAGATATATAGTCGTATTCCCGATCGTGAAATGTCTGGAAATCATGCTTGGTATAGTGCTCTTCCTTTTCCTCGTAAAAAAGCGCGGCAATTTGAAAAAAGCGACGAAGTCCTTATTGGGCAAAAATACATAGGAGCCTTGCAATCATTGTGTCAGCCGGGTACTATGAATATAATGAAAAAAATATTCGCTGCGGCTGCCATTGTCTCATTGATGACATCCGCATACCTGTTTTTTTACGTGACCAAAATTGCTGCCGGTACGTTCAATAATGCAAAACTGACAATCAGCGATTCGCGTGCAGGACAGGGCAGCGTTGAGTATGATTTTGCGTTCACGGGTTCGGTCGGCACCGCTATCAAACAGTGGACCATCCAGTTTTGTACGACTGCATCAGGAACCTGCACCACGCCTACCGGCATAGTCACCACCGGTGCTACCAGAAGTACCGACAATATATCGGGAACAGGAAGAACGGACACATTTGCCTCAAATGGGATATTAACTACCGTAGCGACCACCCCCCAGACGCAAAGCCCTCTCGCCATGACCGCAGACTATACCGGCATCACAAACCCATCCACCCAAAATACAACATTCTATACCCGCATAACTACCTATGCGGATCAAGGTATAACAACCGTTGACCAAGTTACAATAGCTTTTGCCGTTCTCACCTCGTCATCCATTTCCGTGACCGCAAGCGTAGGCAATACATTGAGCTTTTCCGTTGCGGCAGTAACTACCGGTACGGTCAACGGCGCCACCATTAACGTCACCAACACGACGGATACGGCGATACCGTTTGGAACACTAGCTGCAGGTTCGCCGGAGATCGCAGCCCACGATGTCAGCGTGACAACCAACGCAAACAGCGGGTATGCGGTAGCAGTCAAATCCCTAACCAATCCACCCCTCGAAAGCGGTTCGAATAACATCGATTCATTCAGCGGAACCAACGGTACGCCGACTACATGGACAGCGCCGGCCGGCACATCGCCAAACATTAATACAGGATTTTTCGGTTACACCACCACCGACTCTACTCTCGGTACAGGTACAGTAGACAGATTTACTTCGGCAGGAGGCAACAAATGGGCAGGATTCGATACCACACCATATGAAATTATCTATAATGCCGGCCCCGTAACCGGCGGTGAAACAACGCGTTTGGGATGGCAGGCGGAAATCAATACGCTGCAACCTACAGGAAATTATGCGGGCACAGTGATTTTAATCGCTACCCCAACATATTAACCGAGATTTCCCTTATGATATATAGATTGCAATTTATATTACTTTCCGCTTGACAAATAGCAAAAAATAATACTAATATTAGAATACAATTCTCATAATACCACCATATGTTTACATGGCTTATTAAATGCTCGAGAAAATATGTTATCGGCATATTCACAGTTCTTTTTATTTTAAGCATAAGTATTATTCCCTATCTGTTTCTTCACGTACAAGCAGCCCCTCTGACCAGCGCGTCCGATACCATCAGCAGTTCACAGGCAGGAGCAACCAGCGTAGCCCATACATTCGCATTCACCACCGCGACAACCGCAACCATCGCAACCATCACTTTCCAGTATTGTACCACTGCTTCGGGAACCTGCACAGCGCCAACAGGATTAAATATTACGGGAGGTGTCATTGGTACGGTATCCGGTATCGGCGCCGGAACTTATAGCCAGGCAACTTCAATAATTACCTATACGGTCACTTCACCGGCATCCGTAACAGCTTCCACCGCAATTTCTATACAGTTCACCGGTATCACCAACCCTTCAACTGTAAACACCACCTCGTACGTAAGAATTACAACAAATAGTGCAGGACCGACAGCGGTCGATACGTCAACAGTCGCTTTTGCGGTCCTTGACACAAACTCAATTGCGGTAACCGCAGCAGTTGATCCTAATTTTACTTTTTCCGTTGCAGGCGTTGCTTCCACCGGAACCGTCAACGGTGCAACAACAACGATAACAACCACCACTACTACTATTCCTTTAGGTACGCTTACTTCCGGCGCTCCTGCCATCGGTGCACATGACCTAACCGTTTCAACCAATGCATCACACGGATTCCAGGTAACCGTGAATCAATCGGGTACCTATCCTCTTTCGAGCGGATCAGACCATTTCAGCCCGTTTTCCGGCACCTATGCGACCCCGACTTCCTGGTCGGCGCCGGCAGGTACAACAGCGAATACGAATACCGCTTTTTTCGGCTACACGACCGAAGATACCACGGAAAGCCAGTTTCAAACCAATAAATGGGCAGGTACCGAAACCACTTCACGCGCTCTATTCGTCAGCACCAGCGGGACAACCAGCCTGACCAAACGTATCGGCTGGGAGGCGGCAGTCAATGCCATACAACCTCCGGGATCATATACGGGAACCATGATTTTAGTTGCGACGCCAACGTACTGATATATTCCCTATTGGCACATTCACCACACACATGTCAAATGCAAAAACAAGAACATCTTCGCAACGATTTCCCCGCATTACCGTCATCACGTTTACCGCGCTTTTATTCGGCATCCTGTTAACCCTGGCAATAACATCGTCTGCTCAAAATGCATTTTCAAACCAGTCGCTCGAGATATCTCCTCCTTCCCAGGATATCTCGGTTGATCCGGGAAAAACCATAACAGTAAACGCAAAAATCAGAAACAAAAGCAACGAATCCTTACCCATCCAGGTGCATATCGAAGACTTTACCGCATCGGGTAAGGAAGGACAAATCGCACTTACCAATGAAGGACAGTACTCGCTGATCAATTGGACAACTCTATCTCCTGCATCATTCACGCTGAAACCGGGACAGGAACAGGAAGTTACGGCAACGATACACGTACCGCAAAAAGCTGCAGGTGGAAGATACGGTTCGTTCGTATTTGGTGTGGTCCCTGCCGGCGCTAAACCCGGAACGGCAGCACTTGCACAGGAAATCGCTTCGCTTTTCCTGGTTCGAATATCCGGTACGGTCAATGAACAGTTGCGTTTGATCGGATTCAATGCGCCGAAATTTTCCGAATTCGGACCGATTCCATTTGACATGACATTTAAAAATACCGGCAATGTCCACGTTAAAACGTTCGGTCTGGTCAACGTCACCAATATGTTCGACCAGAAAGTCGCGGACATCGTCGTATCCGGAACCAACGTATTTCCGGGTGGCACCCGTATCATACGGACAACTCTGAATAACAAATTTCTCATAGGCACCTATCATGCCACTGCTATCATGTATTACGGTTCTGTCAAAAACCAAACTTTGACCGCGTCCGTCGGATTCCTTGTTTTTCCTGTCCGTATCTTCGCCGCCGCAGTCATAATCCTCTTCCTGGCATATCTCATGCGAAAACGTCTCAAAAAGGCAATGAAAGATCTACTCGGTTAACCATTCGCTCTACCATCAATCATATGACTAATAAAATTCGTTTCATCGCATTCATCGCTGTTGTTTTTTGTGCAGGCTTCCTGACGCATGCGTTCTTTTTTCCCGACTTCTTGCCGTCGGTCAAAGAAATATCCGCAGGAAAAATCAAATCTGCCGAAACACAAACCGATGCCGAAGGAAACATGGGTTTGTTTACGTACGTGAATTATGACGGCGTTAATTTCAGCCCGCGGGTAGTCACCATACACAGAGGGTCGTATATTGCCATCACCAACCGGAGTTCCAACAAGCTCATGTGGCTGATGTCGGACAACGAATCGCTAAACACAAAACGCGGCTATGGTCTGAGTGAACGGCTGGAACGGATACTTGAACAACCGGGCACCTACACGGTTACGGAGAAATCGGATGCAAACGCCAACCTCACGGTAATCGTCAAATAACTGTTCAAAACAGACATCACATACCTTCCCGGCAAACCCGGATCTATACATACCGACACGCTACTGAATATATACCTATCGTATTCCTGTTTGCAGCATATTTACAACATGATTTCGGGTATTTATACTCAAATCATTTCCCGCAATCCAAATGATTTCGGGT
>CAZFQZ010000005.1:23236-39875 GCA_964521305.1 uncultured Gammaproteobacteria bacterium
GATTTCGGGTATTTATACTCAAATCATTTCCCGCAATCCAAATGATTTCGGGTATTTATACTCAAATCATTTCCCGCAATCCAAATGATTTCGGGTATACCCATTATTCCTTGCAACAATATGGGATTTATGCTATAATGACGCCTTATGTTAAGGGGACGACTCACGTACCTTGCGGTACGGGGCAAACGGGTAGTGACAGGTATTGGCTATTTGATACTGGTTATCGGTTTGTTTATTTTTTTTCCTTCACAAAGTTTCGCACAGGAAGCTGTAAAACTGACTGTAACCGCGACCGTACCGCTTTCTCCTCTCTGGAAACAGGCTATTCTGCAAAACTCCGGTATCCAGTTTGATTCCCAATCATTTTTTTTGAATGTTCCGGTAAAGATGACTATTACGTCAAAAGGTTATAACAATCAATCTCTACCTGATCAATTGGTAAGGATTGGTATTTTTGCGAACGATCGGCAAATCGTAAATGATATTTTAACAACGAATAACAATGGAATCATTGGCTATGCATTTGTTCCCACTCAATATGGTGATTATCACATTACCGCAGAGAATATTTCGTACCAAACGCCACTGTTATTCGCCCAAAAAAAATTGGATATATTAAGTCCGGCGGATTATTCTTTTTTTCATTCGATTTTGAATTTCCTGCCGAAGTTTTGATCAAGCTCCATAGATTTTTTTGATGAGTGCGAAAATCTGGTCTCTCCAGAAAAGGACGACGAACATGCCTGTCACCAAAAACGGGCCGAAGGCTATCTTGCTTTTTAATCCGCGTTTTTTCGACAGCATCAACAGCAATCCTATTATGGCGCCGAAAACAAATGCGATATACAGAACTACCAGTCCGGCTTTTATCCCGAACATGAGTCCGATGATGAACGATAATTTAACGTCACCGAATCCCATACCTCCTCCTCTCGTGATATGATATAAAAAAAGAATAGGTGCACTGACCAGTATTGCCGCGATAACCCTGGATACGAAAACCTGCGTAACGGAACCGTAGAACGGTATGAGAAACAGGGATAACGCAAACAGTGCGATCTGCACCTGATCGGGAATAATGTGGTATTTATAATCCGAAAAAAAGATAACAATCAAACAGGCGGTAATGGCCAGATACACGAAACGGATCAAGATCCGCGCCTGGAGAATCTGCCGAAATCCCTGGCCCAGTATGGAGTACGGCAAGAATTTCCAGACTAAAACAAAGCTTATGCCTGTCAGGAACTCAATGGCCGGATAAAAAAATGAGAGCTTCTTGCGGCAGTTCCTGCATGTTCCCCCTAATACAATAAAAGAAATTATCGGAATTAAATCATACCATGCGATTTTTTTCCTGCAGTAATCGCAGTGCGATCTACCCATAATTGATTCATCATTGGGTAATCTATCAATCAATACATTCAGGAATGATCCGATTGCGGTACCGAAAATAAAGAGAAAAAGATAGAACATTGTATGAGTATACCAGGTTTTGTAACCCCGGATACGCTTCAGAGAAAGACCGTGAGTTTGTAGACGAGCTCTATAAACAAATCGGCAAACACTTATATCTTTAGCTGTCACCAAACAGGTTAATGGGACCTCATTCACCGTGGAAATAGACACGCCGCAACTCAATGATATTGAATTCAACTGGTGGGTGATTAATTAACCAAAAATGTCGGTTATCACTGACAAATACCGGTACTTTTCGTAAGATATGAGTAAACTATGATATACTAAAGAAGTATTACTGCTCAATTAGAAAAAGAGCTTGACAAAAAAGAAATAACGGTCATTACACTGGTATGAGACAGGTAGGAAAAACAGCTTTTTTGCCGTAAAAATGTGCGACATTAAAACTGCACGGGCACGAATAAAGATTACTTGACGAATACCGGGCTTTGAGTCACTTTAATAGCATCTTTTGATACGGAAGAAGTCTTGCCATTTATATCGGTAACTGAAGCCATACTACCACTTACCGGCATATGTACCGTTGCGGTTGGTGTAGTGTTATCGGTCCAGGCGACAAATACTTCATGTCCGTCGCCAAAATTGAATTTGTAGGTAATCACCGATGCATTTCCCACGTTCAAAGGTCCTGCGGATATGGCGCCTTCCAACATCCTCGTTGTTGTTTTGTATGCAATAGCAGGAGCACCTATATGATAGGTACCATTTTTATCATCCAGTATCAATCCTACGTCTTTGCTTGGTGACGTGCCGCCAGCTCCCTGATGCTTAAAAAGTTCATCCAGTAATTTCCAGTATACGACTCTATCCGCTCCTTCTCCTGCAGCAGTCGCCAGCAATTTGACTACTGTTTCCGCATGGTTTTGTTCATTATATGTCGTCCTTGTTTTCCATCCATATCCAATCTCCCAAACTTCAATCGGGAAATCTGCGGGCTTTCCGTTCGTTTCCAATCCGTCGCGCACGAACGTAAAAACCGAAGAAAGATCATTCCATGGTGCATAATAATGAATTTGACTTGCATCATATCCCCGATTTACTCCATAAAGATCGGGAAACCATGAACTGAACCTGCACGCGAACTTATTTGTGGTGTCCGCTTGACCCAATACGGTTTTTAATTGATTTACCGATGAAATCGTTCCTTTATAGCTGATTGCCGGACGAACCGAATAATAGCTGTTTATATAATTAATTGCTTCCTGACTGCGTCCTTGTTGCAACAGTAGATTCGCAATAGCAAAACCAAAACATGAACCTCCTGTCCCGCTTTCTTCTGCCAATGCCTGCGGATTAGCGTTTTTTATTGACTGGTACGTTTCGGGTAAAAGACGTGTATAATCCGCAACAGTTCCAGGCCAGTGGTTTGCGCTTTCATATTCGTTGCCGATCGCATATCTTGTCACTTTTGCGCCTCCCGGCAAATTGGAATTTTTAAAATGCTTAACCAAGACAGTAAGCGCATCGTTGAACTGCGACGGTACGCGGGGCGGTGACTCCGTATTTTTTTCCAACGTACCCCACTTATTTTTCAGCATGATATGAAGACCAAAATCCTTGATGCCGCAGGATGCGAGTTGATCGAGCTCCTTGTCAATTTTTCCGAATTTATAGGTGCCAAGTTTCGGCTCAAACGTTCCCCAATCAACCCAGATAGTAGTCGCCTTGACACCTAATTCGGGAATAAACTTACACGCTGTCGATATTTCATATGCGTTTATCTGTGCACCAAGTACCAACGGCTGCGCATAAACAAATAGATTGTTTTTTTCAGGAACCATCGTTGATATCTCTGCGTGCGGTGATGTTACATACGCTTGATTGTTTTGCGAGAATTTTGCAATGGCTAAAGCACCAAATGTAAGAATAAAAAATAATCCTATAATAATATATACCGCTTTGGGATGCTGTTTTAGGAATTGTTCGATCATTAGTTTATACCTGTTCATTAAAACTCTCAAATATACTTATTTATAATAAGTATAAGTTTAAATGTCAAGAGCAATTAGACTTACTAAGCGCTGTTGTAATTGTGTGAACAGGAATTGAGGGTTAGCGCAAGTGCATTAAAAAAACCCGTCGAAATCCTTTTTCTCAAGCGGCCCTATCGCAGTTACATTCAATCTCTCGGGTTTTATGATATCTTTTGCGACAGCTTCTATCTCGTCGGCGGTTACTTTTTCTATCTTCTCTATTACTTCAGTCGGCGATTCTGTTTTTCCTTCCAAAACAGCTTTTTTGCCGTAAAAATGTGCGACATTAAACGAATCCTCCATAGATAACAACATGCGACCTTTTAACAGTTCTTTCGCTTTTCGCGTGTCTTCTTTGGAAAATCCCTTATCCAGGATTTTATTGTGTTCTTCCAACGTCAGTTTCATTGCCTGGGTTACTTTTGCCACGTCCTTCGGTACTCCTGCCTGGGTCACCATGTTGCCAACGTCGTGATAAAACTGTAGTTGGGTCCCGATGTAATAACACAGTCCCCGCTTTTCCCGTAGTTCCATGAACAGTTTTGAGGAAGCGCCGCCGCCCAATATGACCGCTAATACTTCCAAGGCATGTTTGCGAATATCATCGTACGCAAACGTCCGGTACCCCAGACAAAAATGAGCCTGTTCGGTTTTTTTGTTCCTGATCAGCAACGCCGGTTTTTCCTGCTGTTCGCTCATTCGGGTAAACTCCGATTTCGCACCATTCCCCCATTCGCCAAACTTTGCTTCGATCAAATCAAGATATTCTTTCATGGTTGCGCCTTGTTTTTTGCCGAGCATCAACCCTCCTGCTACCACCAAAACAGCATTTTTCGGATGATATAAGGCTGACCGATACTCGTTAAACGTTTTGCGGTCAAAACCGGTTACGGTCTGTTTATTGCCTATTACGTCGAATCCCAGCGCATTGCCTTTATAGATCAAATTTTCGAACAAATCCGACACTTTGCTTTGCGGTTGGTCTTCATACATGTTGATTTCTTCCACGATCACGCCTTTTTCCTTTTCGATTTCCTCAGGTTGAAATAACGGACGCAGCAAAACATCTGATAACACATCTATTACTATATCAAAATGCTCGCTCGTCGTTTTTATGAAATACCCGGTATAGTCTTTTGAAGTAAACGCATTCCAGATACCACCTAACCCCTCGATTGTCGAGGTAAGAACAAACGAATCGGGATATTTTTTGCTCCCTTTGAAAAACATATGCTCGAGAAAGTGAGCGATGCCGTTGTTTTGTTCGGTTTCATACCGCGAACCTGCTCCAACAAGTACCAGCGTGGTCAATGTGGGAAATGCGTTCGTATCGGCAAGAATGACCCGTAGGCCGTTCGACAATGCGGTCTCGTTGATTTTCATCCTTTTATTATACACCTCCCAGTTTTGGATGTAAATACTGTAATTAGAGCGTTAGATAGCTATAATTATTGTTTTTAGCATATGGTAAATCATCTAGCAGAATTTCTCACGTATGTATATTTTAAGATCCTCAGCATTAGATTAATTTAATGGTTCTTCAACATAGATATCGATATTAATCCAACCACTTTTGATTACACAATCTGACATTTCGTTTTGAGTTTGCTATAATATGCACATTGTTTCTTCAGACCTTCAAGATATATCTCATGAATCGCTGAACTTCATCTACGTTTTTTAAATAGAATTTTGCATGTGAGTTTGTTTTTTTACCTACATAAATAGAAAGACCTTCCGGAATGGCTTGAAATGCGTCCTCATCGGTCGTATCATCACCTACATATATGACATAAGGGTGTTGATCTTTACACCTTTCGGCCAGGAATTTATGGATAAAATCACCTTTCGTCCAAGGTTTATAAGGCCGGATTTCAGCAACTTTTTTTCCCTGAAGAAGCGAAATTTGTTTTGCGTTTACGTACGGATCCAGAATTATGTGGAGTTTAGATATAAACGCTTGTACGAATTTCTCGTCGAGAGCCCGGTAATGGATCGAAATAGTCATTCGCTTATCCTGTACCATTGTCTGCAGATATTGCTTCTCCAGTTCTTTGCACTTGGACTTTATTTCACCCAAAGTCTTTAGATATCCCTCGGATAATTCAATCGATTCTTTCTTGCCGTCAATCTCCCACTCCATACCGTGGTTGCCGGCATATGCAATACGTGAAATCCCCGCTTTTTCCTTGATATTTTCAAGATGCCTTCCACTCACGATAATCACCCTGATCGTGTCAGTCGCGGCTATTTTTTCCAGCAACTGTTTTGTTTTCTCCGGCATAGCTGCAGCTCCGGGTTGAAGCGCTATCGGCGCCAGCGTCCCGTCAAAATCAAATAAAATAAGGAGCCGGGAGTGTTGCTGAATTTCTTTTTTTATTTCCTCGCTGGAATCCCAGAAATACTTCATTACAAATTAAGAATACTCCGTAATATATCCGAAGCCCACCGATATGCGTTATTGTTTTCCACGATTTTCCTCATATGTTCCATACGATTTTTCTGTTCCATGCGCGACATCTGCAATGCAGTATTCATCTCTTCTGCCATCTGGCCGATATCATAAGGGTTCACTACAAGAGCATCTTTCAGTTCGCGCGAAGCGCCAGCAAATTTGCTCAAAATCAGTACACCTTTCTCATCGTCCCGTGCCGTAACAAACTCTTTTGCCACCATATTCATACCGTCATGCAGCGAGGTTACCAGACAGACATCGGCTATCCGGTAAAGATCGTAAACCTCACGGTGACTGAGATTCCGTTTGACGAATTGGATCGGCTTCCAACCGTTGGATTGGAATTTGCTGTTTATCCGTTGTACTTCCTGATCTACTTGTTCCGCAAATTCACGATAAGATTTAATCTGACTTCTGCTCGGCGGCGACACTTGGAGTAACGTCAAGTTCTTCCGGTAGGACGGGTATTTGTCCAGTAAAGTCTCAACCGTTTGGAGACGCTCAATTATTCCTTTTGTATAGTCAAGCCTGTCAACACCCAATGCTATATACTTTACGTCACCGACACCGATCTCCTTGCGGATCTCTTCCATGGGTTTTTTCTCTACAAACTCCGCAGGATACGGAACACTTATCGGGAACGGTTTTACATACGTCACATGACTTTTTCTGGTAATAGAAAACTGTTCCCACGCAATAAGTGATTCCAATTCTCTTCCTGCCGTTTCCATGAAATTGTTACAGTGAAGTTGTGTATGGAACCCGAGAAGATCGGCGCCCAAGAGACCGTCAAGAATCTCTTCCCTGAACGGACAGATGCCGAAGACTTCCGGATTGGGCCATGGAATATGCCAGAATAAAGCAACTTTCGCATCAGGTCTGCTGTTTTTGATTATGCGCGGTAAAACCGTAAAGTGATAGTCTTGGATGAAAATGATCGGTTCTTTAACGTTCCTAATTTCTTTCAAAAGCGCTTCTGCAAATTTCCCGTTCGCCACTTTATAGAAATTCCAGTCGCTCTCCCTAAATACCGGCCTGGTATGTGCGGTATGACACAACGGCCATAGACCTTCGTTCGCAAAACCATAATAATATCCTTTTTCTTCCTCTTCGGTCAACCATACGCGTTTCAATGTATATTTGGGTTCATCGGGGGGAACCCTGATCTTGTCATTCTTGTCCACGACAAGCTTATCCGCATTGCCGCTACCGTGTGCGATCCACAAACCGCCACTTGCTTTGAGGATCGGCTCCAAAGCGGTAACCGGTCCTGCGGCCGGTTCAAAATAGCCGATTTTATTTCCTTCTTTCTTATGTATATACGGTTCCCTGTTTGAAACCACAAACACTTTTCTGTCATTGAGCGCATTTTTCACATATTCCTGCAACCGTTGGCTGGTCCACGGAGAATCCAGTTTCTCCAGCCGCATACGCGCCTCTTCACTCGCCGTATGTCGCGCTTCAAACAGGCTGCGACTCACGTGGGTAACTTCGCGGATCAACGGTTGCAAAAGGAAATTGTTCTGCAATTTATGCTCGGCGGGATTGATCGTACCCGAACGGATAAGTTTAATCGAATCAACAAGACTCATGATCGGACCATAGATGACGACGCGGATGGTCAACGCGATGGCAAAAAGAACAAGCGTCGCCTGAACACCAAGTCTAATCAAATTATTGGCCCATATTTCATTCATTCTGTCGTTGATATATCCCGTATTCTGTTCGATGACCAAAGCACCAATCACGTTGCCATCCTGATGCAATGGCACGGCAAACACGTACAGTTGGTTTTTATTGTTGCCGACCGAGGCGAAATCCGCATCCAATTTGTCCGAATCCATGGCATTCACGATGATCGTCTTTTCATCCGGTGAACTCAATGTACCGCTCTCCGAGGCGGCAACCACATTATCTTTACTGTCATAGACCGATATGCCGGCAATCCTGTTGTCGCTACCGATTTGCTTGACGTACGACTGCATTGTTTTGAAATTGCTGTTGATCAGATACGCCTCGACCCTGTCTTTAATACTGTTGGCAAGAACGGTTGTACGGTATTGGAGGTCCGCAGTCAATTGTTGCTGCTCCCTCGTCACCTGCTGGATAGTAAACGCTACCGTAATGAGCGTAACAATGAGAAGGATCGCAAGCGAGGTAGCGATTGTTTGTTTCATGATTCAATTATATATAAAATGTAATATGTATTCAAAAATACCGGCGGATCTGTACTTGATTAACCTCATCCAGATTGATACAATTACACAATCTGTTCAAGGATTTAATCTTTAAAATTTGTAAAAGAGTTTATCTTTAAAATTGTAAAGGGTTTTTCTTTAAATTTGTAAAAGAGTTTATCTTTAAAATTGTAAAGGGTTTACCCTTTAAAATCGAAGATTTTAAAGGGCCTATAGCTCAACTGGTAGAGCAGCAGCCTTTTAAGCTGTTGGTTCCGGGTCCGAGTCCCGGTGGGCTCACAAACTTGATTCTTCCTCATTTCTCTTCTACACTGGAATCATGGCACTTTACTGCTATTTTGATGAAAAAAGTTCATCGTTTTTGAATGGAAAAAAATACGCCGAACCAAACCCATATGCGCTGATTATGAAAATAGAGCTGATCGTTTTCGCTATCGTAGCAGTCGGATTTTCATTCATGTTTATACCAATGTTTTCCAATGCGCAGACCAATAAACTGGCAAATGCATCGAATAATGATGTAAAAACACCGACAACACAGTCAGCGGTATTGGGAACGGAAACACAGATTTCAGCAACCCCTGTTCCTTCTCCTACCGTACAACCGTCTCCCACTCCACAACCGCCAACTCCTACGCTGACACCAACACCGATCCCAATAAAATCCCATGCGAAAAACGAGTATACGATTGCCGTTTACGGCGATTCAATGGAAGACACCATGGGTGAGCGACTCGAATATCTGGAACACAGCATAAAAGCGGCGTATCCCGGAGTAGAATTCCATCTCTATAACTATGGCATCGGATCGCAAAACGTTGAAGAAGGACTGGCCAGATGGGACAGCCCCCTTGATTACAAAGACCGTCACTATCCGCCTATTGTAACGCTGAAACCGGATATTATCATTCTCGGATCTTATGCATATAATCCGTTTTCACCGTATAACAGGGACCGGCACTGGCTGGGACTGACGCATTTAATTCAAGCAGCTCAAAAAGTCACACCAAACGTATATGTTCTTGCTGAAATTGCACCGCTCAGGAATAATTTCGGCAAAGGTCCGAACGGCGTGAACTGGGATACGCAGACCGCATTCGAGCATTCCGGGGAAATCATCGAACTCCTGGAAAACGCAATCGGATTATCAAAAACCCTGAATGTTCCTCTTATCGACGCCTATGATCCTTCAAAAGGTCATCCTAAATATACCAATCCTTCAGACGGCATTCATCCGTCCGTACAGGGACATGAGTTTATTGCAAATATAATTACGAATACGATCCGGTTGAATTAAAGAAGCTTACAACCCAATCTCCGAAGCAACCGCCTTCATTGAATTAAAACAAATTTCAACAAACTGAGGAAGCGGAAGATTCAATCCTTCCGGTTTTTCACACATTTGGATATCGATACGTCTCGTACCTGCGGCAAACTTCGGTTCCTTGAATCGCTTTAATATAGAAGATAATTTCACGTCGGCAATTTTTTTTGACGGATATACCAACGTTGTCGCGACAATCAAACCGGTAAGACTATCCGCGCAATAAATCGACCATTCTGCCTTGTTTTGCGGCTGCCTGCCGGTTATCTCGGGGGCATGTGCCTTCACGATCACGTCTATGGTATCAGGTAAATCGATGCCGTATTTTTTCAGTGCTTCTTTGGTTTTTTTCGGGTGAGTCGGTTTATACTCGCCGACATAATCAATATCATGGATCAAACCTGCCAATAACCAGTCGTTTTTTGACGGTTCGCTCGTGTCAAGAAGGTTTTCGGATGCGAAATAATCATACAATCCGGCCATGCATGCTTCAAGCGCCAAAGAATGCAGATAGACGTTACGTTCCAGTTGCTTCTCGACCGCTTGCCTATATTGTTCCCGTTCCGGATATTCAAACATATTTTTATACCACCAAATTCAATATTTTTCCTTTGACGTAAATTATTTTATATTTTTTACCTGCCACATATTTTTTTACCTGTTCATTGCTTACGGCTCTTTCCACGACTGGTTGCTCATCGGTTTCACCGTCTCTCAAAACCAGCACGGCACGAACCTTTCCGTTTACCTGTACCGGAATACTTACTTCCGTCCCCTTTATCTCGGACTCATCGACTTTTGGCCAGACAGACAGATGAATAGAATTCTTCTCCCCGAATATTTCATACCAGATTTCTTCCGTCATAAACGGAGCGAACGGAGCGAGAATTTGCAAGAACTTTTTCGCATCATCTTTCGACAACGTTTTATTTTCCCATTCATTGATAAACTCCATCATGGCGGCAACCGCGGTATTGAATTTCACTTCCGGAATGTCGCGGGTAACTTTTGCTATTGTTTTCTGAAGTTTTACGAAAAGTTTCGGATTTGATATATTGCCGATTTGTTTGGGATCATGAAATAATTTCCACGCGCGCGTCATGAACCGGTATGACCCCTGTAATGTTTTGGTCGACCATGAAATTTCCTGGTCAAACGGCGCCATGAACATTTCGTAGATGCGCAATGCATCGGCACCGTATTCCTTTTGTACGTCATCGGGATTGATTACATTACCAAATGATTTACTCATTTTTCGGTGGTCTTCTGCCAGGATCATTCCTAGGTTTCGTAACCGCATGAACGGTTCTTTGAAATTTAACAGTTTCAGGTCATATAACGCCTTTACCCAGAATCGTGCGTATAAAAGATGGAGTACCGCGTGTTCTGCGCCGCCGATATACCAGTTTGACGGCAACCATTGTATACCATAATTTTCCATTAACAATTTCCAATTCTCAATCGATGGAGACAGTGATGAGTCAAAAGCAATTTTTTCACTTCGAGAGTCCCGTTTCTTCGAGGGAGAGGTTCTCTGTGATAAAAATTGCGTTGACGAATCTCCATATTGGTTCCAAAAAGAAAAAGCGATGAAATACCAACACGATCCTGCCCAGTTTGGCATGGTGTCTGTTTCCCTTTTGGCAGGCTCTCCGCATTTGGGGCATTTCACATTGACCCATTCTTTTATTGATGCCAATGGCGACTCACCCGTCCCACTCGGTTCATATGATTTAACATATGGTAGTTTCACAGGTAATTGATCTTCAGGAACAGGAACCAAACCGCATTTTTTACATTCGATTATCGGAATTGGTTCACCCCAGTATCGTTGCCTTGAAAAAATCCAGTCACGCAGATGATATGTTGCCACTCTTTTTCCCCAACCTTTTTCTTCCAAATAGTTCATGATTTTTTTTATAGCTTCGTGAATTTCTATTCCATTCAAAAACTCCGAGTTGATCATAGTTCCGCTTTCTTCTTGCACCTGCTCTTTCTTCGTTATCGGACCGGTATCACCGTCTTTACCAACAACCACACGTACTACTTCTATGCCGAATTCTTTCGCGAACTCAAAATCCCGCATGTCATGACCCGGAACACCAACGACTGCGCCTGTCCCGAATCCCATCAAAACAAAATCCGAAATCCAAATAGGCAGTCTTTTGTTGTTTAAGTTATTAATTGCATAAAATCCCGTAAACACGCCGGTTTTTTCCCTGCCCTCCGCCTCACGTTCCACCTCTGTTTTTGATTTTGTTTTTTCGACATACTTAGTTATTTCCTTATATGTTTTCTCGTCAACTTTGAGTTTATTATTCAAAATCTTCGTTACGAATTCGTGTTCGGGTGCAATGACGATAAACGTTGCGCCGAAATTCGTGTCCGGCCTTGTGGTAAAACAGGTTATTTCACCTAGATATGTATTTTTTGATGAGTCAAAAGCAATTTTTTCATGTATGGAACGCGAAGATACCTGTTTCGCGTTTTTTAAGGAGCCGATGAGTTCGGAGGGATGTTCCTCAAAACGAGAAACACGGTATCGAGCGTTTGTGAGATCTGAAGATTGCGTTGACGAATCAATGACTTTATACGTTATATTTATTCCTTCTTTTTTCCCGATCCAATTCCGCTGCATCTCCAAAATCCCTCGCGGCCAATCCAAACCTTCCAGATCTGAGAGTAATCGATCTGCATAGCTCGTAATTTTGAAAAGCCACTGCGGTAAATCCCGTTTTTCTATTTTGTTTCCGCAGCGCTCGTGCGTACCGTTCGGCAACACCTCTTCTTCGGATAATCCGGTCTTACAAATCGGGCAGAAATTGATCGGTGCATTCTTCTTGTATAGAAGCCCCATATTAAAGAATTGAATAAACAACCACTGGGTCCATTTGTAGTATTTCGGGTCGGTTGTCGCAAACTCCCGATCCCAGTCAAACGAAAATCCCAAAGACTGCATCTGGCGTCTGAACGTCGCAATATGATGCGGCACCATATCCATGGGATTTTTCTTCGCCTTTATCGCCGCATTTTCCGCGGGAAGGCCGAACGCATCCCACCCAATCGGATGCAAAACCGCATATTGATTCATGCGATAGAAGCGCGCAATCACATCGGTACCTGTATATACACGGACGTGACCGACATGTAATCCTGCGCCTGACGGATACGGAAACATGGGAAATATGAACTGCTTTTTATGCTTTGCATCAGGTTGTGAAATTCTATATGTTTTGTTTTCATTCCATTTATCAGACCACTTGAATTCGAACTGTTGAGGCTGATATTGTTTGAGTGTCATGGATGAGATTATACAGAGGATGCAAGAGCTTGACAAGAAGAAAAAGCCAGATTATTCTGGAGTAGCTTCACATGCACTAAATAATCTTATAGATAGATAGGAAGGTTGCAGTAGTATAATGCTTTTATACGATCGTGGAAAATCACTATACTCATTTAGCCTCTAAATTTTTTCAAAATTTTTTTTATCTCTTCTTTTTTCTTCTCATCGACATAAACCATCACCACCCCTTTATCAAACTGACCATATAAAATCAGTGAATGAAGCGGGGCAAAAATCAATGCGGGAAGTGCCAGAAGGTCTTCTTCTCCATCAATAACTATTTTTCTGTCACCCGTCGGGTGACTGAGGTACCTATGTATTTCTTTTTTTATGGCGAGCAATGCCTGTTTTGAGATTGTTCCCGGCTTGTTTATAATTCTTTTGGCAAGAGATGCCGAATCTGTTACCTTAATCTCTTTCCTTCTCGATCGGTAATCAATGATTTTCAGATCGGGAACATATCCTACTTGTTCCAGCGACATGGCAATAATGTCTCCTACCGCAATCACCATTGTCGGTTTCAATTCATTAATGAATTGAATCGTTCTTTTGGCTGTTTTTTCCAGTTCGTCTTCTTTTCCCCGAATTACTTTTCCTAGAGGTTTTCGCAATTCTTTCCTCAAATAGTCCGGTAAAATACGTTTTTGTTTTTTTTCAAAGTAACCAATAACTGATAACCAATAACTCCTCCCTTCCCAATCAATCTCCCCTTTCCGGATACGTTCCGAGGATAACAAAACCTTATCATCCGCATTCACATTCGGTATCTTTATGATATGCAGCTTCGGCAGATGATTTTTTTTCCGCATCTCATTTATTTTAATAGCTCCCGGATAGGTTTGTTTACTTACGACGATCGCCTCTATGGTTCCATCATATCTGGTTGCACCATATACATCACTCAAAGGGAACAAATTCGCGCGGCCTAGATATGTCTTTTCCTTCAAAAAAGCAATGACCTTTTTTTTTCTCGTATCATAATTTTCAATGATTCCGCTTAACGGTTTGTGACGGTATAGTTTATCGGTCGCAATGCCGACGGAAACCGTTCTTCCGTACATAAATGCGGCCTGAAGCAGAACCCTGTGCCCTTTGTGAAACCGGTCGAATGTTCCACCAACTCCTATATGATCAAATCTGTATGGCATATGGGGATTGTCATACAGATATTTATTTATCAACGGTACAGTGTACTCGGGAACACGATCAATCCAAGGTTTTTCGGCATTGATGCGTTTCCTTATCTTTACTCCTTCATACAAATGGCGTCTATAGTACGGTATTCTCAAAGCTGTATATCCCCTCTTCTCGAAAATACCATTCACCCACTCGTTGTTACCCACTGAAACATCAAATTGCCCCACTCTATCTATTGTGTGTGAAAACCATTTCTCGTCATCATAGTAGTCGTTCAATGCAACGATTTTTCTTACTCTGTCGGAAAGATTCTCCCTCACTACAATTAATTGTAGTAGGGCCTTCCTCTGTTCAAACGTAAACGGATTGTCCGAATCATAAATATTAGCACTTCCCACGCCGATGATTACCGCATCGGCATACATGCAGATATCCTTTAATACATGCAAATGGCCGTTGTGGAATGGTTGGAAACGGCCGATAAATAATGCTTTCTTATATCTATACATGATATGAATTGTACTATTATGATAAGAAATAGTCTATAATAGCCATTAATACCTCAATGCTTTAATTTATCTATAATTGTAATTATATGCTGCCGTTCATCAATCCTAAAAAGGAAGTCAGGCATATTGTATCCTTCCTACAAAATACATTCCGGTCGCAGCATATCCGAAACGCAGTCATCGGTGTATCAGGAGGGATTGATTCTACGGTCAGCCTGTATCTGATTGCCAGAGCTCTTGGCCCTGGTTGCATCTATCCCGTACATCTTCCGTATTTCACAACCAATACCGGAGAAATCCGATCCCTCATCGGAAATCTTCATATTCCCCTGAAAAACCTGCAGATCATGTCCGTTAGAAAACCGGTTGAGCAGATAGGAAAAACATTGAAACTGCAAACGAGAAGCTTGAAGCCGGAAAATCCAACTTCTCGTTTCCATCGCCAAGAATCAGATGTAAAAATCCGCCTCGGCAATATCATGGCGCGCGTTCGCATGATCATCCTTTTTGACCGGGCAAAAAAACGAAACGCAATGGTCTGTGGCACGGAAAACAGAACCGAACACCTGTTGGGATATTTTACCCGCTTCGGCGATCAGGCATCGGATGTAGAACCAATCAGTCATCTGTACAAAACACAGGTGTATCAACTGGCGGAATATCTCGATTTGCCCGAATCGATCATCAGAAAAGAACCAAGTGCCAACCTCTGGCGGGGCCAGACCGACGAAGGAGAATTTGGGTTCACATACGAAGAGGCTGACCAGGTATTGTATTCGTATTACGAAAAAAAACTTCCATTAGAAAAAATCATTCAGGAAGGTTTCAAAAACACTCAAGTCATCGTTGAGTTCATGTTTAAAAACAGATATAAACTTTTAGCTCCTTATTATCCCTGATTAATCCAGTACAATAGGATGAAAGGACAGTATCTGCGGTATTATCAAGAGATTTTCACCAATGTTTAGCGGATTCACTCGGAGGTTATCCGTGAAAATCCGCCAACTAATCCGTGAAAATCTTTTTGTTACATCTGCGGCTCGCCACCTTGTGGCGCTCCTCCACCGTAACCTCCTCCACCATATCCTCCCCTGTTCCCGCCACCGAAATCATTTCGTGGTTTTGGAGGTCTGGCTTCGGAAACGACCATTTTTCGGCCTTTGTAGTCCTGTCCGTTGAACATATCGATAGCCTTTTGGGCACCGGCCTCATCTTCCATTTCTACAAATCCGAATCCTTTTGATCGTCCGCTGTCCCTGAATTTGATGATCGATGCTGACGTAACATTTCCTGCTTGAGCAAAAACGTCTCGCAATTCCTCATCAGTACATTCATAGACCAAATTACCTACGTATAGTTTTTTGTTCATGTAAGAAACTCACCCCCTTTTAGAAATTGTTTGCGAATAAATAATGTTTGTGAGCAATTACAATTTCTTAAATCCACAGGTCGTTCGCTCTTTGTGACGGCGAGCGAATAGCGATGAGTCCAGTCACAAAGGAAGAACGTGGTGGATATCGCATGTATTGAATATTTAACGAAGATAATCGTGTGAAAAAAAAGAAGTCGTAGCCGGAAATAAAACCTGTTCACTGAAAATTCAAAGCGTTGCTTTCAACTTTGCCTGCCGGAAGACAATGATTGCCTGTCCAGAGAACCAATCGAAAAACGAAACAAGTAACTTTAAAAGTATAACAGGAAATAAAACAAAGTCAAATCTTCATCATCTGGTCACATGGAAGCTCTTTACCTGCCTTAGAAGATCTTTTGCGTGATCATCGGTTTCGAAATGTTTCCGTACCGGTTCCAGGAGTTGATTTAATAAATGAACAGCTGTTTGTTTTATATCAAGCGGATGGATCTTTTTTTCGGCGAACAACCGTTCGAGATTCTCATATGAGTTCAGGATCACCGGTCCGCCGAACTGTTCCGGCCGGTCAACCACGATCTGCGGATATTTTTCGAATAAGATATATTTGTAATATTCGAGAACCGGATTTTCTGTTACGTCGCCTTCCAGACAATATGCCTTGTTGATTTTCCTCTTGATATCTTCATGCGTATCGGTCATGAAGATCGCGGTATCAGGCTTTGATTTGGACATTTTCAACTCTATTGTTTTCTGCAATTTATCTTCTGTTTGCGAAACAGGTTTACTCAATCCCATCAACATATGATGACTCACCACAACCGGTTTCCAAAACCCAAGTTGAGGTCCGAC
>CAZFQZ010000006.1:0-39069 GCA_964521305.1 uncultured Gammaproteobacteria bacterium
TTTCTAAATATTTCTCTATGTCCAACGCCGCTGCAACTCCCATTCCCGCTGCCGTCGCCGCCTGGCGATAGATGTAATCCACGCAATCGCCTGCAGCAAATACGCCGGGAACCGAAGTCGCGGATTGAAATTTAAAATTATTCGATGACTCTATTAATCGATTATTAAGAGAGCTGTCTTTAATCATTGAATTATCGAATGTTTGAGCCATATCTACGGCTTTTCTCTGCGCAGTAATAATATACCCTTTCCTATCCAGATTTATTTTTCCTTTGAACAAATCCGTATCCGGCTTATGACCTATTGCGATAAATAACCCATCAAGTTTTATTTCAGAAAACTCGGAAAACTCAGAATGTTGGATATTCTGATTATCGGATTTTTTGATAGTCTGAGTATTCCGAATTCTCACTCTTTCGACTTTTTGCTCCCCCAACACGTCAACAACTTCAGCGTTATAAATCATGTGGATTTTCGGGTTACTTTTGACCCTGTCCTGCATGATTTGGGATGCCCGGAATTCATTTTTCCGGTGGATTATATAAACTGTTTTTGCAAATTTAGTCAGGGTATTGGCTTCTTCCATAGCAGTATCACCGCCACCGACAACTGCAACCGTCTTATCCCTGAAAAAAAATCCATCGCATGTTGCGCACGCTGATACGCCTTTTCCCCGCAGTCTTGTTTCGTTTTCCAACCCCAGCCATAATGCTTTCGCGCCCGTTGCGATGAGAATTGCTTTGGCCTGATATGTCTTTCCGGAAGTTGATACGGTAAGAGGTTGCTTGGAAAAATCGACGTTCAGAATATTTTCATTGATCACTCTTGTACCGAATTTTACTGCCTGGATCTTCATTTTTTCGATTAAGTCGGGGCCGAGAATCGATTCAAATCCCGGATAATTCTCCACCTCTGAAGTCAAAACCAGTTGGCCGCCGGGAGGAGAACCCGCAAATACCAATGGTTTTAAATTTGCCCGCGCGTTATATATTGCGGCAGCAAGGCCCGCCGGCCCGCCACCGACTATTATTACGTTTTCAATACCATTAATCTCATGAGTTTCATTAAACTTATTGGTCATATTAGTCAAATTAGTCTAAATTATAAATTTATTGCCCCCTCCACCATCCGTTCAACTTTGCCCGACTCTTCTTTCGACACGTATTTGCAGATCCCTGAAACCACAAGTTCCTTGGATAATCCATCAATCGCTTTTTTTACGGCTGAAATCTGTTGCAGTATTTCCGAACAATCGCGCTCTTCCTTAGCCATACGCTCTATTCCCCTCAATTGACCGACCAATCTGTTAATACGTTTAGTAATATCCATACTATACTATGTACCAGTATAGAGTATACATGCGGGAATTGTCAAGAGGATCAAAAAAACTCCGGATAAAATGTGGATAAGTTGTGCATAGCAAAAAAGAGGGTAGATAAAAGGTTTAAAGGTTCATCGGGAAATCGGGATCAGGTAGTAAATTTCCCGCGTACAAATCCAAACCAATGTTCCTGTTTTTGTTGCTAAGGCAGAAAATGATATACTTTGATCTATATACTACAAAAACGTAGGTTTGCACCTGATTTTTTCCGTATATACCTCAAACTATAATCGAAGTACTACTTACCCTTTATTCAATGACTCAAGAAACATTGCGTTCGTATCGGTCTTGGACAACTTGTCGATAAGTGCGGTCAACCGCTCTTCCTGATTATGGAACAGTGCCATCATCCTCCTGAGTGTGGCGACCCGTTTGAATGTTTCCGGATTGAACAATAATTCTTCATGGCGCGTACCTGATTTCTCGACATCTATAGCCGGGAAAATACGCTTGTTGGCCAATTCGCGGTCAAGATGCACCTCCATGTTGCCGGTGCCTTTGAGTTCTTCGTAAATCAAATCATCCATGCGTGACTCCGTTCCGACCAGAGCTGTTCCTATTATTGTTAAGCTTCCGCCTTCCTCGCAGTTTCTGGCGGCGCCAAGAAACTTTTTCGCCGGGTATAAGGCTGACGGATCAAACCCTCCGGATAAGCTACGACCGGTGTTATTGACCGATAAATTCAACGCGCGGGCAAGTCTGGTAACCGAATCAAGTAAAATAACCACCTGTTTGCCCATTTCAACCATGCGGCGCGCGCGGTCAAGCGCCAGGTTCGCCACCTTTACCTGCTGGCGCGGCGACTCGTCGAAGTTCGACGCGGCAACTTCACCTTTGATAAACCGCTTTATTTCCGTCACCTCCTCTGGCCGTTCGCCGATCAGAATCGCCATGAGAAACGCTTCGGGATGATTGATAGCTATTGCCTCGGCAATTTCCTTCAAGAACGTTGTTTTGCCCGCTTTCGGTTGTGAAACAATGAGCGCCCTCTGACCGAATCCGATAGGCGACACCAGATCCATGATACGGGTAGACAGCACGTCTTTTTTCGTTTCTAACCTGATCTGTTTGTTCGGATGCAATGAAGTCAACTGTTCAAAGTTCTTGCGTTGCGCGCTTTGCTGTTCGGTCAACTCGACACCGTTAATCTTCTTGATCAGAAGGAGCGAGTGGAACCGCTCACCTTCTTTCGGCGGCCGCGCGAGTCCTTCAACTTCATCTCCCCTCCGAAGCCAGAATCTGCGGATCTGAGATGTAGACACATAAATATCACGATCCGGACTCAATACATAATCTTGACGTAAAAATCCATATCCGCCAAACGTAATATCCAAAATACCTTTTGCCGAATAGCTCATTTTCAGATCTTCTTTCAATCGTTCTTCGAGCGGGATATCCTGCCTGGATGTAACTTCGGCAACCGCTCGTTTTGCAACAGGCGTCGCAACAGGCGGTTCGCCTTGCTGAGAAGCGCGTTTATCCGCCATAGTTTCGGCACCTGTGGGTACGATGGGTTTTTCTTCGTAATTTTCAATCAGTGAGGAAACGTCAATCGGTTCTCCCGCAAGTCCTTTCGTATCGGTTACGATGGATTTTGAAGGTAAAATCGCTGCTGCTTTCGATTTCTTTGGTGCAGAAACTCTTTTAATAGGAGCCATAACAATAAAAAATAGAATTTATAATGCAGAATTCAGAATTACAAAAATAACAATTACACTCTGAATTCTCAATCGATCATCATGAATGATTAAAAAAATATCATAAATTGTTAGAAAGTATTTCTCATGAAAGTTTATTATTATCAGCTTCGAGGTTTACACTTAAAATCGGTTCTCTATAGATTTTTAGTGTACTAATGATCCTCCCGGATGAGGTCGCGTCAGGCCTTTTTCCCTCAGCAGAAAGGGGGAAATGTTCCCCGATAACCTCGGTCATCGAGGAATCCATTTCATTTCAGGTACCGCATGGTAACCTGATTACCCTTAAATATGATAGCGTAGAGAAAAAGTATCAATCTGCTTTACCCTGTAAGGGTATTCCTCATTAGGAGGACCATCACAAGTATACTAAACGCTTTTTCATTTTGTCAAGTGCCGATTATTCCCTTGCCGATTATTCGCTTGTTCTTGCTATACTTATTTTTATGAAAATGAAATCGTATCTGTTGATTTTTGCGCTTGCTATTATTTTGGTTTTCATCCTCGGAATACGCTATGGTCAAAGCGTCGAAAAAACAAACAAAATCGTCGATTATGTCATGAGCATTACCCCGACACCGTCACCCAAACCTCCTGCACCCGTGGAATATAAAACCTATGAAAATAAAGCATGCGGTCTTACATTTCTCACACCCAACACTTTCACATTACAAAATATTTCATCCAAATCAGCGAAATTTGTTGAAAATAAAATTGACGTGCTTACTGTTGATTGCAATAGTCAATCACAGGTAATAAATCTGTATGCCGATCCAAAGACGGCAACCGGGGAAGTTATGTTCAAGGATAGAAAGCTACCGATAAAGCAAACTGATACTAATACCGATATATTAAAGCTGTATAATCCCCAAAACAATAAATACGTTTATATAACAATCCAAAAAGAACTCTATCCGCTTTTCGAATCCTCCGTTAACTTTACATTATAAAGTAGAAATAAATATCCCTTTTTTATATAATATGGCTCCGAATGGTATATAAAGGAAGTCACGAAATCGGCCTTTTCCCTCCTACTGTAACTGCCAGGGCTGTAGAAAGGGAACTTGGTTCCGCATGGTTCAATTTGGCAATTGGTATTAGTACACTCTATAAAGAAATAATTGTTAGACGTCGCCACAAAATCCGCTCAATTGTTCGAAGTCTCATTCACGACTCTGATGAAAATCCCGCACGTCATTTTATCGAAGGTTTTCAATTTCATACCGATATGGAAAAAGGGCATTTAAAATCAGGCGGATTCCGTACCGAACTGCTTTGGCATGAAAACATCACGGATAGAAAATGGTATAAAAGTACATTTGGATTTGATTATACATATGCTATGAATGCTTATAAATGGAAAAATCATGCATATGCCCATGTCCGCAGAATGAGGCGGATTGCAGAAGAGGCAGTGTTAACTATAGGTAGACTTCGCCACGGCAAAGAAACATCGATTGGCCAGTGGCTGAACGCTTGGGAAATCTTCCCCTCGTTCCACGACGCCGACCAGCTATTGACAATGCTGCGTAATGAACGGATTAAACACACATATCCAAATGATTATAAAGATAAGTTACTTGATGCAAAGGCGGGTCACGGTTTGGCTTCGGCGATCATGGTTATGGCAATGGCATCCCGTTATCAGAAAGCAGCCGGTATCGTTGAACTGGAGAGGGCTAAACGTTTCACCAAAGAAGCCGCTTTGATGATCATGAAACACGATAAACCTGAAGAGCTTGAAGCTGCTTTCAGCGATTATTTTATCGATCCCGACTCTCCTCAAGGTGAACCGAGATTAATAAGGAAATATAATGCTCGAGATCCAAGATATACTAATCCTGTTGAGGGAATACAAAATCTCGTTTATGATTATAATCATAATAGAGTCGATCTATTTTCACTTTCTCCCAAACAACTTATACTGATCTTACGAGAAACAAAAAAACAAAAAGGTTTTGTTACCATAGATACTCCCAATGGGCTCTATCCGGAATTTGAAAAAGAATACCGCCAACAGCTGGAAGAATTGGAAAAAGACAATACTCCTATTTTCTCGGATATCTCGGGAGATGAAAGATCATCTTTTAAACTGGCTACTGAGGCGATGGTTATTGCAGATGAAATTGACCAGATTTACCCTCCGTACGAATCAATTACCAGATCGGAAACGACGGAAAAAGCCATACCGAGAATCTGGTATGCCAAAAAAGCATCTGCGCAACAAATACTCGATACGTTAATCGATCCGCTCACAGGTAATTTGTTACCCGGCGATGTTGAGATTGTTGATCCCAATGACGTCAGTAACCCATATAATTGCAGTATAAGAAGATTATTGTGGGAAGCACTCAATAATGCGAAAGCCGCAAAAACACGCAAAGAAAAAGGATTAATTCAAGCGGATGGCAGTTATTCTTTGGCCGAAACCAATCATGTCTTGGATATAAGAAAAACAAACGCCATTATGCGTCTGGCCGCGATTGAAAAAATTAGCGAGTCAGTCTATGGATCAGATAGTACATTTCCAATCGTCGCCGCTATATTCAATAGACGTAAAAACGCATTAGCCAATAAAGCGATAAAAAAAGCTCATCTTCCGAAAGGAGCAATCGAAGATAGATCGCCCGAACGTATCGCCGAATTGATTGGCAATCAATCTTCTGCTTTCAATGACTTTCTGGCGGCTGTACTAATTATGCGTAACAATGAGATTAACCAGGAAGAATCATTTTTAAGGGAAGTGTTCGAAAAGAAAAGAAACATGGCTATAGAATCGGAAGATACCAGAGTTCAAGATCTGACTCAAATCAAAAAATTGTGTCATTCCGTGAGACGAATCATTATGGACTGGTATGGGATTACCGATAACGAATATAGAAAAATCATCAAAGATTCCGGATCAAACGAATATAATGAATTTTACCAAACCTACGATCCTCTCGGAGGTATACCGGATATCCTGATCAAATTACCGGAAGATAAATTCGATTATTGGATGGAGACGCTTTATGGTGATTACGATTATGAACAAAGAAGGCAGGAAGTAGAAGCGGACGAGCGTCAATTCTATTACGTTAGTAATCTACCCGTTGCCGGATGATAAAATATATACATGCAAAAAATTACTGTCGCTTTTTTCGGAAGTCCCAAGTTCGCCTCCGAATTTCTAGAAAAAATCATATCCGATAAAAACATACCTCTTGCGGTGAAAGTAGTAGTTACCCAACCGGACAAACCTATTGGCAGAAATCGAATTATTGCTCCCAGCCCTGTCAAACAAACCGCACTTAAATACAACGTTCCGGTACTTGATGATATAACTAAACTCAATGATGTCATTACGTCTTATGATTTTGCCATTGTATTTGCGTATGGAAATATCTTGCCTGAACATATACTTGGCAAAACAAGAATTAAATTCGGCGATTCAGGATCGGGATTCATCAATATCCATTTTTCTCTTCTCCCGCTTTATCGTGGAGCCGCTCCAACAGCATATTCGCTTGCGCTGGGAGACAAAAAAACAGGCGTTTCGTTTTGCGTCATGAACGAAAAAATGGATCAGGGACCTATCCTCGCCAGCAAAGAAACAACTGTCTTACCGGCAGAAACGCGCGGAGAACTCGACACCAGACTCACGGATATTTCATTCGGACTGTTGAAAAAATTATTCGCAAAACCCCTCGAAACCATCACACTGAAACAACAGCTGGGAATCCCAACCTATGCGCCTCTTTTGAAAAAACAGGATGGTTATATTCCTCTTTCCGTCTTACAAAAAGCCCTGAAAAACGAAGCATTAAAATTTGACGAATTACCGAAAATTATCTCTGAATATATTAAGAAATACAATACGATTGAAAATTGGGAATTGAAAATTGGGAATTCCTCGAAAATCGTTTATAACTATTTTCGAGGCTTGTCTCCTTGGCCCGGTATCTGGACCTTGATACAACCTGCGGGGTTACAAAAAAATCAACAGAAGAAGCGACTGAAGATTATTGATATGACGTATGATACCGATCATATAAACATTACTAGAGTACAATTAGAAGGGAAAAACGGGGTGGATTTCAACACCTTCCAAAAGGCATACGGGATTTTTTAATCGACTTTTTCGATAATTCCGTTACTTATAGTAACTCTTTACCTGAAATACGAAATATAGGCCGATAACTGCTCCTATAATTCCACCGATCAAATTTCCGCCGACTATCGATGAAATAGCGCCTAACAATGCTGCATAATATATTAATCTCCATCCTTTTGCCGAGCGTTTGAACAGTCCAGGAACCGCCAATGCTTCCATAACGACCGTTATAGCCAAAACAACCATGGATACCAGATACATCATGCTGTACTGGGCTGCATAAGCCGGCCCCATAAATCCCGTAATAGGAGCTACAATTGCCCCCAAACCAAATGCTAATAATATTCCCGGAATCGCGATAATCAGTCCGATCAGTGTAATCCAGGGAGCAAAAGAAACGATGATTTCCTTGACGTTTGAAGGAAGGGAAAACGGCGCCTTCTCGACCAAATAAAGATCCAGCATATCCTCAAGCTTACCCAATGCTGATTTCATATCAGTAGTTTTAGCGGCCATAAATAATATAAAGTAAACTGTTAATGCTTCGATTTCGTCCGGTACTTTTACCTTGAGTAAATCGAAGGATTACCATCATCGTACAGTTAATTTTCAGATTTGTCAATAATATATATGGGGGGGTGTATGGACGATTATGCTGCTAAAAATTTAATTACGTAGCGTTATAACTACAAAGGACAGGTTATGCTGAATGAATATCATGAAAAGAATTTAATCGGCACAACCTCAACAGTCAACTCCGTTTCATTTCCGATCCCGAAATAATGATCAGCTTTCATCGAATTACGGTCAAGAAAATGAAAAAGCTTGAATCGTATCCGCGTTAACCAACTGGCGGACTTTTCAAGCAGAATACGCTTGTGCAACACATGAATAAGCCAATGTTTTGGGTTGATATCCAAATCAATCTGGTGATGTTTTGTCAATCCCTCAAGAATCCCTTCAACGTTGGGCTCTTCCATAAATCCAAAATTTATCTTAACCGAAGATATACTCCCTTTTTTTGCGTCTTTGTAAAAATTGATTACTTTGTAACGGTTGGAGTGGATAAAGGGATATTCCTGGTCTACATTGACCGTAAGCATGACGAGATTCTGGGGCAAGATATGATAACGCTTCCAAAACGTTTCAAGACTCAAGGGAATATTTTGCTCTGGTTTTGTCACCCATAACGGCGTTAAAAAAATACTGGAACGGTCAAATTTCGTATGCATTGTTTGTTTTATTTTGATAAATTTATCAAGCGTCAATTTAGACAAGTCTTTATAGGTTGCATTTTCCAATTTACCTCCGGATTTCCATATCAGCATGATACCGGCAATAATGATGGCAATTATCAACGGTACATATCCTCCCTGAAAAAGCTTCAGCATATTAGCGAAAAAAAAAGTGCTTTCAAACAATATTAGCGGAACGAATAATAATATCGAAACAAGAACTGACCATTTCCAGTATTGCTGGGAAATGAAAAACATACCCATTGTCGTTATCAGCATTACACCGGAAACAGCAAGACCATAAGCTCCTGCCAAATTGGTACTTGACTTGAACGTAAGCACTAATATGATGGTCCCGATACATAACACCCAATTTACCGTACTAATATAAATCTGGCCGTGATGCCTGTCATTCGTATGCTTAACTGTCATACGAGGGAGTAGTTCAAAGGCAATCGCTTGAGCAGTCAAGGAAAACGCTCCTGATATCAACGCCTGCGAAGCAATGATCGTCGCAACAGTAGCAATGACAACCATGGGAATCAGGAACAAATGAGGTACTATGCTATAAAAGACATTCCCTTCCATTACCTTCCCAGATGATAATAAATATGCGCCTTGGCCAAAATAACTAAGCAATAAAGACGGATAAACTAAAATAAACCATGATACCCTGATCGGTTTTTTCCCGAAATGCCCCATATCAGCATACATTGCCTCTCCTCCGGTCATCACCAGCATGACTGCACCCATGACGAGAAAATTTTCCTTTATGCTATGGGTAAACAGAAAACTGAATGCAAAATAAGGATTGATTGCCTTGAGAATCATCGGATACTGTATGATTTGCGCTAATCCCAGAAATCCTATGGAAATAAACCAAATAATAATCATCGGTCCGAATATACGACCGATCTTATAAGTTCCTTTATTCTGGATAAAAAAAAGACCCGAAAGAATCGCAATAGAGATAATGGCTATATAGGGCTGGAATGTCGACGTGACAATCTTCAACCCTTCTACTGCCGAAACAACGCTGATTGCCGGTGTAATGATTCCATCACCATATAAAAGACCTGCAGCAAAGATCAGAAGAGTAATAATGAGTATCCTATCGACAAACCGTTTCTTTGATAACAACCCATATAGGGCGAATACTCCCCCTTCGCCGTCATTGTCTGCCTTAAAAACAATAATAATGTACTTAATACTGATGATAATTGTGAGAGACCAAAATACCAGGCTCATCGTTCCTAAAACATTACTTATATTTCTGGCAACTTCGGCATGACCAAAAAATAATTCATTGATTGCATATAATGGGGAAGTTCCGATATCGCCATAGACCACTCCCAAAGCTCCTAAAGCATGAGAAATAAAATTGGTCATTGACTTATTGGAGTATAATAATTATGTGATTCTAGAATCGTAGTATAGCTTACTTTTAGAGTGTTGTCAATATTTAACGACATGTCTTTTTAACAGTTCAACAACCTCTTCCTTCTCCAAAACAATTATAACCTCATTACTTCGTCAATTCCAGGAATCGAAACCTATATTTCCCTGTCTGTAATTGTTTTTGGGATATGACTTTATCGAAAGTAGAGTAGTCGGGGAAATACGTATCAGCCTCATATTTACCTTCAACCAGCGTCAAATACAGCTTATCCGCATAGGGGAGAGCTGAATCATAAATCTGTCCCCCACCGATGACGAACACCTCTCCCCCGTTTATTGTTCCGGTTTTTATTGCATCGATAACATTTTCGAACGAATGGAAAACTAAACAATTTGGCGCCTGAAAATTTTTATCGTGAGTGATAATAATATTCGTACGGTTTGGTAAAGGCTTTCCGATTGATTCATAGGTTTTCCTGCCCATAATTACCGCATGATTCTGCGTTAATTGTTTGAAGCGTTTCAAATCCTCCGGAATATACCACAGAAGTTTGTTGTTTCTCCCCAATTCCCTATTCGGACCGATCGCGGCAATGATTGATAGTTTAGTTTTCATTTAGAATCCTATTCCAAAATATCGAATATTTTTTTCCGTTTGCCGTAATAACCGCCTGTTACACTTAATGTTGCCTTGATAGCCTGTTGAGCATTGTAATCTTCTAGCTCGACATATTCTGGTTTGAACTGGTCAATAGTTTTGAAATCGTGATTGAATTGTATTTTCGGCAATGGATTGGGTTTTCTTTTAAGCTGTTCTTTTGCTTGCTCGATATGCATTTCATAAATATGCACGTCGCCGAACGTGTGGACAAACTCACCCGGTTTATAACCGGTCGTCTTCGCAATAATCATAGTCAAAAGAGCATAACTTGCGATATTAAACGGCACGCCTAAAAATATATCAGCGCTCCGCTGATAGAGTTGCAAGGACAATTTACCGTCGATAACATTGAGTTGATACATGTTGTGGCAGATAGGAAAATGGGAAGTGTCCTTATAATTTGCCATGGTATACAGATATTCCGGATTCCAGGAGGTGACAATGGCATTGTGGCAGGAAGGATCCGCAACCACTTCATTGACCGCCCATTTCAACTGATCGATGGTTCTTTTAGTTCTGGTCGGCCATCTCCTCCATAATTCGCCGTAGATCCTGGGAAGATTCCCCCATTTTTCCGCAAATTTCCTGTCCGTATGGATTTTTTCGATAAACTGATCTTTTGTGATTTGTGATTTGTGATTTGTGATTTTATATCTCCGATATGGATAATCATCCCAGATATGTACGTTATTATCCACCAGATATTTAATATTGGATTGTCCTGACAAAAACCAGTACAGTTCATGCAACACGCCTTTCCAATACACTTTTTTCGTGGTCAAAAGAGGAAATCCGTTCGAAAGGTCAAACCGGATCTGGCGTCCGAACAGGCTGTACGAGGCGTCTTTCGTCCCCCTATCCACTTTCTTCGCGCCGTGTTCCAAGATTTCCGCCATGAGGTTCAAATACTGGTATTCGGGATGCCTGTTTTTCATATCTGCACCATTGTATACTAAAAAAACTTAGGTATGCAACTTTTTTTCAGTATAAAAAGGACGGACTTTAAAAGGTCCGTCCTTCCATATTGACAAATTCTACGGATTTGCTACCATGTGAGATATGAACACACGAGTAGACGTACTGAATAATTATTCTCCATCCAACTGCTCCGCCCTTTTCGGTGGGGTTGCGTAATGATTTGGAGCATAGTAATGATTACGACCCGCCGAGAGGCGGGATTTTTTATATATGCAATACTTTATCATCGATTTCGACAGCACATTCATAACTTCCGAAAGCTTGGAAGAATATGCAGCCATCATACTGAATAAAAGAAAGGATAAAAATGAGATTCTAGAGAAGATAAAAAAGATCACCAAAGAAGGAATGGAAGGAAAAATTTCGTTCGAATCAAGTCTCTCTCTCCGCATGAAATTATTATCCGGCACTAAAAAAGACGTAAAAGAAACAATCAAACGGCTGTCTAAACAAGTATCCATATCGATAAAAAGAAATAAACGGTTTTTTAAAAAGTTCAATAACCAGATCTATGTCATTTCCGGAGGATTCAGGGAATTTATCCTACCGATTGTATCCGAATACGGTATTGAGCCTAACCATATTCTGGCAAATTCGTTCGTGTTTGATACAAAAGGAAACGTAATCGGATACGATAAAAAAAATCCCCTGGCAAAAAAAAACGGCAAGGTAAATGCAGTCCGATCGCTACAACTCATCGGGGATATTTATGTAATCGGAGATGGCTACACGGACTATCAAATACTCGAAATGGGGGCCGCAAAACATTTCGTCGCGTTCACTGAAAATATAAAGCGAGAAATAGTCATACAAAAAGCGGAAACCGCAGTCGGTAGTTTTGACGAGTTCTTGTATATCAACAGACTTCCCATGTCTCTCTCCTATCCTAAATCAAAAATCAACGTTGTATTGTTCGAACATATAGACAAAACCGCAGTCGATTTATTCAAACAGGAAGGATACGGGATCGACTATATTGAAAAACCCCTTTCGGATAGGGTTTTTTTTAATAAAATCCAACAGGCTTCGATTATCGGAATCAGATCACGGACGCAGGTAAACAAAGAATTGCTTGAGTATCCCGACAAGCTTATGACCATAGGCGCGTACTGCATCGGCACGAACCAGCTTGATCTTTCCGCATGTTCAGACAAAGGTATTCCCGTATTCAACGCGCCGTACAGTAATACCCGGAGTGTCGTAGAAATGATCATTGCTGAAATCATCATGCTGGAACGAGGCATACCGGATAAAAATCTAAAACTTCATAACGGCGTCTGGGATAAGTCGGCCAAAGATTCACACGAGATCCGTGGCAAAAAACTCGGTATCATTGGTTACGGAAACATCGGCTCACAGCTTTCGGTCCTTGCTGAAGCGTTGGGAATGCATGTGTATTTTTATGACTTGGCCGATAAACTTGCTCTGGGAAATGCAAAAAAGTGCAACTCCATGAAAGAGCTTCTCAGAACCTGTGATATTATCACAGTCCATGTGGACGGTAATGAAAATAATGTAAATTTAATAGATACGTCGCAATTCGAACTGATGAAACAAGACGTCCTATTCCTGAATGCGAGCCGCGGATTTGCCGTAAATATAAGAGCTCTTACGAAATTTATCCGGAACGGGAAAATAAAAGCAGCCGCAATCGACGTATTTCCTTATGAGCCAAAAAACAAATCCGAACCGTTTGTATCAGATCTGCAAAAATTTCCCAACGTCATACTGACTCCGCATATCGGAGGATCTACCGAGGAAGCGCAAAAAAACATTGCCGAATACGTAACGTTAAAAATCATCGGCTATGTTAACAGTGGTCAGACCGGTATGAGCGTCAATTTTCCGGAAATAAATCAGCCGAAACCGAAAAATAGTCACCGACTGCTCCATATTCATCAAAACCTTCCGGGAATACTCGCCCAAATAAACGCCATTTTAGCGAAAAATCACATGAATGTCGAAGGCCAGTATCTTAAAACCACCGAACAGATCGGATACGTCATTACGGACGTGAATAAAAAATATGATGCGAACGTTTTGAGAGAACTCAAGCAAATCCCAAATACTATTAGATTCAGGGTTTTGTATTAATAATTACAAATCACAAATAACAAATATCAAAATCTAAATAATTTAATTTTTAATGTATTTGTTATTTAGTATTGATTTATCATTTGTGATTTATTATTTGATATTATGCGCAGGATCTATATCACTCCGGGTCCCTCCCAACTCTACCCTACTTTTAAAAAGCATATGAACGGTGCGTTGGACCATGATATAGGATCGATTTCCCACCGGAGCAACAGGTTCCGGAAAATCCATCGGCAAACGACATCAAACGTGAGAAAACTCCTTGACATTCCACTCACCCATCATATTTTTTTTCTGTCTTCCGCGCTGGAAGCGATGGAGCGCATTCTGCAAAATACCGTTATGGAATACTGTACACATTTCGTCAATGGCGCGTTTTCGGAAAAATGGTATGAGTTCGCGAAACAACTTGGTAAAAAACCGATGAAAATTCCTGCGCCATATGGTCACGGTTTTAGCTTCAAAAATGCTATAATTCCAGTAAATACCGAGCTTATCTGCATTACCCAAAACGAAACCTCAACCGGTGTCATGATACCGATGAATGATATATACCCTGTCAAGAGGAAGAATCCTCGTACTTTAGTTGCGCTCGACATTGTTTCGTCAGCCCCCTATCCGAAAATTGATTTCAAGAAAATAGATATGGCGTTTTTTTCCGTGCAAAAAGGGTTTGGCATGCCTGCGGGAATGTGTATTTTGATAGTAAACGATCACGCAATCGAAAAATCGTTAGCTCTATCAATAAAAACACCAATATCCACGTATCATAATTTCCCTACGCTCCTCAAAATGGCTGAAAAAAACCAAACACCTGAAACACCAAATGTTCTTTATATCCATATACTGGGCAAAATGTGCCATGATATGCTGAAAAAAGGCATAGTTAAAATTCGCAAGGAGACAGATAAAAAAGCAAAACTCTTATATGATTTCGCAGAAAATAGTGAATATTTTAAACCATTCGTACGGGACGAAAAATTCCGTTCTCCGACAACCATCGATCTGGAATTAATAAATAAAACATCGGAAGAGGCCGTCAATAAATTAAAAGCAAAAGGATTAATCGTAGGAAAAGGATATGGTACATTCAAAAACTCTCACATTCGCATTGCCAACTTTCCTGCTCATTCTACTGAAAATATGAAATTCTTAATTAACGAATTAAAATGCATTCATCGATAATTTTTTAATAGCACTACTTTAACGCCATAAACTTTTTGTATTTGATGTTTTGGATTATCGGTGACTAAATCTGCACTAAATTTTTTAGCAAGAGCTAAAAAGGACGCATCATAATAGGTTATTTTATTATTGTATGCAAGTTCAATAGTCAACTGTGCTAAGTCGATATCCTCAGGGATAAACTGAATCGGTAAAACATAAAAACGTTCGATTAAACGCAATAAAATTGGCAATTCCAAGTCTTTATATACCAAAGCATTCCCGATTTCATAATGGGCCAATTCGGGCATAATCAAACCAGTCCCATTTCCTTGAGTTTTTTTTATTATCAAATCCGCCTGAGTAATATGCTTCTCATTGGTCGTATAAAGCCATTTTAAAGCAACCGATGAATCAATAACCAATATCTTATTGTTTCTCACTTATGTTATTTTGTGGCGCTCCCTATCCTTAATGATAAATTGTGAAAGACTTACTCTTTTTCCGTGGGCTGAAATAGCTCGAGCTTCATTAATAGCTTGCCATACTTTTTTCCAATCGATCACACTTTTTTTATCACCTTCAAAAGGCTTAATAACCAATTCATTTTTCTGTGTCAGAATTACTGAAACTATAGATTTGGGTCTTGCCCAATCTAACATTTGACGAATTTCGTCAGGTATTGTTATCTGCCATCTATCTCTAATAGTAGCGGTTGTATGAGTTTGCACATTTTCAGAATATCAGAAAATCTGAAGATTGTCAAGGTCAATTGAAGTAATTATATTTGTTTTTCCCTTTTTTTTGTAGTCACCCTGCCGCCCTGCCACTGACCTTTGTACTGGCTTCCCCCGCCATCAACCCACTCAAATTGCGCGTGCACGATACGGCAGCCCATTTCCAGCGTAACCGGCATAGGTCCTTCGTTTTTCAGGGCAAAAGTCAATTTTCCGCAATACCCCGGCGCAACATTGCCTGTCCTCAAAATCAGCCCGCTTCGAAATGTAGTTGTACGCGGCTTGAAATTAATGGTTATATCCAACGGAGTATTCACTTTTTCTATGGTCGTTGCCAGATAATAGTCGCCTGGTTTAATGATTTTTGCTTTCTTTTTACCCTTTTCATATGCGATAACCAGTTGCATTTTCGGGGTTTCCCGCTCGAATTCCCCCAAGAATGCCTTTCCTCCTATAATGCGGTAGAGTTCGCCGAGACGCAGATCAAATCCCGCTCCTTCCGGCGCGGTCAACTCACGCTCGGCAAGATTTTCGACGAGTTTTTTCGTTTTGACGAGCTGCAGCAGTTTTTTCGGTCCGAGTATCATAAAAAGTGATTTTTATTGTAATGTACTCATAGTATTTTTTCAACGACCGATGCATCTTACAGGTTTCTCAGAAGTTCTTTTACGGATTTTTTCAAGACCGGGTGAATCATCTCTCCATCAAGATCAGCCAAGGGCCTCAATACAAAATCCCGCTCGTGCATGGCCGGATGCGGAATTTCAAGCTCCGTATCCTTATATATCGCGTTTCCGTAGAAAATGATGTCTATGTCGATTTCCCGCGGACCCCATCTAAACCGGTAGACCCTGCCGATTTGTTTTTCTATATCTTTGACGAACCGCAACAATTCTTTCGGTTTCAATTCTGTTTCGCCGGAAACAGCGGTATTGATGAAGTCATCCTGATCGGTATACCCGACTGCGTTGGAAACATAGAGATGGGCTCTTTTCATGTAGATTACTTTTTCGGAAAGGAACCGTATTGCTTTTCCAATATTGGCTTTTTTATCCCCGACATTTGCACCTAATGCAAGATACACCTTTGTTTTCATAGATTTTTAATGGTATCAATGACCACCAGAAATTTTTTCGTTTCAAGAACGTCGTGGGCCCTTATTATACGCGCTCCATGTAAGACCGCTACAGCTGTTTCTGCCAAAGACGCTTCCAAACGCTCGGTTGGTCCGGGAATTTCGGTTACATTAAGTTTCTCTTTCAGCAGCAGCCCCAGATGGCTTTTTCTCGACACGCCGATCAAAATAGGAAGACCAAGTTCCCTGAATTCTTTCAACCGCTTGATTATCTCCAGGTTTTGCCCGATTGTTTTTCCGAATCCGATGCCCGGATCTATGATAAATCGCTCTCTTTTTATTCCCTTCTTCATGCCGAGTGCTATCTGTTCCTTAAAAAAATCCTCAATATCGCCAATCACATCATTATACACTGTTTCCCCTTTCTGCATGGTCCGCGGGATGCCTTTGATGTGGTATATGACAACCGGGCAACCGTATGCCGCAACCACATCGGCCAGATGTTCGTCAAACCTGAACCCGCCGACGCTGTTAACCATATTTGCGCCTTTTTCCAATGCTGTTTTTGCCACTTCCGATTTATACGTGTCAATGGAAATTGGAAAATCATATCCTATTTTTTTTCGGGCGGATTCGATTACCGGGATGATGCGCTGTATTTCTTCTCGTTCCGACACCTCCCGGGCACCGGGCCTGGTCGATTCCCCGCCGATATCAATGATATCCGCACCTTGTTCAAACATATGCCGGATACGTTCAACCGCCCTCTTCGTATTCCCATAATAGGTTCCTCCGTCGTAAAAGGAATCCGGAGTCACATTCAAAATGCCCATGATAAGTGTTTTAGGCGACTGTAAAAGTTTTCTCAGTTTTGGCTCATTCATATTTTTTTATTGCATTCATTAAATCCTTATAAATTGCCGCAATCAGATAGAGAGAGCCGGTAATAACCAACGGTCTTGTTTTATCTTTGAGAATTGTATCAAAATATGCCGTATTAACTCCGACAGAATCGGGGGAAACGTGCCGGATTTGATATTTTACGAAATGCAATGTATTAAGAATGTTCGCAATTCTGCTCAAAGGAACAGACCGGTGATTCACATCTCCACCCTGCAGCTCAAAGTCCGTGATTGTTATTGAATGGGCTATCGGAACAATATATCTAAGCATTTTTCCCATGGTAATTGCCTGATTTTTCCCTTCGGAGAAAGAGATAAGGAAATCAAAAACAGTATGCGGATAAACCTGCATAAGCGAAGAAATAAACGCCTTCATTTTTTGAGGGTTATGTGCACCGTCAAAAATCACATCCCCGTTTTTTGTTTTCAGTATCTGGAACCGTGCATTAAATAAGGCTCTGGAAAATGCCGATCTTATTAGACTTTCATTTATTCCAAATCCATATTGCTTACCGGTTTCACATAATCCTGCCAGCGCCAACGCTGCATTTTCTGCCTGGTGTTCGCCAATCAAGCCCAGTTTAAGATTTGATATTGCTAATTTTTTGTACCTGAAATCAAATATTGTGCCGGATTTCGAAACCGCTATCGTGTCGTAGTTCTCTTTTTTTTTGATGCTCTTCAGGGAAGTTCTTCTTTCGGTACATGACCTATAGAATGTATTTAAAACCGTTGGCTTTTGTTGAACGGTTATAACGGTATTTCCCTTCTTGACAATCCCTGATTTTTGGTATGCAATAGCCGATAACGTACTGCCCAATACCTTTTGGTGATCAAATCCTATTTTCGTCAGCAACACCAATTTTTCGGGGTTTTCAACAACATTCGTGCCGTCATACAACCCGCCTAATCCTGTTTCGATCACCGTAAAATCAACGCGTTCTTTATAAAAGATGTGCAATGCCAGAGCTACAGTCAGTTCAAAAAACGTAAGATTTCCCCACTTCGTATTTCTGGCTTTTTCGATTGATGGAATGATCTCATTGAGTCTTTTGGCAAAAAGATTACGGGGCAAAAGCGTTTTTTTCACTTCGGGAATCCCGTTTCTGCGGGAGAGAGGCTCTCTGTGAAAAAAATGCGTTGCCGAGTAATTATTTTGGAGAGAATAAATCTGGAACCGTTCCCGTATGTCAAACAGGTGGGGCGAAACATGGAGGCCTACCTTAAATCCATGGTATTGCAGCAATAAACCGGTTAAATACGCGGTCGATCCTTTGCCCGACGTTCCCGCGATATGGATAACGCGAAGTTTTTCCTGCGGATTATCAAGCAGGTTAAGAAGATACTTCATGCGCAGTATTCCTTTTTCACCGGTAAAATACCCTTTTTTCTGGGGAATAAAAGAATAGAGATACGAAAGGCAGGTGTTAAAATTGTTAAATTGTTTCATTATTAAATTCTCCCCATTTCCTCCACATTAAATGTCCCGTCGTCCCTGAATGTTACCTGATACAGCGGAAGATCGTTCCCCGCGCGCTTGACTGTTTCGAAAAAATGCCGGTCGGTTATGTCGGACAGGACTTCATACAGATATTCATCGTCGCACCCTTCATATAGCTTCACTCCCTGCTGTTTGACCAGTTCTCTAGCCAGAATGCGGTGGCGCTCCTTGACTAATGTTTCATGGAACATAAAAAACTCTACCCGCTCGTTTCCTTCGAAGCTTTCCAGCTGGAACGTCGGATATATGCCGTATTGCCCTTTTATCTGAATGATTGCGCCGCGTAAATGTTCACCTGTCAGAACCGTTTCCTTCGCGCCGAGCATGATGGAGTTTTTGACCTTGGCGCGAATAAAATCCACATCTGTCTGTTTGATGTTGAAAACAGTCGGTTCCTTCGCCAATTCTTTGAAATAGGTGCATCCGGCTATCGGATCCTCCTGATTTTTCGTGTCTGTATGAAAATGAAGATTGGCTACGCCACCTACGATATCTGTCAGAACCTGATAAGCTTTTTCACCACGGATCTCAAACCCATACGCATGAGCCGTAGCGAAAAGAAGAGCCAACTCTCCGGCATCCGCACCGGGAATTGCCAGTGAGGGAAGTGAAATATCCTCCTGATACCGTTCATCTATGCACCGGCTCAGGAATTTCGTTTCCGGATCGATTTTATATGCATTCTCGGAAACAAGTTTTTGGATTTGTTCCTTGGATAAATGTATAATCCGCACAAGAAATATTATACAGCATGAGAATTAACCCATTTAATGTTGAGGAAACAACATATTCATGCTATAATTTTTGCTTAATTATGAAACCTACAGAAACACAAATAAGTCCTTTTACTGAAAACGACTTTCGTACATTTGAAAGCCAACAACGAGTAAGAATTGGCTGGAGAACAAATAGAAGAAAAGGAAGATGTGTAGACGGAAGATATAAAGAAAATCAGATGAAAGATGCACCTTTGGCAACTGCAGGAGGCAATGCGGGTAATCTGGCGAGTGCACTAGCTGCACGGAATGCACTGGATATAAGATCTGATCGCACACTGTTTGTTCAAGCGCTCATTATAACTCTAGGCGGTAAAATTTCTTCATTTGGTATGCACGACCTCGCAGAAGCATTGATTGAAGAAAAACCTATCCATTGTGGCCATTTTGCTAATATTTTCGCGGATCCTGAAGCGTACGGATTAACAGGACAAGATATGGATTTTTTGAAGCGCACATTGACTGAGTTAAAACATAAAGGAGCGACAGAAGAGATATTAGATGGACCTCATGCGGAACGAGCCATTGCGGATATCATACGTACCGACATTGATTTGAAACCGCGATCAAATGATGCGCAAGTTTTTGTCCATCACTCTGCACTTGAACGAGAATTTCTTGATCATTATGCTCATCATTTAGCACAAATTGGTGCCGTTTCAGATGAAAGTGCTTTTTTTCAAGCTATGAGCCAGCAATCAGCAAATCATTTAGAAACCACTGTAACGCGGCTTCCATCCGCAAGAGGAATCTCAACATTTCAAGTAAGATAATCTACCTCCTTTTACCATATGGATTCTTCTTGATACAATTAACCTATGGCTGTACACATTTTTGTTTTTGACCCAACCAGATTGGATTCTTTGAGTAAAGCCCGTGGAATTGGCCGCTATCTCCAAATTCTTAAGGAAAATTTTCCCAATTGGACTTATTCCAACAAACTACCCCCTATTCCCTACACCCTATACCCTGTTTTTCTCAATCCCTTTTTCAACTTTTTTCATTCACCTGTAAGCATGAATCGGATTGCACAAAAACAAATAGCAATTATCCACGATTTGATTCCCCTAAAATATCCTTCTCACTTTCCAGTCGGCATCAAAGGAAAATTAAATGTCTTCCTGAATCAACTTGCGCTTCGTAATTATGACGTAATCATTACCGATTCCGAAGCAAGCAAAAAAGACATAATAAAAATTTTAGGAATCGATGAGATTAAAATAAAAGTGATTTATCCATGTTTACCCAAAATTTTCACCAGAAAAACTACTCCCTACTCCCTACTCCCTACTCCCTATTGCCTGTATGTTGGCGACGCAACATGGAACAAAAATCTCGTGAACCTGGCCAAAGCAATCAAAATCCTAAACGTTACCTGCATATTCGTCGGTAAAATATTCTCTCCAACCAGTCACCGATCACCAACCGCTAACCATTACTCTCATCCCTGGCAACTCGAGCTTAAAAGATTTTTTGAGGAAATAAGGGGCGACAAACGGTTTATCCTCAAGGGTTTTGTCCCAGATGAAAAACTTATTCAACTATACCGACAGGCACGTGTCAATATTCTTCCTTCGCACGATGAAGGATTCGGCTTTTCATACCTTGAAGCTGCATCGCAAAAATGTCCATCAGTCCTTGCCGGTATCGATGTTTTGCATGAAATCTCCGGCGGTAATGCCATGTTTGCCGATCCTCACGATCCCCACTCCCTGGCAGATGCGATCGGTGAACTCTATTTTCATCAGGATGTCCGTAATACTCTTGGTGCAAAATCATATGAACGCTCAAAGCAATTTTCTTCCTTGGAGTTTAAAAAAAAGTTTCTCCATGCAATACAATGAAAAAAATCGCACTGAGTATCTTGACCCTTTCCATTATGTTCTCTTCTTTTTCCCATGTGAAACAGGCGGATGCCGCAACGATCAACGCCTGTCCGAACGGCAACGTACCCAATTGCCTGCAGGAAGCCGTGAATTCCAGCCATGACGGAGACACCATTGTGATCAATGCCGGCACTTATTCGGGACCGGAATCAACTCCCTTCAGCGACACGAACACCAAGGTCACCTGTTTCCTGAATCTTGGATCGCGGAAACTCACCCTAATAGGCAACGGCCAGACGGTCTTATTCGGCGAAGGCCATGACAAACCCGACGTCTATGCGAACCGCGCCGGCATCTGCAGCAATGGCGGCGACGTTACCATAGATAATATCCACATCAAGGAATTCCAGGGAGGAGGCTTGTATTTTATGGACAGCAGGTTGATTGTGAAAAACAGCATTCTCGACGGTAACGACAGCGGCTCGACCCATCTGTTTAACACTTCCGTATTGGCGGCCAACAATTTTTTCGTATCAAACATCGGATTGGAAATTAACGGCTCAGCACCGATAAAAGCATACAATAACACGTTTGACGGAAAAGGCTTGGATGCACAGTGCAACCAGGATCTGCCGCCGATTGATTTCATAAACAACATTGTCGTAGATGACGAGGAAACCATCGGAGCGGGTTGGATATACGGAAACTGCCCGGACACGATAGCTCAATTCAAAGATAAAAACATCAAGTATGATTTGATTTGGAAAAACAATCATGAATGTTATGCCAATCGTGAATATTGCGATAATTTTACCGGCAAAATCAACGCGGATCCGCAGTTTATCGCACCTGTGGCAGACCAGAGAGGAATTGCCGCATGGGCAAATTTCGGATTGAAACCGACCTCACCAGCACTCGGTGCAGGCGATCCCGGCATACCGGGAACGCATGATATCGGCGCAGGTGGCGGCCCGTGCGCAACTGCGACATCCGCGACGTGTGACCAGTTCATTACCGCTCATACTCCTACTGTTCCTGAACCGCTGCAACCGCCTCCGGTACAGAATAATAACCAAAACAACGTGAATACCAATGCTTCAAGCAACGATATACTCGGCATTCCCCTGCCGACGTTGGATCTTGGTAACATCATCACCTTCCCAGGCAATAATACCATCCCGAATAATTTTGCCATAAACACCAAGCAAACCAATGACGGCGTCATGAATTTGATGACCTATGCGTTAATCGCGATCGCCTACATCATGGTCATGCATCTTGCCATCAACATGGGAAGCGAATTCAGTTTGGGGCTCATGATCCTGTTTTTTATCTTGGGAGCCGCGATCGGCGGCTGGTTGCACAGTTATGAATCCGGATTTGTCGGTGCGGCCATCCTTTCTCTCATGTTCATTGGCGGCCCGAAAAAGGAGATGTAGAAAAACAAATTGTTCAATTGTTATATTGTTGAAAACAATTTCTCCGCGTTTTCCGTAGTTGCTCCAGTTAACTGGTTAACTGGAATTCTTTTTATCTGAGCAATTTTATTTGCAATTAATGATACGTTCCTTGGCTCATTGGGATATAATCTCCGAGATCGCAAAGGTTCGGGTAACAAATAAGGAGAATCCGTTTCCAAAACCAGCATTTCCAAAGGGATTTTTTTTACAAACTCCTGTTTTTCCTTGCAATATGTTACGTCTCCGTCAACGCCGATAAAAATCTTGTGCTCGACTGCAAAGTCGAGCAACTCTTGATCCGGCTCACAGCAATGGAAAACAACGGGAATGGCATCGAAGATCGAGAGTTGAGAGGAGAGAATGGATAACAAGTCTTCTTTTGCTTCACGGTTGTGAAGAATCAAGGTTTTCCTGTAATGAACGGCAAGCTCTATTTGCCGCAGCAATATTTCTTTTTGCAATTGAATAAACGACTCATCAATCCGATAACCGGGATATTTGGTTTTTTGATAATAATGTCTGTCTATTCCTATCTCTCCCACCGCGACGACTTTCCGATGCCGCACAAGTTCTTCAATTTTTTTTATTTCTTCTTGTACGTTATACGCTTCACGTTGCACGGCATATTCATACACGTGGTGCGGATGAATTCCAATAGCCGCATATATATCTTCATTCTTTTCAGCTATTTCCCGTGCTTTTTTCGACGTTTCAATATCGGTTCCGGGAACAACAAACGACTGCACGCCCGCTTGCCTGGCGTTGCGAATAACCAAATCTAACGTTTTTGAGAATGCGGAAAAGTTCAGATGGCAATGCGTATCAAACATAGGTCATATTATACCCGGATTATTTATGTTATGATGGATTGCATGGGTGAAAACGCAAAGAAAGTCCAACCGTATCTTTCTTTTGTGTATCTGCTCGTTTTCCTGCGTGTCGTTTCCGCTTTTTTGATTTTTTTTGCAGTCGTTCCCGTCAGCATCTTCCAGTTCATTCTCGACTGGATAGACGGCGAGTTCTACAAGCGAGCCCGCTTCCGCAAACATACATATCAGATGTGGGACAAAATCCTGGACTATTACTGGTACGTTTTCATCATGCTTTTTCTCCTGGCGGACAAACCGCCGCACGCCATGGTATTCATATTCCTTTTTGTATTCAGGACCATTGGTCAGGCGTTGTTTTTCATAACCCGAAAGCAGATATATTTCTTCCTGTTTCCCAACATATTCGAGATCTTATTCTTTGTGTTCGTAGCGACCTTGGCAATCCCTTCTCTTGGTCCGCTTCTGGATGTTCCCTATATATATCCCATATTCGCAGTAGTAACCGTCATCGTATTCATCAGAGAATATGTCCTTCATATCAAGCAGATGAATCTGAGTTGGATATTCATGGGTAAGCCGACCTATTGGATTGACGAGCAATCCCATTGACATCAATCTATAGATCTATTATTGTATTTATATGATAAAAAAACTCGCGATCGGACTCCTTGTTTTGTCTTTTGTCTTTTTAATTCAGCAATCAAAGGTTCGCGCAAACTGGGTTATGACGCAAAATGGCGATCTGAAATTCACTACATCACAAGTTCTCGGCGAAGAAGACCAAAATACTGCCGTAAGTAGCGGCGGAAAACATGAAAACGTATGGGGAGGAGAATCGGGGCAGCGTACGATTTCCGGTACTGCGCCTATACCGAATCCGTCATCCATCAAACATGAGGATATCGAACGCATAAATATCCACCCATCGGATAACGGAAAAACGGAGATCGATATCCAGGACAAAAAAGGCAATGAAATCAAACAGGAACAGAACGGTTTTGAAATACAGAATAACGATGAGACAACAAAGATTTCAACCGGAGAAGCAGATAAAGGACTCGAAATAACGACTCATAATGTACGCGCCAACACACAGTTCCCACTTTCGGTTGATCCGGGAACCAAAATGTTAACCGTCACTACGCCGACAGGCACAAAGAGCGTTACGATTCTTCCCGATAAAGCGGCACAGATTATCAACAGCCTCAATATCATGAACAATCCCCAAACCCAGGCAAAGTTACAGATCGCAACCGAGGACGGTCAATTGGTATATAAAGCAGAGGGGCAAAAAGAATTCAAATTGTTCGGCCTCATTCCTGTTACACTTCCCAGCCAGGCGGTGATTTCGGCTGAAAACGGTCAGATCGTTCAAACGAGCAACGCGTTCCTGTTCAGGTTGTTGAACTTCTTTTCACGATGATAACCGTAAACTGATTGACTTTCTACCATGCATATCGGTATACTCTTTAGTAACATGACCATTTTCATCGGAGCAGATCACCGAGGGTTTGAATTAAAAAACAAGGTCATCGAATACCTCCAGGAGAAAAATATCCGTGTACAGGATCTCGGAAACTACGAATATGATCCTGAAGACGATAATCCGGATTATGCGCAAAAAGTCGCCGAAGCGGTGCTGCAAAATCCCGAAGATTTCCTTGGTATCGTTATCTGCGGATCAGGCGTAGGCGTCAGCATCGCAGCAAATCGTTTCAAAGGAATCCGGTGCGCGCTTGGTTTCAACGAAGAACAAATAACACATGCACGGCAAAACGATCACATCAACGCCTTAGCACTGCCATCCGAGTATGTTGATTTCGAAACAACGAAGAAGTTTATCGACACATTCATCACCACCCAACCCGCACTGAAGAAAAAATATATAAGAAGAGCAAAGAAAATGGATGAGGAGAAAAATACGGTATATGCGGAAAGATAATAATTACTGAACCCTTTCTCATAAATTCCCAATTTGGACATGATGTCAAACATGTTCCAAAATGAAACCTATAGTATCACTACTGCTGTGTGTGGCTCCGTACGTAAGTCTTAAAGGAAGTCATGATGCTCTGCGTAATTGGTCCCGGCTTACCGCTGCCAATACGTATCTTGTCTATCTTTATAACCGGCATAACCTCTTTTGTCGAGGTGGTAATGAACGCCTCCTCAAAATGCGGAATTTCCTTGACAAGCAAATCCCGTTCAAGAACCGGTATGTTTAATTTTTTCGCTATTTCGAATGTCGCTTTCCGGGTAATGCCCCGTAGGATATTGTGTCTGGTCGTAATAAGCGCGCCCTTCATAACCGAAAAGAAATTCGTGGTCACACATTCATATATATACCTGGAATCGATATACAGCGCCTCAACGGCTTTTTCCTTTTTTGCTCTCCGCATAGCCATAACGCCGGCCATATAATTCAGGGATTTTGCGCTCGGATAAATACGCCCCATGGGCGTCGTAATAAGTTTTATTCCTTTTTCAAAATACGAACTCGGATAGACTGTCGCCGGTGAAAACATGATAATAAACGAGTGTCTGCCGTTAGGAGTAACCCCGTCATTGCTCATCCCGCCTGTCTGAATGATCTTAATATATGTATTGCCGAAGTTATTTTTCTTCAGTCCCTCATACACAATATGCGCAATTTCCGAACGCGTTTTTACCGGTTTCAGCTTCAGGATCTTCAAAGAATTGAAAAAACGATCGATATGCTCTTTGAGCATAAACGGTTTGTTGTTATAGGCACGCAGAAAATCAAACACGCCGAATCCTCTGGTTACGGACAAATCATATGCGGAGATTTTCAAATCTCTCTGGTCAACCCAGTTTCCGTCCATATACTGATAATTGCGCATAGGCATATTATATATTACTCGCAAATGATTTTATCAGGATTTACGTTACAGACTTTATAATCTATATATTTTGTCGCTTATAGTCCGTGGACGATGAAACAAAAATATTAGAAAATGGGTTTAGGTTTGGATGCTGGTCAGGAAGCCGGGTAATGGAAACTGGTGTTTTTTTCTCTGTTCTTGCTTCCACTTCCCTTTTCTTGACCAATTTCTAAACCTTTTAACTTATTTCCATTATCCAGTTTCCATACCCTTGCCTATGTTTCCATTTACATTTATGCACTATGACTCTTTATAAAAAAAATCTGGGAAAACAGGGCGAAGATATTGCGGTCGCCTATTTGATTGATTGCCATTATGCCGTTATCGAGCGTAACTTCCGTTCAAAGTTTGGCGAACTCGATATTGTGGCCGAGAAAAATAAAAAGATTTATTTTATTGAGGTTAAAACCCGTGCAAATCTAAAAAAAGGACAACCATATGAAGCCGTAACCGCTCATAAGATCCATCAGTTGCATAAAGCCGCAACATACTATTGCTTACAAAAAAACGTCATAAACCGGAAGTGCTCAATTGCGGTTGTCTCGATCCTTTTTACCGGACCGATTCATTATCGGCTGCAATTCTTCGAATCAATCGAGTAACCATATACTTTATAGATTTTAGACTTTATGGACCTTATAAACCCAATTTTTTGTCGTTTATAGTCCATTGACTGAATAAAAAAATAAGAGAAAATAGGCTTAGGTATGGAAACGTGTTAGGATGGCGGATTATGAAAGATTGTTTTTATAGTGAAGGAGGTGTTTTAACAATGGCTGATCAGTTATCAAAATCCAATATGTTGAAATGCACATCGCATACGATTTTCTTTGACATCAAGCAAACAAAAACCGGCAATAATTATCTCAGAATAACAGAGTCGCGGTATGACAAAAAGACCAAACAGTCAACACGAAACAGTTTTGTGTTATTCAAGGAAGACATGGAAGGATTTATCGGAAAATTGCAGGAAATAAAGCTGTAAAACAGGGTGAAAAACATCCTCACCATTTCAGCTGATATTTTCCCTCGGTGTTTTTTTCGATAATCCCTTTTAGTTCAAGAAGCGAAAGAGTATCGAGGACTTGCTGAACCGGCTGCCGAATTTGTTGTGCAACGTCATCAATACGAAGCGGTTCTTTTTGTAATGCTTGAAAAATTTTTCTTTCGTGCATATCTAACTGTGTTTCTATGTTTTCTTTTTTCTTAGGTAAAAGTCGCAATCCCAGCTCCTCATAGATATCTTCAACCGACGTAACGAGTTTTGCGCCTTGTTTCAGAAGCAAATGAGGCGCTTGCGATAAAGGCGAAGTGATAGGACCCGGAGCGGCAAACACTTCTTTTCCCTGTTCTGCCGCATAACGTGCCGTAATCAAAGCACCGGAATCCTTAAGCCCCTCAATTATCAGTACGCCCTGAGAGAGTCCGGAGATGATCCTATTTCTGGCGACGAACAATCCTTTTTCGACAAACTGTTTGGGCGGAAACTCGGAGATCACCAACCCGCCTGTTTCTATAATATCCCAGTATAGCCTCTGATTAACCGCAGGATATATAACCTCTACGCCGCAACCCAGAACAGCGATTGTTTTTCCGCCAACTTCCAGAGCGCCTCTATGGGCAATTGTGTCGATACCCATCGCCATCCCGGAAACAATGGTAAACCCGGCCTGAGCTAGCTCATTGGAAAATTTTTTGGCGATCTGTTGCCCGTAAGGCGTGGGATTTCGTGTCCCGACTATGGCGAAAAAAAATTTAGGTGAATTGTTGAAATACTCTGTTTGAAGAGACGGGGAAAAATTTTTCACTTTCGAGTACCCCGAACCGTATGGTTCGGGAGGAGACTCTCGTGTGACAAAATGTGCGACCGCCAAATCACAAAGCAAGCTTATCTTTCCCTTCATATATAAACAAATCGGCGGATCGGAAAGATTTTTTAACTGAAGAGGATATTTTTTATCCTCCCAAAAGACGACATGTATTGCCCTTTCCTTAAGCAAATGCAATTCGTTTACCGGGTCGAATGCACTACGAAACGTAATGAATTTTTCTGCCAACTTCGCCGGTAATATATTTCGTAAGCTGCCCTCCTCGGCCTCATATGCTTTTTTGACATCGCCAAACTTCGCAATAAGCGCCTGCAAGGTCATTGGTCCAATGCCGTCAAAATAGGAAAAACCCAGATAATAATAGATATTATTCATAATAATCCAGTACGAAATGCCCATTTATTACCTTACTTATTTTAATCGTCATAGTATCATGTGTTTAGTCACGATCGTAAGCAAACACTAGATATGTCTAAATTAAAAATCGCTCGTTTTTTTATTTTCTTTTTCACTTTCTCTCCGCACCAATCTTCTGGTAACATTTCCTCTGGTAGATGAGGATCAGATAGAAAAGCAGTGATGACTTTTCCCCTAAGATCAAATAACGATTTATTACGTTTATTCTTATCTTTTATTTTTTGAAAAATCTGTATCTCTTTTTCTATTTCTTTATAGTAATGATTGATTTGATCAATCGGCCATAATTTTTTGGCTAACGTCTTCAGGTCGTCAACAAAAAAATTTTCAGTTTCAATCAGAATTACTTTATCTGTTAATGTATGCGAAGTTAAAAACTCCTTTAGTTCCCCCAGAAAATCATACGGACTAATCCAAACGGATTTTTGCAGCTGACCAAACCCTAGTTCCTTTAATTTACTGCGAAATTTATCTCGCCTCCAGCGCGTTTCTTCTTCAATGTCAAAAATTACTATGCGCCACACATCATCCCAAATTTGTTTTTGAAAATTCGCAAATGGAAATTTACGCCGTATTTTTTCTTTGCCTGAAGAAGTTAATTCCAAAAACACTTCACCCTCCTTAACTACTTTACTTAAATTTCCTGTTTTTAAATTGTTCCAGTATATTTGGTAATAGTTGGTTTTTTGAAAACGGTAAGGAACATATCCGTAGAAGTTTCGGTAATAGTTCTCCATCAAATGAAAAGGATCACGTACTTCCTGTATAAAATCAATAAATCCTCCAGCGCCGAGTAATAACCAATCGGTAAAGTTTAATAGTTTTCTCATATCATGTGCTTAGTCACGATCGCAAGCAGATAGTAAATAACCTCCATAAGGAAATCAATGGATTATAAGCGACAAAAGCAATAATTTATAAAGTCCATAAAGGCTAAAGTTTGCAAAGTACAAATCTATAAATACATCTGTATTTCTACAGATTTTAAAAAAACTTCAGTTGCGCGTGCAAAGAAGAGGTACAATCGCACCAAATTATGCCAGTATTGAAGCAAGAGAAACCGCGAGTCATAATTAGAGATGACGACCCAGATGCACTAAGAACTTTCGTTCAATTAGTTGCTTTAAATTATAGTATTGTAATGACTTTTGTTGATGTTTCTGATGGTATTCATTAACTTTCATCATATATTGAAGAAAAACAACCACCAGCAGAGATTGCTTTTTTGGATGGTAGTTTTATAAATAATGCAGGTAAAGAAAGGTGGTCACTTGCGAATACTTTAGGTATATTAGGAGTTGCAATTTGTTGTTTAACGGCATCGGATCGGAGACCCGGATGGGTTGACGCATAACATTTCCTTCGTAGAAAGATTGGACCAAACCCGGTTTTAAAAGTATTAAATTCTTTTTATAAAAAATAATTTTACTCCTCATAAAATCTATACTGCAAGCTTTCGCTGATATGCGAGCGTTCGATATGCTCTTTTCCTGCCAGATCAGCAATTGTTTGGCTCACTTTTATGATCTTGAAATAGCTCCGGGCGGATAATGAAAATCGGTCGATCGCCTGCTTGAGGATTTCCTCTGCGTCAGGCGTGAGTTTGCAAACCTGGCGAACCATTCTGCTCGTCATCTCTCCATTGGTTGATATGCCGACGTCTTTCAGTCTTTCTTTTTGTCGGTTATGTGCCTCAATTACTCGTAAACGGATTCTCTCGCTTGTTTCTCCATCACGAAGAGCGGTTAACTTTTCCTGTTCAACCGCCGGCACGTCAACATGCAGATCGATCCGGTCAAGAAGCGGTCCGGACAACCGTTTGCGGTATTTCAGAATCATTCCCGACAGGCATGAGCAACGTCTCCTCGGATGATTCAAATACCCGCACGGACAGGGGTTTGACGCGGCAAGAAGGAGAAACCGTGCTGGAAACTGCACGCTTCCGGCGGCCCGCGAAATAGACACAAATCCGTCTTCCAACGGTTGCCGTAAGGCCTCCAGAACAAAACGGGGAAATTCGGGCAACTCGTCCAGAAACAACACTCCGCGGTGGGCCAATGAAATCTCGCCCGGTTTGGGAATACCGCCGCCGCCGATCAATCCGATCCGTGAACCGGTGTGGTGCGGTGAGCGGAACGGCCGAGAACTTGAAAACGGCTTTCTTCGCAGCAAACCCGCAACCGAATAGATCCGCGAAACCTCCAGTATTTCCTGTTTTTCCATAGGTGGCAGAATAGACGGGAATGAACGTGATAGCAGTGTTTTCCCTGCGCCCGGCGGGCCTTTGAGATGAATGTTATGGAACCCGCTCGCGGCAATTTCGAGAGCACGTTTTGCCGTCTCCTGCCCCTTGATTTCGGAGAAGTCCGTTTCATATTCCTCATCAATGGCTAACGTTGTTTCATCAGATTTCTGCGGAACTAACTGTTTTTGCCCGTTGAGGTTCAGAATGAGATCGGAAAGTTTTCTTACGGGAAAAATGATAATATCGTCAAAAAGCTGCGTTTCCGCGGCATTTTCCGACGGAACAAACACCTGCGCAATCTTTTGTTCCCGCGCCATCATGATAAGAGAGATAATGCCATTGACCGGCCGCACAGCGCCCTGAAGGGAAAGCTCGCCGATAAAAAGACTGTTTGTCAGTACATCCGTCTTTATAAATCCGGATGACGTAAGTATACCTATGGCTATGGGCAGGTCGAATGCCGATCCCTCTTTAGGAATATCTGCCGGGGCAAGATTGATGGTTATACGGGAATCGGGCATCTTAAAATTTGTATTGACGATTGCCGTCCGAACTCTATCTTTTGCCTCGTCTATAGACTTATCAGGAAGACCAACGATGGCAAATGTGGGGAATCCGTGTTCAGCGACATCGACCTCCACTTTGATCAGCATGCCGTCAAGCCCTACAACACAGCCGGAATATACGGTAGAAAGCATAGTATCTATACCTAAAAATCAAATCCCGGAAAGCCAAATCTACCATGAAATAACTTGACTTTTAAGATACTTGTAGTTGAAAATTAAAGGTCTGTCAATGGACAATAAGCTACAAAAACCGCAGAATATACGATTACACGGAGCAATTTACGAGGAAGTCTTCATATAAAAATTCACCGATGCCTTTCCCCAACCCATGTAATACTCCTGCGTGCTTAGCAAAACAAACCCGGGAGAGTCCAGTGTTTTAGTCACCGTGATAATACGCGTCCCCTTTTTCACCTGCACCAGGTGCTTAGCTATGCGGGCCATAAGATCATCGTCAAAACAGGTCGCGTGCATAAAGAAAACGTCGCCGTCTGAACAATCATGAGTAAGAAAATCCGCGTTTACAAACTCCATATTCGTACCGGTATTTTGAACCGCTCGTACTTCGGAAGTATACCTGTCTAAAACCCGTACGCTCGTTTCATACAGTTCCTTGAATATCTCTATGCCTATACAGCGGGAAAATGCAAACAACATAGATGCCAGAATAACAGCTTTTCCCGTTCCAGAGCCTAAATCATAAAAAACTTCACCTTTTTTCGGCTGTACAAAACCCACCATCCTTTGAAAGGATTCGGGAACAATCTCACCATAGGTATGCCCTTTGTTCTGATGCAGTACTTTGGCCCGTGCCTGTGCGGATATACCATATCCGTTCACTTCTTCATAGAGAACATTGAAGTACTGTTTTGCCTGTTGAAAATCCATGCTACAATAATACCATGATCGCATTTCCTTCAATACTCGAAGAAACACCTGATGGATTATTCGGTCAAATCAAGAAACTTTCACCTTACTTCGATTATTTCCAGATCGATATCGCCGACGGGGTCTTTGTCCCTAACAAAACCGTACAAATAGACGAGCTTATTTCAACCTTCAAACCTTTAAACCTTCAAACGTTCAAACGATTGTCTTTTGAGTTCCACTTCATGGTTGAAGATTACGAAAAAGAGATTAAAAAGTTGATAGGGCTGAAAAAATTCCTGAATATTAAAACCGTTTTGATCCACGTTTCTCTCTCTCCCAACTACTCCCTACTCCCTACAACCTATCCCCTATTTAATTTCGGTTTAGTCCTCAATCCCGAGGATTCAGTTCAACTGCTCACTGTGAACTATAATCTGCAAACTATCCCCATAATACAAATTATGACAGTTAATCCCGGGGCGCAGGGAAATCCCTTTATACCTGAATCGCTCATTAAAATTGAACAATTACGAGTTGCCGGTTATAGGAATAAAATTTCACTCGATGGAGCAATGAATAATAAAACAATTTCTTATATTCTCGAACAAAAATATAAACCGGATATCGTATGCCCGGGAAGTTATCTGACCAAAACCGATGCATTGGAAAACCATGCAAAATACTTGAAATCTCTTCCATAAATGGGGAATCATGCGGGTTTCGGTGGAGGATCTTTCGGTTTTAAACCAAGCTGTTGAGCCATTCCATAAAAAAACTTGTCTATTGCCGCGACACCTGCTTCTATTCCTTTTGCTGCAAGGAATAAAGGCGAACTGACTACCTGCACTGCCATTCCGGCCGCCCTTCCTAAATATTGGACGCCTTTTCCTATCTGGTCGAAAAAACTTGGTTTTTTTTCCGGGAGTAGATTGGATTTCGGTGGTTCCGGCGTTGTTGTTTTTTGCTGCTCAGATTCCGAAGGCTTTGCTGGTTTTTCCTCTTCTTTTTTGGGCTCCGTCGGTTTTTCGATTTTAGCTTCAATAGCGTTGACTTTTTGTTCTGCGTTCGCCTGCGATTGTTTTATTTCATCCAGTTGAGCCTGAATTTTCTGAGCGGCTTCCAATTGTTGTTGTTGCGCGACAGCTGCCAATTCACGTGATTGTTGTTCGTCCGATTGCGGAATCTGCCCCCTATCATCAGAGAATTCCCGATCATCATTTTCCTCATTACGATTATCCCGTCGATTATGCCTTCTGTTGTTATTTCTCCATTTATCATCATCTCTTCTTCTCCTGTTGTTGTCTTCGCGATGTTCGTGATCGTTAACCATACTATTCTTTAGTATAACTGATTACGGAAAAAATAATCGCATCAATTCGGGATGTTTTAATAGTTCTCCCACATCTTCCCAATCGAGATGGCCGTTTTTGTCCAGATCCAAAGGATACATGCGCTTGAAACGAGCGGGATTTTCTCCCCGTTGAAAAACAATAAACGTCTGCCGCGGCAAATAGTACGGATCGAGTAAAACAACCCTATACTCTTTTCCGGGGATGATATTTTGGATATCCTCAACACTTCCTTGTCCGTTGCTGACGTGAAGTCCTTTCTTTTTGAGCACCACTCCTCCTGTATCATCAAAAATTTGCAGTTCGAACCGGTCACCGTCACTCACCAGTTTCGGATAAAGCTGGATATTAAATTTAAGGCTTGGCAACGGGATGATATCAAAACTCAATCCCGGCGTCTGCAAAATCGTTTTATTATCTTTCATCAATTTAACGGTTATTTTTCCTTTTCCGAGGTTATTTCCCGTTTTAATGTATACATCAACATCATTTTCTTCGAACGGTTTTATATCTTTCAAGTCAGAAAAAAAATACTCCAGTTGGTTTTTATTCTGATAACTGACAGCTGATAACCGATATCCGGTGTTTTTATCCCAGATCGCTTGTCCGGTATTTTTGAGCCGGACTCTGAAATGATAACTCGAATTCGCGACAAACTGCGTCGGAAGATCTATGTTGATTTTTCCCGTATCCACCTGTTCGGGATCTCCTTTTGTTTTTGCAAGCGACTGAACCGTATAATACTGGGGATAAAACTCCTGATCGTTTGTCACCTGTGAAGAAGGAAGTTTCCACGAAAATCCTAAAAAGGGGTCTGACTGATAGTCGAACACGAACGGCGTCACCGCAACCACACGGTCATCCGGTACCCATATATTCTGATATGCAGCAGCAAAATCATCGGCAATATCCTGGCGGGAAAGATGTTTGTCGGTCCAGCCTGTTTCAGTGATAAATACCGGTAACGTCTTATTCACGCCGAACGTTTTCAGCATACCCAGTTCCCACACATAGGTGCGGACGGTTCCGCGGCCCGCAGCAAGTGGGTTTCCTGAAAAATCCTGATTCGGATATGAATGCGATGCCCAACCGTCAAAGAGCCGTTCGAAATCGCCCGCCGGAACTGCTTGAAAAAAATTCTGCATGAAATAATACTCGTCCAGATATTGAGGCATACTGGTCGGCGCTGACGCATCAAGTCCTGCGAGCATGACAAAGAAATCGGGATTTTTCGCCTTCAATTTTTCGGCGAAGTCCTTGGCAACTTCAGCATAGTTAGCGGCATCCACCGTACCACCCCATTCTGTAGCATGGTTTGGTTCGTTAAAGAGAACAATATAACGATTTTTGACCACCCAATGAAGACTATCCAAAAAATCCGCCCAGCTTTGTGCGTCTTCTTTTTTTGGCCGCTGCCAACTCTGTCCGTCCGGATGAGTAGCGATGCGGATAATAGGAATAAGGTGATATTGTCGCAGATGATCGAATATGTCCTGCCATTTTTCGCGGTTCCGGTCGTTATCCTGAATAATCAGGGTAACATATCCCCAGTCCCCGCCGTTCGAATTCACCAGATCCGCGGCTTTTTGCAGATCTTCTAAATGCGGTTGTGCCAATCCGATGCCGAACTTATTATTCTGCCGGGAAAAATCAAACGCATATGCCGGCTTTATCACTATAGCTGCGGTCGCGCAAATACACGAAAAAGTTGCGATAAACGCTATTATTGGTTTCATGTATATATCCTCCTGTAACTTACGTTATTCAACCCGTATACCCGCTTTTTTCAGAAGATTGATTCCTTCCTTGTCATGATGCTCTTTAGCATACACATACCGTACGATTCCCGCGTTGATGATAAGCTTTGCGCAGCTTGAACACGGCGAAATCGTCGCATACATGGTTGCGCCTTTCGTCGAAATACCGAGATATGCAGCCTGAACTATGGCATTTTGTTCGGCGTGCACGCAGATGCAGCTTTCCTGATATTCGTGCGTTTGTATTTCCCCTTTTTCGCGGCGCATGCAACGGTCACATCCACCGTCTATGCAGTTCTTCACGCCGTGCGGAGTACCGTTATATCCTGTCGCAATAATTCGAAAATCTTTCACTATTAAGGTGCCGTATACTGCTCTTAAGCAATTGGATCGTTTTTTCACTACCTGGGCAAGCTCCATGAAATACTCGTCCCACGACGGACGCCTGATAACGGTTTTCACAGGTGACATACTCATGCGTATATTGTAGCAAAAAATGCCTTTATTTGATAGAGTGCCCGCCGAATTGTTCCCGAAGCGCGGAAAGGATCTTACCCGTATATGAAGGGTTTTTTTCCGAGTCGATCCTGAATTGGAGTGCGTCTTGAATCACTTTTGTTTGTATCTTCATTTCCTCAGCCGTCTGTATGGTCCATAATCCTTCGCCCGTATGTGCAACCGTTCCGGAAACCTTTTCCATCGACTCCCCGTGCAACGTAAGCGCATTCTGCAACCATTCCATAAGTTTCGATTCGATCACGCTTCCGTGATTATATACCTGCGCGACTCCGGAAAGACCTAAATGAAATTCTGACCGCTTCAATAGAGTAAATCCCTCTGCAATCGCCTGCATGATGCCATACTCAATACCGTTATGGATCATTTTGACAAAATGACCTGCGCCTGTTCCTTCAAAATGCTGGTATCCTTCGGCCACAGCCAAATCGAAAAACAACCGTTCATGGTGCTTAAACGTCTCCACGTCTCCGCCAATCATCAACGACGCCCCGTACCGTGCACCCGCAGGCCCACCCGAAACACCGGCATCAATATATTTGATTCCCTTCACCGCCATTTTTTTCGCTCTCGTGATCGTATTCTTATAGAATGAATTTCCTCCGTCTACGATCACATCGCCTTTATTCAGCATCGCATATAATCCGTCTTTACCGAACAACAATCCATCCAAAACGGTTCCCGCAGGCAGTGAAAGCCAAAGTAGTTTTGGAGCATGCAGTTTTTGGACCAGTTCGGCGATTGAGTGCGCGGGAAGAATGCCTTCACTCAACAGATCATCCGCTACGCTTTGCGTACGGTTGTAACCATATACGCTCCATCCTTTTTCCTTCAGATGACGGGCAATATTGGCGCCCATTTTCCCCAAACCGATGATGCCGATTTCCTGCCTCATTTTCCGGATTGATCGTCCGTTATCAATGCTCGTGTCGATAAATTGCGATTCCAGCATCGGCTCTTCTGAATCCGGTTTATAACTTTTCAGAGGCACTGCGTTTTCCTCCCACGCATAGGATATCGGATCAATGAATTTCCACATGGTGGAAACCTCGTCGCTTCGCACGAACAGGGTCTGGTCGCCCCTGATCGAATCGAGGAGCAATTTTTCGTATTCCTCAACGTATTGGGTGCGTTTTTGCTGTTCCCTGATCAAAAACTGAAACTTCTGGCCTTTCACGTCAAATAACAATCCGGGTTTTTTGGACCATAGATCCAAAAATACTCCTTCATTCGGCTCCAACTGGAATATCAACCGGTTTTTCAAATCATGATTCGAACCGGACGGACATAGACACGGATTCGGATGTTTAAATGTAATAATGATTTCCTTTTGTGCAATCGGCAACCGCTTGCCGCTTTCCAGGATAAACGGAACGCCTTTCCAGCGCGGAGAATTAAGATATGCGCGGATCTTGAAATATGTTTCCGTCTTTGATTTGGGTTTTACCCCGCTTATTTTTTGGTAGTCGTCATATTGGGCGCGGTACGTATATTTTTTTATCTCTTCCTCTTTTGGCAACATCAATGTCTTTAGGATCTCCAGTCTCCTCGATCTTATCGCTTCGGTTGAAAAACTTCCCGGGTGATCCATGGTTACCAAAGCCAGCATCTGCAGCAGGTGGTTTTGGCCGACGTCACGAAGGGCGCCGATACCGTCATAGAATACGCCCCGTTTTTCAACCCCCAGCGTTTCCCATAACCTGATTCTCACCTTTTCGATATATTGATTGCTCCACGAACTTTCGAAGATTGCATTGGAAAACCTGAAATTCAGAATATTCTGGAGCATTTCTTTTGCCAGGTAGTGATCGATGCGATAGATCTGCTCTTCCTTGAAAAGCCTGCTTAACAGTTTTTCCAAATCCTCCGCGGTTTTTTGATCTTTCCCAAAGGGTTTTTCTATCAAAACCCTGGTAAAGCCTTCTTCGGGCGAACACGGCTCTGTGAGTTTTGACTGATGCAGATTGGTCAAAATCGTCGAATAATATTGCGGAGGAGCAGCGATGTAGAAAAGCTTGTTGGAACATACATGCCATTTATCGTCGTAAAGCCCCAATTTATGAGCCAGATCAGAGTACTGATCGAGATTCTCGAAAGAACCTTCGTGATATGACCACGTGCGTACGAATTGATCGAAATCTTCTTCTTTATGCTCTTCCAGTATCTCAACGAGCGAGTCGCGAAACTGCCTATCATCCCAATGCCTGCGGGAAAATCCAATCACATGAAACATTTTCGGAAGATACCCTCCTTTGTACAGATGGAAAAGCGCGGGTACGATTTTCTTGTGCATAAGATCGCCGGTCGCACCGAGGATAACGAAGATGGTCGGAATATGGAATTTATTGTTATGCATAACAAAATTTAAGTATCAATGACAAGTAAATAAGGTTTTTCTTTCACATACTATCATATAAATCTCTACGACTGCATAATAGTATATTTCTCTGTAAACGATGTCAAGAAGATTATTTGCTTATATATTCACTCCATGTTTTTTGGGTTGACTTTATTTTAGCGGGTATTTCATTGCAAATAACTTCGTGTTACAGTGAAGACATTTATCGATTGTTGTCGGATATGATGAATCAGTCATATGAACCCACGGTCTTCAGACCTCAGAATAATTGCTTCGCAATTTTCTGAGTAAACCTTTACACCTGAAAAACTAGTCGGGACGGCGAGACTTGCACATAAAAAACCTAACGGTTTTTTAGTGTAAAAACTCGCTCCTTTACACCTGAAAAACTAGTCGGGACGGCGAGACTTGAACTCGCGACCTTTGGACCCCCAGCCCAACGTTCTA
>CAZFQZ010000007.1:0-37746 GCA_964521305.1 uncultured Gammaproteobacteria bacterium
TCCTAACCCGTTTATTGAGACTAAATGATATTGGCTTGGATAATTGTCAAAGTGCGATAAGCAAAAATACATTCTATAAGAACGAATGGGAAAAGTCAATGGCATCCACAGCGATGTTACTGGTAAAGAGCTACTTTCATAACATTCTCCATAGAGTTACCTATTTTTATCAGCCCATTGATGGTTGCGTTTTGGACATCGTCGACCGCAAACACGTCCAGTTTCAATTCCTTGGAGAAAAACTGCTCAATACCGTTGATCTGAGCGAGTCCGCCGGACAAAATAATACCTCTTTTGAGCAGCTCGTCCAATATCTCCGGCGGCGAGTTTTCAACCAGTTCCTTTACCCCGTCAATGATTTGGTTAAAATTGGCGAGCAGTGCTTCTTTGATATCGGCGGTTGTTATGCGGACAGATTTCGGCAGGCCAGTCTCAAGGGATTTGCCGCGAATGGCCGTCGTTTTGTCTTCATTGCTGAAATTCAACAGTTCCATCTTCAATGTTTCACAGGTAGATTCGCCGAGTATAACCCCGTATTTTAAATAGATGTAATTGTAAATCAGTCTATTCATGTGATCGCCTGCTGTTTTGAGCGTTTTTTGCGCGACAATTCCGCCGCTGCTGATGATTGACAATTCGATCAGACCGCCGCCAATGTCCACAATAAGGTTGGGTTGGTGCGAGAAAATGTTGAGATTGCATCCCATGGCAGTCGCGAGCGATTTCTCTATAAGGTAAACATGAGAGGCGCCTGCTTTGATCAACGCCTCCTCGACTGCTTTTTGTTCGATTTCCGTCGCAACGGTTGGTACGATGGCGATAGCGTATAATGGCGGTTTAAATACAGAATTCCTGTAGTATATGTATACCGATTGATCCATCAATTTGTTTAAGAACGCAACTTCCGCGTCAAAGTCCGAAATCACCCCGTTTACCACCGGACGCACGATTTTGATGAAGTCCGGCGTTTTTCCCACAATGGATTTAGCTTCCTTGCCGAAAAAAATATACTCTCTCATACGGGAGTTCATCCCCAGATATGTTGACTCGCGCGCGACAATGCCTTTATCCTTAATGGCAATTTTCGTGACGGAAGTTCCCAGATCGAAATATAATTGCGTATAGGAAAGAAACGGGAGTTTGATTTTCCTTAAATTTTGGATAAAATGTAACATACCTGATTATGTCAATACTTGATAGTATTATACAACTGATATACTTCGGTCTTTTTTTGATAACGCCGCTCGTAATGACCTCCTCGACCTCTGAACTCTTTGAGTTCAATAAGATGCTGTTCATCTATTGCTCCGCCGCACTCATTTTCTTCTTTTGGTCGCTAAAAATGATCCTCAATAGAAAAATTATACTGAAAAAAAGCGCGCTCGACATACCGATCTTACTTTTTTTATTCATCCAGATTCTTTCCACCGTCTTTTCCATCGATCCGCACACGTCGTTTTTCGGCTATTACGGCAGGTTTAACGGCGGTTTATTATCAACAATTACCTATATTTTTTTGTATTACGGCATAGTTTCCAACATCTCCGACAGTGATAAATTCGGTAAATTTCTGTCGCGGCTCCTCAAAATTTCCCTTGTAAGTTCGGTTCTCGTCATATTGTGGGGACTGCCCGGCCATTTCGGCCATGATTTGAGTTGTCTCGTGTTCAGCGGCCAGTTTACCAATGCGTGTTGGACTGCTCAATTCCATCCGGATATTCGCATGTTCTCCACATTGGGGCAGCCGAATTGGCTCGGCGCATATTTGGCGATAAACTTCTTCATTGCGGCGTATATGCTGTCCAAACGAATTTTTTTGAATGAACCGGAAAAAAAAGATCCGGCAAAAGGTTATATTCGCCACAAAAACACCTCACCTTCCCTTCCTGTTTTTATAAGTGGAAGATCGCTGATTCTTTACGGATATTTGTTTTTGAACTTTTCGGCAGTATTGTTTACCCGCTCGCGTTCGGCACTCGTAGCCGTTATTGCAGCAATACTTCTGTGGTTCGGCGCCGTTATCGCGCTGTTTGTACTGCGGAAAAAACGTTTTGGCCTTACATATATTATCTTACCTGTGTCTATTTTGATGGTTATATCTTTGTTTGTCTTCAAAACCGACATTGTTCCGGTCGATCGGATTCTGAGTTTTTCGTTTCTTTCGAAACCAAAAATTATTGCTACGCGGGTGCTCAGTACCCCGACATCATCAACTCTTCCCAATACCATTGAAATCACCGGCTCCCTGGCAATCAGGAAAATCGTGTGGAAAGGGGCTATCAGACTGGCAAACCGCTATCCTCTACTGGGGACCGGACCCGAAACATTTGCTTATGCTTATTATTTTGTCCGGCCCGCTGCCCATAATATGACTTCTGAATGGGATTATCTCTACAACAAAGCGCACAATGAATATCTGAATTATCTGGCGACTACAGGGTATCTTGGACTTTTTACATATATGTCGTTTGTCATTGGCGTCATCGTTCTCCTTATCCGCTACGCCGTGAAGTCCGTGAGAAAAAACCCAGCCGCGTATGACGACTTTTTCCTGAGTACTTGTTTTGCTGCCGCGTACGCGACGATCCTGATCACCAACTTAGTAGGATTTTCTACGACGACTATTAACCTGTTCTTTTTTATCATCCCTGCATTGCTTGTTTTGCATACTTCCCAGCAGAGAATAGCAAAAGAAGAACGAGTTGGTGGTCAGGTTTCCATCATTCAGTGGTTGGGTATCGCGGCGATTGTTGCAATAACTATATGTATGGAAGTCTATATCGTCAGGTATTATTTTGCAGATACTATGTATGCTTTGGGAGATAATTACGCGAAACAGGGCGCTTATCAGACGGCAGTTACATATTTGCAGGATGCGTTGAAATTGAAGTATGAACATGTCTATGAAGACAGGTTGTCATATGTGCTGGCGAATCTCAGCGTCATCGCCGCATATCAAAAGCAATCGGACGCTGCAAACCAATTAATTGCGCTTGCCGACCGGTATAACAAAGACAGCATTCGTGCGTCTCCGAAGAATGTCCTGTACTGGAAAACCCGCGCCAAAAACGAATATTTGTTTTATGAAATCAGCCTGAATACGCAATATATTGAAACGGGCATTCAGGCTCTTCAGGAAGCGTATCGGCTTTCTCCGACCGATCCAAAAATACCGTACAGCCTGGCGGTATTTTATTCTCTTCTTTATGACGATGAAAAAAATCAAGCACAGAAAGATATGGATGAAGCTCAATCACTTCAATATGTTCGACAGTCCGTGCATCTTAAAACGGATTATCGTGATGCCTATTTGCTTGAAGGGCAGTTGTTCAAGAAATATGGCATGAAAGCACAGGCTAAACAGGCGTTTGAATATATCCTTACCCATCTCAATACGCAGGATCAAGAGGCGAGGAAAGAACTCCAATCGCTATGAATTTTTTCTACGGAGAAGAACCGGCGTCAGAGATACCCCAAATACATTTGGTTTTGGTCGTTCCGTCAGGTTCGAAGCATTGTGTTGCACAGCTGAACGAACCGTATCGCGAACTGGTACTGAGGTAGGGTAGAATTTGCTGATCGCTTTCTAGGCATGCATAGAGCGCATACGATTGTCCGTCAGAAACGTACCGGTAATTATCGCTTGTTATAGGATCGTTAGGCACGGTTTGCATGTATGTTTTAACTGCAGAATTGCCATTATAATAGCTAAACTGGCTCCCGAACACAAAGCCAACATTTCCGGGAATAGGTGTAGGGTAGGCTTTTACGTCGGTATAATACATTTCAAGCGCTTTTTGGATTTGTCCGAGATCCTCTTTCCTTCTCGCATCTCGTCCCTTTTCCAAAGAGGTAATAAAGTTCCCGGAGATCAGTGCGGCGAGTACACCGAGAATAACGATGACGATCATGAGTTCCAAGAGCGTAAACCCATTTCTATCCATATGAAAAATAGTATACTATAGCATTATTGTTTTCTGCAATGTATACATTGATCCGATACATAACAGTCTTTGTTATACTGAATATAGGTTTTTTCTTATTCATACGGCTATTTCACACCGCCGTACCCTTTGATAGAAACAACTATGTCGTTGCGTATCATTATATTCCTGACCCGCGCATAGACCATAAGCAGTATGATTTTTTAAAATCCCTGGCGGTTTTCGACGCACAGTGGTATCTGAGGATTGCTCAACAGGGTTATCACAAAACAAACGGCAATCTACCGTTCGAAAAGCTGAATTTCAATCAAGCGTCTCCGTATAACTTTTTTCCTCTGTATCCACTGTTGATTCGGTCTGTTGACGTGATCGTCCGCAATATTTTTGTCACGTCATTCGTGTTCAATAACGCACTGCTTCTTATTGATTTCGTTCTTTTGTATTTCCTGGTACGGGGACTCGATAACGAGAGCACGGCGATCAAGACCTGTTTTCTGCTTTTTTTCTTCCCGTCGGCAATCTTCTTCAGGAGTTTTTTCGGAGAAAGCCTTTTCCTGTTTTTTTTGTTATTGTTCTCATATTTTCTTCTTCAACGGCGATACATTTTCGCTGCTCTGTCGGTCGGATTGATGATGGCGGTGAAAGGGACGGGTATTCCGCTTTTTCTGCTTCTCTTCTATTCATTTCTCTCGTCATCGGTCACGCGCGGCATGAGGAAAAAAATGCGCGGACTGTTGTTGATTATCTTGGTAGGATTTGCTCCATTGGCCGCTTGGATGTTTTTCTGTTACGTCATGACCGGCAATCCGCTGATTTTTATCAAAGTGAGACCTTATTGGGTTACAAATGCGCATCTGCTGCCTTCCATTATCCGCAATTCTCCATTCCTTTATTTAGCAGTCAATGCATATAATGTCATTGAGTTCCCTTTTTTATCGTGGCATAGTTTCAATTCCTCAAAAATCGATATCATTGCAACCTTCGCCGTTTTATATCTGCTGATTAAAAGCCGCGGCAACATACCTTCGAATCTATGGTGGATTTCTTTTCTGTTGTGGCTTTTTCCGCTGTTGAGCGTTGAATACATGTCATTCACGCGACTTCAGATAGTATCGTTTCCTTTGTTTTATTATCTGGCGAAAAAACTCAACGGATGGAAATTTCTTCTTGTTTTCTCAATATTTACCATATCACTCTATGTTATTTCTTTGTATTTTGTGAACTGGGTGTGGGTTGGATAGCCTGTTCTTTGACATCGATGCGCCGATATTGATTCACGAATTTGTTTGCTTCGGGATTTTGCTTATCGCAGAAATAAATATAGTTCAAAGCATCGGTAAGTTGTGATAATGAGTCAAAATTCAGCCCGGGTCGATAGGTCTTGTATGTTTTCTCGGCAGCGCTGCAATTGTAGTTCCGCGATTGTATCCGCAGCCGCAATCCTTGCGCTTCCCTGTTTTCGGGATCGTTATGCAAGATGACATCGATATACGAAGATGCCAGCGCATCCTCTTTGAGCGAATACAGATATCGAACATATGATAGCAGTTTACCAACGTAATCGTCGCGCAGCGTTTTAAGATGATAGATGTTGCTTTGATGCGCATTGACCGCTGGAATATGGATGGAATGCCAGATACTGTTGTTTGCTTGGACGAGCGCCGAAGAGTCTTTTTTTGCCTCGCTGTCAGTGCGGTAGTATTTCCACGTTAACCCGTACGGTACCCAGTTACCGGATACCACTGGGCTCTCGAAAAAGACGGGAAATTTCTTGCTGTTGCTCCGTATAAATTCAGCCAGATTGTTTACCTCAAGTCCGTGGAAATCGAGCTCCGGATATTTTTTTTTCAATACGTTTTGGTAATAAGATCGGTTGAATATACCGACCGATAACAATTTGATATCCGGTCGATAACGCTTGACGAAATAATAGTAATCGACGGTAAACGTCGAGTTATCCGACGTCGTGGCAAGAATGGCATTTTTCGGGAGGTTATTGAGTATATCGGTCGCAAATGAGTCAAACTGATGTATGGCGTTGACATAGTGTATTGTCCGATAATTTGAAATAAAAACGATGAAGACAAACGAAATGCCGAATAAGTAAAATGAAATGTTCTTAATCCATGATAATTCTTTATGTGAAAGGCGTATAGATTGGATATACGAAAGGACGTATTGCATGCCTAATCCAAAAAGCAACACCAGAATATAATAATAGCCGATCAGGAACCGCTCATATGTCGCGGCACCGAACGGGTTAATCAGGCTGAAGTTGATGTAAAAGAAGAAAACAAGATGGCATAAAACGGTTACAGCGGCAAATACAAACAGTGTTCTGTGGTATCTGTATAGCCATATGAGGCCTAATATTATAAACAGCGCGCCGATAACCCGAAAATCCAGCAATATGTAGATGAAACTTGATCCCATGCCTAAGAATTGGGTCAGCAAATCGGGCTTTGATCCCTGATATGACTTGAATGTGCCGTAGGTGGCGCGGGTAACCAGCCTGAGAAATCCTTGCAGGGTGCTTGCGTTTTCGAAATCGAGCGGTGGATTGAACGAACCGGCGATCGGGGCATATATATAGACTGATAACCCGATGAGCAGAGCTCCGAACGCTTTTAATACACGGGGTACTGTATTACAGCAGGAGCGCAGATGACTTTTAGCAAGAATATACCATCCGGGCAGATACAGAAGAATCGTTTGATGATTCGTGAGGCTGAGACCGAACACAAAAAACAATCGTAACGGTACCCCCCTTTTTTTTTGGAGATATGCGGACAATAATATATAGGTAATGATCGCGATAAACATGCTGTTCATGGCAAATACCTCGGGAACTTCGCTGTATAACCAGACGGGAAACAAAAACACGTAGAGTACCGCGGGGATAAGTGCAATGGTTTTGTTCCTTCTGAAGAGCAGGAACGTGCGATAGAGTACGTAACTCGCAATGACTGTCGGAATACTGGATAACATTACCAAAGAAGGGTCAATATGAGTCAGCCGGTCCAGGTTGACCAGCAATGAATAGAGCGGGTATCCGGGAGGATGTGCTATGCTCCACGTATGTGCTATGGTAACGTATTCAGCACTGTCTCCCCCAAATAAGTGACGAATTCTCAGTAACCACAAAATACCTATTTCCCCTATGAAGACGATGATAGACATATTTCCTATTCTATCACGTATTATTCAACACACCACATGCAGGCAAATGTTGCAGAACCCGGATCTCCGCAGGTCGTACTGTTGTTTGCGCTGTATGACGTTATTTCTCCCGCGCTTATGTAGTATTTTGTATTGGCGTCGCTTCTAAACGATTTTGACGCCGGCGCAAAGCAAACAGTCACTGATTCGGATGAACCTTCGATGGTAATGTTTGAAAGTTGTCCGGATGCCAATGTCGAGAAATCCGTTTTAAGCTCACCAGCCGTTATGATGTCAGGAATATTTATACCAGTATATGCAGACAATAGATTTGTAGCGGTAAATGTGGTAATCGGTGTTCCCAACTGTTCCCACGGCATACCGTTTTTAATGGCGTAATAGCGTACGATTGAACCCTGCAACTCCGAAACCGTATTCCGTATACCGGTATCAGTCCCTTTTTTCAACTGTTCAAACGGATCCAATGCTGCGAGTAGTCCTACTGCCAAAGCTCCAAGAAGTGCGATTACGATCAGAAGTTCGATCAACGTAAATCCTCTGATTCCTTTTTTGATCATATAATTCCAATATAGCGAGTCGTTTCCATATTGTCAAGAGGTAATTCGTTTGCTATACTTGTTTTTGGAGTTAGATATTTACACCATTTTTCACTAGTTCTATGGCACCATTACCGAAACGGAAGCACTCAACCCAACGTAAAGGCAAACGGATGGCAGAGCGAACACGCGAACTCGTATCGCTGGTAAAATGTCAAAACTGCGGTAAAAAAAAGCTCCCCCACCGTATCTGCAAATATTGCAACAAGTAAATATATGGATGTTCGACATCAGCGCCGCACTGTTATAATTCAACAGCTGTACGCATGCTCGTTTTCGTTGGATCAGGGTAAAAAACAGCTCGATCGGAAAACAAAGACAGTTCTTCTTCATCAGAAGACAATTAATGAGATTATAGCTAAATTTGCCTTGAAGTTTCCGATCAATAAGATTGCCCGTATTGATCTCGCAATTTTGCAGCTGAGCATATATGAATTGACCATAGAAAAAAAAGAACCGCCAAAAGTCGTCATTAATGAGGCGGTTGAGCTCGCAAAGGAATTGGGGAGTGACAAGTCATACGCGTTTATCAATGCGGTACTGGGAAAAGTGTATACTAATTTGACAATAGAAGATTGAGTAGAGAAGATCGTGGTTGAGAATAGACTATTTTCTATTATCCATTGTCTGTTTTAGATTATGACTGATAAATACCGGTTTCTCGAAAAAATAATTGGCATTAAAATCAAAGATTCTTCCCTATTGGAAAACGTCTTCATCCACCGTTCCTACCTCAACGAGCACCGCGATGCGCATCTCGTGTCAAATGAGCGTCTGGAATTCTTAGGAGACAGCGTTCTGTCTTTAATTACCTCTGTCTATTTATTCCGAAACTACCCTACTCTTAAGGAAGGCGATTATACCGAGATAAAATCCGCGATTGTCAAAACGGAAAGTTTGGCTCATGCGGCAGGACATCTTGATTTAGGATCGTATTTATTTCTTTCCAAAGGTGAGGAGCTTGGTGGGGGGAGAGCAAATGCCAATATTTTAGCTGATTGTTTTGAGGCGCTGATTGCTTGTATTTTCCTCGATCAGAGTTTTGAAGAAGCATATCAGTTCATTACCCGTCACCTATTTAAGAATATTCTTGATGGCATAGTTAAAACGGAATCGTATCTTTCTGCAAAAAGCAAACTGCAGGAAATTATTCAAGCGAAATACAGGAAAATACCCGAATACAAGGTATTGGGCGAAACCGGTCCTGAACACAAACGCATATTTACCGTTGGCGTGTATTTTAAAAATAAAAAGCTCGGCGAAGGCAGTGCGAATTCAAAAAAAGAAGCGGAAGAACACGCTGCGAAAGAGGCGCTTGAAAATCTCCATAATATGTTATAATGATTATAGTTGTTATAAAAATTATACCGAAATGTCAGTTACTTTACGATTGTACCGCTTGGGAAAATTAAAGGAGCCTCATTATCGCGTCGTGGCGATCGACAAACGGAAAAAACGGAATGGTACGTATATAGATGTGCTTGGTCATTATAATCCGACGGATCCCGATCGCATCCTTGAGCTGGATGAAACAAAAGTCACTATGTGGCTTGAAAAAGGCGCCACCATGTCAGAAGGATTCTCAAAACTCCTTAAGATGCGCAAGCGCACTTCCTAAAAGGGATTATTCTTGCGGGGATAATTAAGATTGACCGATGCTTCGCTTGTTGCGGTCGCATGTTCCTTCAGGACGTAGGATACTTTGTTCTGCAGCGCAATCAAATCCTGCAGCGTTGCTGGTGAAATAGACACCCGTTCCCCGCTTGATGGCGAGGTTTTTTGACTATAAAACGTGGTGCCCACTTTAAATTTTCCTAATGTTTGCTGTGAAAGTTCTATTTTGTCCAGCGTGATAAACCTGCCACCATTATAATTATAGTCATTGAGGAACTTCAGGAATGCGTTTGTGCTGCCAATGCCGGTGATGCTTAAAAGCAGTTTATTTTTAGTTGATGCGGATAGATTGATCGAATATCCCGTAATGGAAAAACCGGATTCACGGGATAAAGCATCGAGTGTATAGATGATAGAAAAATAGTCTTCCGATTGGGGAATAAGCGTATTGAGGAATTTCATGGTAGTGGTAAGGTCGGTATCCGATGCGTGAATAGCCTCAAGCGATGCAAGTTGCATTTTCAGGTCGTTGATGTCACGTTTTGTTGTGTTCATCTGGTCGGCGTTCGCGGATATTCTGGCGAGATTAAATGGTACGAACAGACATATGAGTGTTACGAGTACCGCGCAAAGAATAATATAGACAATATTTTCTTTTATGAGGCTAAGAACGTATGGTTTAATTTTGGACATCATTGATCTTTATGAATGTGCCGCTAAATGATAATTCATAACTCGGTTGCGTTCCCCTGTTGACCGCATTGAAGCTTTTCAGCGAAACCTGTTCAAAGTTTTTAAGGAAATTGTCGGATTCGATGAAACGAAAAAAATTCACCAGCTCGTCGAAATTGCTGAACGAAACAGTAAAGGTCGTATTGCGATTTTTCTGGATGACGAAAGACGTGAGTGTGGCTGATCCGGTGCTTTTTAATAAGGCCTCATTGAGCAGATTGTAATACGGGAAGGAATGCGAGTCATCTTGCAGGTATGTTTGTATTTGCTGATATTTATCCTGGATATATACGAGTTTTGCTTGTTTGTTTTTTTGCTGAGTCAGTTGTTCCAGGAGTGTGTTTTTCCGGTCGATAAGATCTCTCAGTTGAGTACTCTGGCTAAGCGAAATCATGGTAAATATAATCGTGATAACTACGACTACCACACCAAAGGCTAATGTGCCGCGCCGTACCCATAAAAAAACAGATTCCAACCGGCGATAATTGTCACGTCGGACCAGAAGATTAATTTTCGATTTTTTCATACGTCGTCATGGATGCTACCTAAAATTTCCCCCGATTGCGGCGATATATACCGGAAGTGCATTTTTTTCCGCTTCTACCATCGATGATTTTTTGCACAGTGCGTACGGATTCAATACATCTATGGTCATCGAAACTTCATTTTTAAGGTAGAGTGACAGATACGGGAACCTGAATCCGTTATTCGTTATATGGATGCCGGTTATATTGGTTTTGTATTTGTCGGCGACCTGGGCCATGAATCTTTTGATCTCGGATAAAAACTCCTTAAGTATCGGTGCCAGGATCGAACTGACCGGTACGGATATATGTTCTTGTCCCGCATATGCGGTCAGTATCTCTATTGCTTTTGCTACATCGATATTGAGGTTGATTTGCAGTTCCTTCGCAAAAAGCGCGTAACCGATGTTAAACGTATGCGATTGTACCGTAAGGTTGTTCCGCGTATCATAACAGTACAGCGATGTGGAATTGTACGCGAGATTGACAATAAAAACATATTGTCCGGCTTTTTGATACATCTTTGCATAAAATTTGTTTAACATGCGTGTGGTGGCGCTCAGTTCATTCTCCACCGAGTTGGGAATCAGTCCGGCAAGCTCGACTGTTTTCTGTACTTTTTCTATCATTTTTTTCGGTGCGGCAACGATCAATACGAGGAGAGTATTTGAAGTCATATTTTCGCTGAGGATTTCGAGGTCGATATTGGTTTCCTCGATCGGCATGGGAATAAACTGGTCGGCTTGATATTTGATTGCTGAAATGAGTTCTTTTTCGTTGAGTTTGGGCATTTCCATGATCTGGCTGTAGGTGATTGAGTCAGGGATGACGACGCTCACGTTTTTTTTTGTGTTTTTGAGCGAGTCGACAAGTTTTTGCATAATTTTCGCTTGTAGTTCTATCTCTTTGTCGAGATCCGTAGTATAAAACAACGGGTTGCTTTGTACATGTGCGATATTCTGAATCTCGATCGTGTCATTTGCTTCCTTGGCATCAATCGTCTTCATTAAATTTTCACCGAGATCAAGACAATAAAAGGAATCAGCCATAATTTCACTATATTTGATGCTCGAGGAAATTGCAAGATCAAATCAGCGAGTTATTGTGGCAGCAGGCTGACGGTGATTTCAAAAGGAAGTGATATTAGGTTGTCGCCGGTACCGCAATCACCAGTTTGGAAATCCTTATAGCACAGAGTGTAGTTTACGGTGATGATTGGTGTTCCGTATCCGTTTGAAGAGCACTTGAATGCTATTGGACTTGTTGCGGGAAACATGACATTCGGTGAGGTTAGGCTGGTGACTACAGTCGGTGACGCACCGATAGCTGATTCTGACGCAATATTGTTTGATGGTTCGTCGAACCAGAACCAGTTGCCGCTAAAATCATTAAAGTACATAGAGGAAAGGGATTGCGAATCAGTGGTGCCGATAGCGCAAATTTTTGTCACCTTATCCGACTTATATATGTTTTTTGTATTCGTACGTATCAATGTTGTCATGATATCGGAAACGTATGTCCCCTGTTTCTTTACCTCAAGGAGTTTAACCGAACGGACTTGTTGCTGAAGGATGATGAAAAAAATTGCATACAACGTAGGTAATGCGATTGACAGAACGCCGATGACGACGATCATTTCAAGCAGGCTGAATCCTTTTTTTTTCATACTATTGCCACAGTGTTAATACGCTGTTGAGTGGAACAGACATGGCGCCTCCAGGCTCTGACCAGTGCACTTTAATATCGATTGATACTTGCGTAGACGAAACATTCGTGAGCGTTGCTTCTCTGGTGTAAATGGCGGCTGGCGAGCCGAATGCGGAAGAACACGGCGCCGTTGGTTCATCGCTTATTTTGGTAACGGTGATCGGATCGCTGAAACAATATGCTATTCCGGATGAATATGAAGAGATAAACGTATTCCAATCAGACTCTTTTTGCGCTCGTATCCACGAGAGTAATGTGTTCGCATACTGTGTTGCAACGAGCCTGTGTTCGTTGGCGGTCATGTTTTGCACGGAAAAGGTGGTTATGGCGGCGCTCGTCACAAAAAAAAACGACAGGATACCGATAAATATGATGAGTTCGATCAGAGAGAATCCATGCGCGGATTGACCAGTATAGTGATTCATATTTGTAATGTTACGGACAGGCGATCAAATCTTGTCCTGAGGCATTTTTTACTATGGTAACGACTCCCAAAGGACTTACTGTTAGCTGTGTGCATTGCAGATTGCCCGGTATCATGGAATTTTTCAAGGTAATGGTGAGTGTAGAGGATAATAATGAGGTGTATGGCTGAGCATTGTAAAAGGTTATAGAGTACGGGAGAGATTCCTGGCTCGTTCCAAGCTCAATACGGTAAAACGATATGGTTGTTTTGGCGAACGAATATTCCTGCAGTATGTTCGAGGACGCAGTGCAGGAGCCTGCGCAGCAAATGGAAAAAAAATATTTATTGGCATTGGTGCTGAGGTTTTTGTCTTCACCGAACGAAATATTGTATCCGCCGAAGTCTCCCGCGGCGCACGAAGATGTAAGTTCGTATGCCACGCTTTTCTTTCGAGCGGTCTCCATGGCGTTTGCAAGATTTTGCGCTTCGGACCGGAGTCTCGACTGTTCGGTGTATGTATTGTATTGCGCCGACAACATTGCCGAAAATAGGATAATGATTGCTACAACGACGATGAGTTCGATCAGGGTGTATGCATGGGGATTTTTTTTAATTTGTTTGACCATAAGGACCGACGCAATAATTACAGTTATATCCTGTTCCGCAACTGCCGCTGCCGCCGCACCCTGAGACAGAACTGGTTTCCAGAAACGCTCCAACCGTATATGAGGACCCGTCAGATGATGAATAATAATAGGTCGGTTTGCCCGATGAGCATTGCGGATCATTCGGAATTTTTGACAGGTAGGTGATTGAACTTGAGTCTACAAGGCCTCCGGACGGGTTTGCCGTACAGCTGCCTGTGTTAAACTCGATGGCATTGACACCTGTCGGATACGTGCCGTTATTACTTCTCCATTGTTCGACAGCCGCCCGAATCTGTTCCAAGTCTGCCTTGCGTTTCGCGTCCCGTGATTGCTTGACGAACTGCGAATAACTGACGATGGCAATGGATGCCAGGAGCGATATGATGGTGGCCACGACCAATATTTCAATTAACGTAAAAGCCTGTTTCATTGGTTTAGGGGTTATTATTGTTCATTGGTAATTTCAAAGGCGCTGCCGTTTTCCAGTGCCGCCGTTATATCATATGTAGTGCTGCTTGATGAAACAACGTGGTAATAATAGGTTGTTCCGTCATTGAGGGGATCGGTCGGCGCCGACATGGTTACGGTACCGCCGCAATCAAGCGTGCCTTGTAAAGCGCCCGCGGTGAGGGTTTGATACTGATAGGGACTTGTCGTATTGTTTGCGTAGTTTTGCTCCATACAATTCTGGATAGATCTCAAATCGGCTTTGCGCTTTGCGTCACGCGCCTTCTGCTGGGCTGTCGCATACGATACTGCTCCCAACCCGATCAAAACTGCGATAATACCCATGACAACGAGCAACTCAAGAAGAGTAAACCCCTTTTGGATTAGGTTTTTGTGTCCCATAGTTAAGGCTGACTAAGTTGAAATGATTTGCCGGTTGAACAGGCATAACTGCCGCTGCACGATCCGGTTGTCGCGTCGGGATCGTTGGCGTTTTCCGCACACGCGCATAAGGTGTAGTGCAACGTATCCGTCCTGTTATACGCATATGGGGTTGGCGCCGCGACCGTACTTCCCGGATCGTCGGGAACGTTTTGCATATATGTTACTGTGGTGTTACCGACAATTTCATCCCATTTTTGGTTAGCGTACGGGAATAACACCGCCGGGCTTCCAGCCGGCGGAATGTATGCGGGAGGGTTTTGATCCTGTCTGTACAGTTCCAACGCCTTTTGGATTTGGTGAAGGTCATTTTTTCGCTGGGTATCCCTCGCTTTTTCACGCGCAGCCATATAATTGGGAAGCATAAGCGCGGCTAATCCGCCTATTATCGCAATAACAACGAGAAGTTCTATCAGCGTAAAACCGGTGCGATTCTTCATTTTTTATAACTCTTATAACGATTATAATCATTATAACATCGATTGATAAAAATCAACAGATGATCAACCGTAAGTTGGGGATGAGTATTGTTGTTCATGAGGAGAAGGCGGCAGCGTACTAATTCCTTTAGGACCAAAGAAGAACCGGTGTCCGTTCGCATGCGCGTACGGAAGTATTCGATGAACGTCGTTATGAGTCCTTCCGCAGTTTCCCTATCCGGGCACTGGATCGCTTTTTCTCCGATCAATGTGTTCATGTTTTGCGGTCCGGTCCGGTTGATCAAGGCGAGAAGGTTTGCGTTTGGCATTTTATGAGTTTCTGCATCAAGAGATATAATTTTTATCCGTGAGTGGATGGTTGGCAGTAAACTGCGCGCGTGTTCTGCATGCAATACGAATCTGACGTTTGCGGGCGGTTCTTCAAGTAGTTTCAGAAACGCATTCTGCGCCTCAAGGGAAGAGCGGTCGAAATCCTCCAGAACATAGATTCGCATGTACGCCTGTTGTACGACTAGCTCATGTGCCAGGGCCCTGATCTGGTCTATCGAGTACTCCGTTTTTGCCGGTTGCATGCTGGCAATATAGTGTTTCTCCCTCACATATTCCTTTTTCAGGAAATCATACAGTCTTTTCTTTGACGTGGTCAGGATAAGAAGCGATATCATGAAAATAATATGTTAACTATTATACCATTCGCCCATGAATGTGCTCAGAATTTGAGTTTTGAGTTTAATTTATATTGAATTCTAACAAAAATCTATCTATAGTAAAACTATGACCATTGTTCCGAAACAATTGCTTTCCCAGTTGGTGAGAAATAACGTTCTATCTCAGACAGACGCCGACCATTATGAAGTGCTTTGCTTGCAAAAAAACGTTCCTATCCAGGAATTTTTGGCGGAAACCGCTGTTATAAAACAAAGTGAAATTATCAAAGCAATGGGTGAAGTATCAGGCGTCCCGTGGGTTGATTTGGCAAATTCGCCTATAGATCCTCAGGCTATCGGATTCGTGTCAGAATCGATCGGCCGTAAGTATCAGATACTTCCTTATCGGTATGATCAGAAAAAGGACAGTATTTATATTGCAACCACTGAGCCGTTTAACACGTTTATTACAGATTTTCTGGAAAAGAAAACGGGAAAACGCATCGTGTTGGCGTTGGCTGACGCACATGAAATTATCAGAAATATTGATCTTTCCTACAGCCATGGTTTGTCTCCTGAAGTCCGGGATGCGCTGCAGGAATATGGTCCCGTTCCCACCGCAAAAATTGAGAATGCCGCCTCCATGGCTAATGAAGCGCCTATCGCCAAAATCGTCTCTACCATCCTGGAGTTTGCGGTTAAAAGCAGGGCATCGGATATCCACATCGAACCTCAGGAATCACAAACCAAAGTACGCTACCGGATTGACGGTATTCTGCATGAAAAACTTGCACTTCCCCGTTCACTGCACGACGCGTTGATTTCCCGGATAAAAATATTGTCCGGGATGAAGATCGACGAACGGCGCATTCCGCAGGACGGCCGTTTTACGTTCAAAATCGGTGATCAGGAGGTTGATCTTCGTGTGTCAACGCTACCCACGGTGCATGGTGAAAAAGTCGTCATGAGGTTACTGAAGAAAACCGGCGGAATTCCCTCTCTCATCGAGCTTGGTTTACGCGGTCCACAGCTCAAGGATTTGGAAGAAGCGATTCTCAAACCATACGGTATTATTCTGGTTACCGGTCCGACCGGATCCGGAAAAACGACGACGCTTTATTCGGTGTTGTCACTGCTCAATAAACAAAGTGTCAACATTTCTACGTTGGAAGACCCTGTAGAGTATCAATTGACCGGTATTAATCAGGTGCAGGTAAATCCGCAAGCAGGCTTGACGTTTGCAAACGGGTTGCGCGCATTCCTTCGGCAGGACCCGAACATTATTCTGGTAGGAGAAATCCGTGACGGCGAGACAACTCAGCTGGCAATACAGGCGGCTCTTACCGGTCATTTGGTATTCTCAACTCTGCATACCAATGATTCGGCGACGGCAATCCCCCGACTGATCGACTTGGGTGCCGAACCGTTCCTGATCGCTTCTGTCATGAACGCTACTATGGCCCAGAGAATTTGCCGAAGAGTTTGCGCCTATTGCAAAACAGATTACGAACCTCCCCAGGAAATTCAGCAATCGATCCGCCAGGTGCTCGGCGATTTGCTGCCGAAAAAATATCAGGGAGAAGCTGCTATAAAGCTTTCCAAAGGCCAGGGGTGTAATGAGTGTAATAACACGGGCTATTATGGACGTATAGCCATTTTTGAGGTATTGAAAATATCTCCGGCAATCAATAAAATGATTTTACAGGAGAGCGCTGCAAAAGAGATCGAGGCGCAGGCAAGAAAGGAAGGAATGATCCTGATGAAGCAGGACGGATATCTGAAGGCGCTGGATGGCATTACAACCATTGAGGAGGTATTGCGGGTCGCTGAAATTTAGACTTATAAGTTGTATAAGACCTATTTAGTCCTATGGACATATCAGAATTATTGCAGGTAACAATTGACCAAAAAGCTTCGGATTTACATCTCGTGGAAGGATATTATCCGACCCTGCGTATAAACGGAAATCTGCATCCGTTAACGTCATTTTCCGTTCTGACGAAAGAGATGAGTCAATCGCTGATTTTTTCCATTCTCAATGCTGATCAAAAGGAAAACTTTCTTGCCAATTATGAGATTGATATCGGGTATGCATTCCAGCAAAGCAGATTCCGCGTCAACGTTTATTATGCCCAAACTGCCGTATGTGCGTCATTCAGATATATCCCAAACGTCATCAAAACATTGGAAGAACTTGATTTGCCGCTTTCACTCGAAGAATGCGTTGATCTGCGGCAGGGGCTGGTATTGCTGACCGGACCGACCGGCATGGGCAAGTCGACTACATTGGCAGCGCTGGTCAATAAAATAAACCAGAATTATGCCAAACACATCATAACGATTGAAGATCCGGTGGAGTTTATCTATCCGAAAGCTAAATCCATCATATCGCAGCGGCAGCTGCAGGAAGATACATTGGCCTGGGATATGGCTTTGCGATCTGCGTTGCGCGAGGATCCGGACGTCATTCTGGTCGGTGAGATGCGCGACCATGAAACTACTCAACTGGTATTGACGGCTGCGGAAACCGGTCACCTGGTATTTTCGACTCTGCATACCAACTCCACTGCGGAATCGATCAACAGGATTATTGACATATTCCCCTCGAACCAGCAGAATCAGGTGAGAAACCAACTGTCGTCTGTTTTGAAATTAGTGGTGGCGCAGCGGCTGCTGCCCGAAATTACCGGAACAAAACTTATTCCGGCCGTAGAGATCCTCAAAAATAACTTTCCCATTGCCGAAAACATCCGCGAAGGGAAAATTCATCTTATCAATAATATTCTCGAAACCTCAGAATCGGACGGATGTATGTTGTTCGAAAAATATCTGGTGAATTTGTACCGTGCCGGCAGGATATCCCGCGAGACCACCTTGACATATGCGATCAGGAAAGCGGAAATAGAAAGATTCATTAAATAGCATGAGATATAAATACAAGGCGCTCAAGGACAATAAGATATACAGCAAGGTTATCGAGGCGGAGGAAGAAAAAAATGTCATCGATTATCTGCGCAACAAAGGATTCTTTCCAATCTGGGTAAAGAAAGATCAACAAAATGACATAGGATTTTTCGATGCTTTTTTTAACAAACTGTCGTTTAATGACGTCGTTGATTTTACGAGACAGGTGGCTATTATGCTCAACGCCGGATTGACGTTGGTTGATGCGCTTAGCATTCTGAAAAAGCAGGTTACCAAGCCTGCGGTTCAGAAACTGATCAACGATGTTGATGCCGAAATCAAAGCGGGTAGCCCGTTGTCTGCGGCGCTCCGCAAATATCCCAATATTTTTTCCAACCTGTATATCGCATTGGTTCAATCAGGTGAAGCATCAGGTAAACTGAGCGATATATTGTTAAAACTATCCGACAACCTTGAGAAAGAACGTGAATTCAAGGGAAAAATGAAAGGCGCATTGATCTATCCGGTGATTGTTATTACCGCAATGATTGGCGTCATGTTTATCATGATCACATTCGTTATTCCGAAACTTCTGGGTTTGTATAAGGATTTTAATATTCAATTGCCGTTCACAACGCAAATACTGATCGCGGTGTCTGATTTCAGTTCGAAATTCTGGCCGGTTATTATACTTAGCGTGGCCGGAGGCATTACGCTTTTCAAACGGTATATTAGCACAAAGGCGGGAAAGCGCAGTTTCGATTCCTTTCTTCTCAAACTGCCGGTATTCGGCAATATTATCAAAATATCCGCATTGGTCGATGCAACAAGAACATTATCTATTCTGATCGGCGCAGGCGTTTCTATCCTTGAAGCATTGACCATTATAGAGGATACGACCGATAACATTGTATACCAGGATGCGTTCAAGGAAATAAAGAAAAAAGTCGAAAAAGGAGAATCGCTGGGTCTGTCTTTGGAACAGGCTGAGATTTTTCCGCCGATTCTCGTACAGATGGCCCGCGTTGGTGAACAAACAGGGCACCTTGACGACACGTTGATGCGTATGTCGCGTTACTTTGAAATGGAATCAGAGTTGGCGGTAAAGGCAATGACTACCTTGATAGAGCCCGCAATCCTGGTGGTGCTGGGTTTGGGTGTGGGATTCCTTGTCCTTTCGGTGATCACGCCAATCTATAACCTGACGAGCTCATTCCAGTAAGAAATGGTGATTTAATTCCTTGCAATTTGTCCGATTTTATACAGCTCGATTCTCTGCTGTAAGGGTGGAACATCCTTCAGTCGGTATGATTCTACGAATCTGTCAACGGCATTCTTCGTATCTTCTATCAATTGGTAGTCGCTGAATGACGCAATTTTCAAATCTTCGAAACCGTGTTGCATGGTTCCGTATATGGTTCCCGGCCCGCGCAATTCCACGTCTTTTTGTGCCAACTCGCTGCCGTTCGTTGTTTTTGCGAAATATTGCAGCCGTCCTGTGATGTTATCGTTTGCCTGTTCTGAAAAAACGTAGCAATAGGATTGCCTGCTTCCCCTGCCGATCCTGCCCCGCAATTGGTGAAGTTGGGCGAGTCCGAACCGTTCCGCTCCTTCGATGATCATAATTGAAGCGTTGGGAATGTCAACGCCTACCTCAACTACCGGCGTAGCGACGAGTATGTCATACGTGCCGTTTTTAAAATCAGCCATGGTTTTGTTTTTTTCCTTGCTCGTCAATCTTCCATGAACAAGCCCCAGTTTATATGTCGGAAAAATCTTTGTTTCTAAAAATACGAATTCCTTGGTTGCCGCCTTGATCGATTGCAAAGATTCTTTTTCCGACTCTTCAATTAAAGGGCAGATGATGAATGCTTGGGTTTTGTATGTATCGATTTGCTGTTTAATCCACTCGTAACAAGCGGAACGTTTTTCTTTTGGAACGTAGAACGTCTTTACCGGGATTCTTCCGACAGGCATTTCATCGATCACGCTCATGTCCAAATTATGATACAACGTCAACACGACCGTCCGCGGAATCGGCGTTGCCGTCATGCTGAGAACATGGGGATTCATTCCTTTGTTTTTCAACTCTGCCCGTTGCGCAACTCCAAATCTATGCTGTTCGTCAATGACCACGAAACCGACATTGCTAAAGGAGACGTTTTTCTGAATGACCGCATGTGTACCGATAATGATGTTGGCGCGTTCAAGCTCATTTTTCAATGGTTTCGACGTGCCCGTAAGGAGAACAATGTTCGGTCCTCCCTTTGCACTGAATACCCGCTTGAATGTCTCGAAATGCTGCTGGGCCAGGATTTCGGTCGGCGCCATGAGTATTGACTGGTAACCGTTGAGGTAAGTAATATAGCATCCGATTGCGGCAACTACCGTTTTACCCGATCCGACTTCACCCTGCAGAAACCTGTTCATCGGCCTTACTCTGCTCAAGTCCTCCATAATCTCCTTGATTACCCGTTCCTGTGCATTAGTTAGCGCAAACGCAAGCGAATCGATCAGTGCATGTACGTCCCCGGCGTATCGGTCCACATCGAACCGTTTTATCGTAGTTTCCTGCTCCCACTCTTTTCTTACGTAGAGGGATGCGAGCTGAAGGATGAATAATTCATCAAACGCCAACCGCCGACGGGCTGCGTTTTTTAATTCTTCGGACTCGGGAAAGTGTATACTTATATATGCTTGCGCTTCATCCATAAGATGGTAGGTTTCGCGCAGTTTCTCCGGCAGAATTTCCCCTATGTCCTGAGGAGATACGTCTCGTATGATATTCCAGAGTTTTTCACGGATCGTTTTCGAGGAAAGTCCCCGAATTTCCGAATAGACGGGTACGAGGCGCGCCGTATGATGGAGGTGGGAAATGTCCTGATCGGTTACGATTTCGTATTCCTTTGGGTTCATACCGAGCTGTTTGCCGAACTGCTTCACTTCTCCGGCGACGCTAAGCATGGTCCCTTTTTTCAGGAGGGTGAGGAAATACGGTTGATTGTACCAGTATAATTGCAGCGTTCCGGTCCCGTCTTCCATCGTAAACTTTTGGATGCGCATGCCGGTACGGGCTATCTGGTATTGTGCATCAGTGATCGTTCCGATGACCGTGATGGTTTCGCCGTGGCGGATGGTATTGATTTTAGATACCCGCGCATAATTTTCATAGCGGAAGGGGAAATAATTCAGCAAATCCCAGCAGGTATTGATATTGATGGATTTTAATCGCCGTATGGTATTGATGCTGGTGTGAGACAGGGACTCAATGGGATTGTTGAGGAACATGAATGAATTGCTTCGGTTATCTGTTCTCCGTTTTCGGTTTTCCGAATTTGGTTTGCCGGTGGTCGATTGATCGGTTTGAAACAGATTAACAGAAAACCATCATACTATTATCTGACCACTGACAACCGAAAACTGATAACTGAAATTTACCGTAAAAACAATAACGGCGCCAACGATGATGCGATCAGAAGGATAGATGATATGATCACGATGACTTTCCAGATTGTTTCATGTTTCAGATGAAATCGTGCCATACTGTTTGCGATTTTTCTGTTCATTATAACAGGTATAATAATTATAATACAATATATGTACTTACCCAGAAGAACGCGGGTCCAACGCCAGCAACTTAAACAAAAGCTTTTGTTGTATGGGTTGGTTTTTGCCGTTGTCACGACCATTGTCGGATTTGTCGTATCATTTGGGTTATTCGCCTGGTATGCACGGGATCTTCCTTCGCCGACCAAACTTTCCCAAAACAATAATTATTCGACGGTTTTTTACGACAGAGACGGAAAAATCCTCTATGAAATGTATAAAGACAAAAACAGGATGCCGGTAACCGCAGATGAAGTGCCAAAATATCTGAAAGAGGCGACCATATCCATTGAGGATAAAAATTTCTATAACCACGGTGCCATTTCGGAAGCAGGCATCTTGAGAAGTATTCTCAGCATTATTTTTCGAGGCCAGGTAGAAGGAGGTTCTACGTTAACGCAACAGTTGATAAAAAACGTGCTTCTGGATTCGGGAAGAAATATCTCGCGTAAGATTAAGGAAGCGATTTTGGCCTATGAAGCGGAGAGAAAATACACGAAAGACCAGATCCTTTTGATGTATTTGAACGAGGCACCGTATGGCGGCATATACTGGGGTGTCGGTACTGCATCGTTGGCCTATTTCGGCAAGCCGGTGCAAGATTTGGACCTGGTCGAATCCGCGATTCTTGCCGGATTACCTCAGAGTCCGAGTCAATATTCGCCGTTTATCGGCGTCAAAGATGCGTGGAAGGGGAGAACCAAGGATGTGTTGAGACGCATGCGCGAAGACGGATATATAACGAGCTCGCGAGAGAAATCAGCAGATGACAGCCTGAATTCCGTCCAGTTCGTGGCGCCGAAACTCGCAATCCAGGCACCTCATTTCGTTTTTTATGTCAAGGATCTCATAGAAAAAGAATACGGCGCAAAAATATTTGACAATGGGTTAAAAGTAAAGACGACGCTATCCCTGGACACGCAGAATGCCGTGCAGAATATCGTAAAAAACGAAATCGGGAAATTGACCGTATATCACGCGACAAACGGAGCGGTTGTCATTCTCGATTCGCAGACCGGTGAAATTCTTGCCATGGTCGGCTCCTATGATTATAATGACCCGAAATTCGGCAATTACAACGCCGCCATCGCCGACCGGCAGCCGGGTTCTACGGTCAAACCAATCACCTATTCCCTGGCATTCAAGAAAGGGTACACTGCGGCGACAACGCTCATGGATGTCAAGACGGTTTTCCCCAACCAGGGCGGTAAGGATTATGTCCCGGTGAATTACGACGGTAAATACCATGGTCCGATCCAGTTGCGGTTTGCCCTGGGAAACTCGATCAACATCATTGCGGTTAAGCTTTTGGCTATGGTCGGCATCAGGGATTTTCTCCAGCAGGCGTCAGATATGGGGTTGACGGGATTTGTGCCGACCGACGCCAACATGAACAAATACGGCCTGGCAGTAACACTGGGTGGCGGCGATACCACGCTGTTACAGATGACATCCGCCTATTCGATTTTTGCTGATGCCGGGATAAAACACGATACGTCGGCGATTTCCGAAATAGACGACGCCAACGGGAAAGTGATTTACAAAAGCGTCAACAGCAATCCCAGGCGCATTATTTCTCCGGAGGTATCATTCCTCATTTCCCACATCCTTTCCGATAATAACGCACGGACTATGGAGTTCGGCCCCAATTCATATCTGAATGTTCCGGGCAGAACAGTTGCGGTGAAAACAGGTACGACTGATGACAAGCGCGATAACTGGGCGATCGGATTCACAAAAGATATTACCGTCGGCGTTTGGGTAGGCAACAATGACAACTCTCCCATGAATCAGCAGATCGCATCGGGAGAAACAGGGGCTTCCCCTATTTTCTACCGGATCATGACTACGCTTCTTTCACCGGGAAAAGACCATCCGGAGTATGGTGATGGCATCATGGACAAGCCGGAAGACGTAAAGGCGTTAACCATCGACGCCTATTTGGGGGGGTTGCCGAAAGACGGATATCCAACCAGAAGCGAATATTTTATCGACGGCACACAGCCTAAGGATATTTCACCGGATTACAAGACATTAAAGATATCGAGGTCCGACAGCAAGCTTGCCAACCAGGTCCAGATACAGACAGGTAATTACGATTCGAAGGATTTCATCCAGATAGCAGAAGACGATCCCGTATCGACTGATGGCCAGAATCGCTGGCAGCAGGCGATCAACGATTGGGAAAACCAGCAAGCTGACCCGAAATTCCACCCGCCGGTCGATGTGTCGAATGACAATGTAAACTCGGTTCTCATTTCGTTCAAGTCACCGGGCGATAAATCGACCGTATCGTCAGGTAACGTCCAGGTACAGGCGAAGATTACCGCTAACGCATCGCTTAAGGATCTCTGGATCTACTTGAACGGTAACGAAATCAGGCATTATACCGACGACCATAAAGACGTGAACGAAGTATTATCACTGTCCGACGGCGTATATGCGCTGAAAATAAAAGCGGTGGATAGTAACAATAATTCGGCAGATTCTACCGTCCAGTTCGGAGTGAATAAACCGTGGGATTCAATATCGCCTACGTCAAACCCGTAGCGCAATCTTCCAGACGAGCTTCTCAAACTAAACACATTTTCTCTATTCCTTCAGCAGATATCATTGGTCAATAAGCGAGAAAAAGCGAAGATTTGATTGCTATGATAATCTTGATAGATCAACATACAGGTGACTGTTTTTGTATTTTCTTTAACTCATCCATTGCTTCCTCTTCGGTGATGTTGCGTTCGGGAGAAGAAAAATAAAATCTCAATGTTATCTTATCTTTATATTTTCCGATAAATTCGATATCGGTCAGAAAAGTCGATTTCTCCATCGCCGATTTTTTGATCTGATAATAAGGCTTTTTCGGATCTTCCCTTATCGTCAAATCCAGTTTTATTGTTGCGTATGGATTGACCGGTCTATATCGGGAAGAAATCAACCGTGCATGTTTGATGAAATTTATGAGATCGAATACCGCAAGAAATACAGAAGTAGTCACATTGTTTTTTGCCTGATACAATGACTTCAATTGCCCGTATTCCCCGATCCAATCCTTGTCTTTAATGATTTCCCCTTGGGAATTATCGAACAATAACCGATGTGAGCTTTTTCTGACGGAATAATCAGTGATGTTGAATTCGCGGAGCAATGCGTCGACAATTCCTTTCAGATCATAATAATCGGTATTGGTCACGATTCCCAGTTTATACTTTTCATTCGGTAACTCATTTGGTCTCGGTTCATATGTTTTTGCGATTTCGAAAAATCTCAATACGTTATGTTTATCGGGTGCAGCATTGTACCCGACTTTTCCCTCGTTATCCTTTATGTTTTTGATCAGTGACACCATGATGTGGGTTCGCAGGTATTTGATTTCCTCCGATATGGTGTTTTTCAAAACCAGATGATTTTCAACGTTGAGGTCATTATTCTTGATCATGCCTTCCGAAATCATGGAATAGTTAATGACTTCATGCAGACCAAGATCCTTGAGGAAATATTTAATTCTTTTTTCCGTGGAAAACAAGTTTTCCATATCCTTCGGCTGATTGATATATACCGCCGGTTGGATATTGTTGGGTAAACGAAAATATCCGTAGATACGCGCGATTTCCTCAATCAGGTCTTCCTTGATGGATACGTCATTATACCGGTATGAAGGAACCTGAAAGGTCAATTCGTCATCTTTGCGCGATTTCAAAACGAAATCGAGACTCATGAGGATGTCTATCACCTCTTTTTCGGATATGTCCACACTCATGGATCGCGATATGTCAGGCATGGTGATGGAGACGGATTTCTGAGGCTGAGGATGAGGATATATGTCTATGATGTCGCTTGCTACCTCCCCACCTGCGAGGTGGGAGAAAAGGCCGATGCCGCGGTGAAGCGCGAGATAAGCAGCCTCAGGATCCGGACTTTTTTCATTGATGGTTGCCGCAACGGTACGTATGCCGTATCGCATGGAACTATGTCTGATTGCCGTCGGGTCATTTACTTCGGTGAAAAAAAGGATTCGTTTGGTTTCAGGTGTTACCACGCTGTTTGCAGTACCCATAATGCCGGGCAGATCGATCACCCGTCCGGTACCGTCATCAATGATAATGTCTTCCCTGTCCAGATGGTATGTTTTTTTGTCCAGCGTCACAATGGGTTCTTCCTGCTTTGCCCGCCGCAGAAGCAGTCCATGTGTTTGAATACGATCGTAATCAAACACATGAGTCGGGTGGCCGATCTCGGTCATAACATAGTTGGTGATATCGACCACATTGTTTAATGATCGTATGCCGGCGGCGGCCAGCCGGTCTTGAATGTACTTTTTTGACGGCCCGATATGCACATGATCCATGACGACGGCGAGTAAACGTCTGCACAGTTTTCCCGGATCTTGAATGGAAACAGGCAAAAGCCTCATGGGTTTTAACCCGGCAGTTTTTGGCGCAAAAGGTTTCAACGTTGCTTTGATGCCGAACCTGTTGAGAATAGCATATGCTTCGCGGGCTATGCCGATAACCGATGCCGTATCAATGCGGTTTGAGGTAATCTCTATATCATAGATATAGTCATTGCCCGATTTGACGACCGACTCCACGGACGGGCCGCAGAGAGATAAATACTTCTGAATTTCTGCGGGTGTCGCCTTGGTATCCAGGTACTCAAGAAGCCAGGAATGCGTAATACGTATGTTCATATAATTATTTATTTAAGTATGTGAAAATTCAATGATAAATGAAAATTGTGATATGAAAAATCAGAATTGTTCCAGGAACCTGATGTCTCCGCCGTACAGGTCGCGTATTTCCGCCAACCCCAGTTTCATCATCAGACACCGCTCCGGTCCGAATCCGAATGCCCAACCGGTATATTCGTCCGGGTCTATTCCTCCGGCGTGCAGTACGTTCGGGTGAACCATGCCGCTTCCCCCGAGTTCAAGCCATCCTGATTTACAGACCCTGCATTTTTTTCCATTTATAGTACCGGTTCCGTTGCAGATATTGCACGAAATGTCCGTCTCGAATGACGGCTCGGTGAACTGAAAGTGGTGTGGCCGCAATCTGATTTCCCTCTCGGGACCGAAAAAAGCCTTGGCGAAATAATCTATGGTCCCTTTGAGGTGGGTGATATTGATTCCACGATCAACGCATAACCCCTCAAACTGATAGAACATGGGCGCGTGCGTCGCGTCCCAGTTCCTGCGGTAGCATTTTGCAATGTTGATCATGCGGATCGGCGGCTTTTGGATACGGATCATTTCCCTGACCTGTCCTGATGACGTGTGGGGAGTCAGTACCATTTTCGCGTACAGCCTGTGTTCGGGAGCGTCGATATAAAACGTTTCGAAATCATCCCTGGCAGGATGGCCTTTAGGCATATTCAGCGTTTCAAACGAATAATGTTCCCATTCGACTTCCGGATATGACATGCGGATAAATCCGATCTTCTCGAATATGGCGCTGATCTCCTCGATAGCATAGGTAACGGGGTGCAAGGTGCCGTGAGGATATTGCTTTCCGGGAAGCGTGATATCGACCCGTTGCACGTCGTCATCTTGTCTCATGAATTCGGATTGCCGGCGTTCGAGACTCCCCGTAATTTTTGACTTTAGCTCGTTTACCTTGCTCCCGAAATCCTTCCTCCGGTCGTTCGGTATATCTTTTATTTCTCCCAAAAGAGCATTGACGAAACCGTTTCTGCCCAGGTATTTTATTTTTAGCGACTCGAGCTCCTGAAGCGATCGTGAAGATGACAACTCATCGTCGAATTTCTGTTTGATGTCGGACAATGACTGCATATTTCTGAATTATAAACGAAGATTTTTCCAATAACAAGAAGAATGGATAACCAAATTGAGGATTATTTACTTTATCTGTGAAATCAAATTCTTGAATACGTTCGGATGTTCAACTGCAATCTGGCTGAGTATTTTCCTGTCCAACTCCACTTTTTTTTTCTTGAGGCGATTGATGAATGAGCTGTACGTCAATCCTTCCGCCCGCACTGCGGCATTAAGTCTTAGGATCCACAAACTTCTAAAATCGCGTTTTTTTAATTTTCTTCCTGCAAACGCATATTCTCCCGCGTGCAATACTGCCTCTTTTGCCTTTTTGAACTGTTTGTGCCTGGTCATCCAGTACCCTTTAGCCATTTTTAAAACCTTTTTATGCCTTCTTCGTGTGGTCATACCACCTTTTACGCGTACCATAATTGTGAAAAATTAATTTCTAATTCCTAATATCCAACAAAATGTCTTTAGACATTGGATAGTGAATTTATTTTCTGCCCATCATCCTTAACAATTTACTTTTGAATTTTCCGTTAACCGCTTTCATTGTTTTAAGTCTTCTGATCCGTTTCTTGTTTTTTTTCGACCGCAAATGCCGCAACTGAATGGACCGGTGCAGGACTTTTCCTGATTTTGTTACCTTGAATCTTGCTAAAGCAGATTTTCTTGTTTTTTGCTTACCCATAACCATTAATCATTAATTATTAACTATTTTCTTCTTGCTACTACCGCCCTGATTACTCTTCCTTCTGCTCGTGGTTCCTTGGAAATATTAACCTCGCCTACGGATGCAATGAACCTCTGTACCAAATCGAACGCCATGTTTTTTTTTGCATTCTCCCTGCCGCGCAAAGTCAAATTGATACGGACCTGGTGGCCTTCATCAAGGAACACTTTTGTTTTCTCTTCCATGCGTTGCAAATCAGCCGGACCGATAAAAAGCGACAAACTGATATCTTTGACCACGCTTTTTTTTATTCCTTTTCGCGCTTCTTTCTGTTTTTTTTCTTCCTGATACAAAAATTTCTTGAAATCGATGATTTTTGCTACCGGCGGATCAGCATGCGGCGCAATAAGAACTAAATCCATTTCACGTTCCTGTGCGATGCGTAAAGCTTCCTGTTTTGTCAAAACCCCGATCTGTTTGCTTTGGTCGTCAATCACTCTTAAGGTCGGTACCTCAATCCGGTAATTGAGCAGATAATATTTCTTTTGGTAAACTGGCCTTCTATTGAAATTTCTCAATTTGTTCTTTTAGTGTATTGATAAATTTCTCCAAACTTTGGAGGCCAAGATTTTCTCCATCTCTTGTTCTGACCGTAACTTTATAAACTTTATGAACTTTATAACTTTCTTCCTCCTGCTCACCAATTATAACCATATACGGCACTTTTTGCAAGGTTGATTCGCGTATTTTAGCTCCCAGTGTTTTTTTGTCCATATCCAATCCCACACGAAACTTCTCATTTTCAAGCATTTCTTTGATTTTTACCGCATAGTCCTGAAATTTGTCTGAAACCGTCAAAATCATAATCTGTACAGGTGAAAGCCACAAAGGAAATGCGCCGCCATAATGTTCGATCAAGAATGCCATGGTACGTTCAAATGCTCCAAGTGATGCTCGATGGATAACTACAGGTTCTTCTTCCATACCTTTTGCATTGATGAATCGAAGTTCAAATCGTTTCGGCATGACAAAGTCATATTGCACTGTGAATGCTGTATCTTCTTTGCCGTTGACATTTTTCATTTGTACATCAATTTTCGGTCCGTAAAACGCCGCTTCGTTTTCCGCTTCAAAATACGGGACATCCTGATTTTTAAGCACATCCCTCAAAATCTGTTCTGCCTGATTCCATGATTGATCATCCTTGTAGTATTTTGTATGGTCTTCCCTATTACCCAGTGACAAGCGAAAACGGTAATCTATACCCGCTTTTAATCCGAGCGCTTTATTAACAAAGGAAATAAGATCAAGTACCCGTACAATTTCATCTCTTGCCTGATCTTTTGGCGTGATGATATGAGCATCTGACAGAAGAAATGTTCGGATACGGATCAATCCGGTTAGCTCCCCGCTTTTTTCATATCGAAATTGTGGTGAAATTTCTGCTAACCGCATAGGCAGCTCGTGATACGAGCGTGGTCGTGTCTTAAACAATGCAAAATGGTGCGGACAGGTCATCGGTCGTAAAATCAATTCTTCTTCGTCTACAATCATTGGCGGATACATGGTGTCTTTGTAATACGGATAATGACCAGATGTCCTGTAAAGATCGACTTTGGCAATAGGTGGTGTTGACACATGCTGATATCCTCTCTTGAGCTCTTCATCAACAATAAATCGCTCAAGCAGGCGTTTGAGCGTCGTACCTTTGCCAGTTAATAGGGGCAAGCCTTTACCCACCAGATCCGAAAACACGAACAAATCCAGATCCTTCCCGAGTTTGCGGTGATCTCTTTTTTTTGTTTCTTCCAGTTGCCAGAGATATTTATCAAGTTCGTCTTTGGATGCAAAACACGTACCATAGATACGCGTTAGCATCTTATTTTTTTCGTCACCGTGCCAGTATGCACCCGCCATGGACAATAATTTAAAAGGTCCGACCTTTCCTGTTGATTCCGCATGAGGTCCTGAACACAGATCGAGATCATAAACTTTTCCGGACTTATCCATCATTTTATAGATAGACACATCTTCACCCCGTTTGGCTATCTGTTCGACCCAATCCATTTTATACTGATTATCCTTGAAAATCTTTTTTGCCTTTTCAACCGTAATATTTTCCTGTACCATTAATAGATTTAGATTGATAAGTCTTCTCATCTCTTTTTCTATTTTTTCAAAATCATCTTCCGATACTTTTTCACCCAGATCGAAGTCAAAATAAAACCCGGTTTCGATTGATGGTCCCATTGCTTTTTTCAAGCTGGGATACAGATTTTGCATGGCAGTATGCAGTACGTGTTCGGCAGTATGCCGCATGCTGTGCAACGCATACTCTTCTTTAGATAATTTTGAAAGTTTTTCGTCTAGTTGTTTTGACATAAGATTAATTATACATAATTACTAATAAAAAAAATAAACCCCGCATATAGGCGGGGTATGCAACACCATACTACCTCCGCCTAGAGCGGGCCGGTAGTTGTGTTTTTTATAAAGTTTATTTTCATAGTAAATTAAAGTATATCAGTATATAAATCTAAATCAAGCTGTAATTGGTGGGCGCATCAGGACTTGAACCTGAGACCTTTACAATGTCAATGTAACGCTCTAGCCAACTGAGCTATGCGCCCATGATTGGCGGGACGTCTAAAGCGAAAAGCTACAAATCCTTTAGACGCTTTCACACCGTAAATATATCTATTTTATTTACAGCGCTAGCCAATTGAGCTAACCGTCCAATTCTATTATTCTATTCTACCAAACAATCTTTGTTTTTTGTATTCGGTAATTTTAACAGTTCGAATTGTTGCTCTCATATTTCTTGCAGAATATGCGTATATCGGAATTTGGTTAGATAGTAATCCTTGTTGGTAGTCGTTATCCCGGTGTTCCAGAAATAAAACATCCATGGTTTTTCCGATTAGACTTTGGAGGAATTGTAAGTATTTTATTTCGCTTAATTTGATGAGCGCTTTGGATCGCCTTTCTTTCTCTTTATCTTGGGGCTCTGTAAGGCGCCGGGCTAAATAATATGCGGCTGTATTTTGTCGCTTTGAGAAGCGGAAAACATGGAATTTGGAAATCGGAGACTTTTCGAGAAAATCGTATGTATCCTGAAAGTCTTTGTCAGTTTCTTCAAGAAAACCTGTAATTATATCGGTCCCGATCAACGCATCGGGTGAGATTCGACGCAATGTATATAATTTCTCCATCATTTCTTCTCTTGTATATCCCCGTTTCATAAGTTTAAGGATATTATTTGATCCGGACTGCAAAGGAATGTGGAAAAAATCAACCAATCGACGCTTTTTTTTATATGTTTTATAGAATTCAAAAAATTCATCATTAATACTCCAAGGATGGATTGAACCAAGACTAATCCGCGGAATATTTGTTTCATCGATTATCGTTTTTAACAAATCTATAAATTTCTCTTTAGTATCGTAACCGAAAGCTTCTGTATTGATTGCGGTTAAAATTATTTCTTTAACGTTTTCTCCTAAATTATTGATGTTAATTTTTATATTTTTTATCCTTTCCGACTTTGGCATTCCACGTAGGTACGGCACTATGCAAAACGTACAATACCTCTGGCACCCGTCCTGGATCTTCATGAGATATCTCCCCGATCCGATGAATTTACTGGTTGGATAAGCTGTTATTATACCCCGTTGGCAACCCCGTAGGCTGTCCAGCCGTTTAGTCAATAATGATACCAAATACTCCTTTTGTGTATTGTCTATGATCTCATCGACCGGCAAATCCTGATACATCTTGTTTTTCATCCAATATGTTGCGGAGCAGCCGGTCACGAATATCTTGCTTTGAGGGTGCTTCTTCTTGATCAGATAGATATATTGTCTGGCTTCGCGTTCGGCCTTATGGGTAACTGCGCACGTATTGATAATATAGAGATCCGGATGAATCTCGCTGAATTTAAACCCGGCCTTGACCATCTGGCGGTCAAGAGCTTCTTTTTCAGCCTCGTTTACTCGGCAGCCGAAGCTATAACTATAGAATGTGGTATTCATTCAGCTATTATAAATGATGAAATAACTCGATAAATACCAATACTGCCGATGAATAACTCGATGCATTAATGAATTAAATCAGTCATTCGTTTTTCTCGTTTATTGGTCTGCCGACGGGTTTATCATAATTTTGTTGTTAAATAAAAACATCAACGTTTGACAATCTTATAATCTTCCGCTATAATACAAAATAGATCCTAAGGTTGTTCAACATTTGTTTGAAAAGCTTTAGGATTTTTTTTATGAAAACCCTAAAGACTATAATGGCTTTCATCGTTTTCTTTCTTCCGTTGACGTTCCCCGTGCGTGCCGCCGAAACTGCCGGCAGCTCGGCTACTATGGCTTATAATATATATTCTCACAATAACAACCAGACAAAACTGTTTGTTGAGAAAATGGCCATCAAGCGTGTACTCGAACGGTATGATTCTCCTCTGGTTGATTCGGTGAATGCGTTTGTTGATTCGTGTGTTCAATACGATCTCAACTGTTATCTTTTACCTTCAATCTCGGGTTTGGAATCAACGTTCGGTAAATATACATATCCAGGGTCGTATAACGGATTCGGTTGGGACGGCGGGTATATGAAGTTTGCATCGTGGGAGGTAGGTATCAAAACAGTTGCTCAGGGTTTGCGCCAGAACTATATGGACAAAGGTGCCCAAACCATAGAGCAAATTGCGCCGATATATTCGGAAAGCGCTACATGGGCTCCGCGCGTACAATATTTCATGAACCAATTTTCCGCAGAAGAACAGAATTTACGGTTGCTTTTTGATCCGAAAACAGTACAATTGTAATTTATGTATACATACAAATTGACCGCACTTCCCAAAAGGACAGACAAAATTCTTTTGACAATCCCCAAGGTTGATATAGCGAAGGAAAAAGAAACCGCATTCAAAAAACTGCAGGGTGAATTGGCCATGGAAGGTTTCAGGAAAGGTAAGGTTCCGAAAGAGATGGCGGAAAAACACATATCGGCCGATGCCATTTATCAGGAGGCACTTCAATCTATGCTCCCCAAAATATATGAGGAAATCGTCAAAAAAGAATCCCTGCAGCCGATCACGAACCCGAAGATTGAACTTTCAAAAGCAAAAGAAGGAGAAGACTGGGAAATCAAATTGACTATTGCGTTGAAACCAATGGTTGAATTGGGACCGTATAAGGATGAACTCAAGAAGCTGAAGGCTGATCGCAATAAATCAGATATTTGGATACCCGGCAAGGAAAAAGAGCAAAAAAAGGTCGATAACGAAGAAAAACAGAAAATGCTTAACGAGCTCCTGACTGCATTACTTAAATCGACGAAGTTTGATATATCTGATATGGTCATGGAGGAGGAATTGAATAAACGTTTGACCCAACTTATGGATGACATACGTAAAATAGGTTTGACTGTTGACGCGTACATGCGATCAAAAAACACCACTATTGAGGAAGTAAAAAAACGATACAAGCAGGAGATAGAGGAAACCTACAAACTCGAATTTATTTTGATGGAAATAGCGGATAAGGAAGATATCAAAGTTGAGAAAGCGGATATCGATAAACTGCTTGCATCGATCAAAGACGAAAATGAGCGCAAAATTGCGGAACAGAATTCCTATTACTACGCATCGATCCTAAGAAAGCAGAAAACACTGGATTATTTGCTGGGTATATAATAGTCAGCTGCATTGCGCTATATGCTCTTGACTATTTCAAAAACCTATAGTAAAATACCTTCATGTACCAGAAAAACCCATCATCCGGTACCAACTCCACATCCACTTATACGAAACAGGACAGTATTGAAGCGCTTAAAGACATCGGGCGCGATACGGCCAATGAATTCAAAAGCATGGGATCCGGTATGTTCGATCAATTTTTCGGCAATTATGATACGGATAATGACTATGAATCATTCGGTAACGCAAATGACAAAAGCTTCGAATCGAAGAAATCCTCACACCACAAGCAGGAATTCAAACTATTCAACTATACCGAATATTACGAAAAAGAATTGGTAAAAAGGCAGATTAAAGAGTTAACCGAGCAGGTACGTAAGGAAATTGAGATGCTTAAAAAAGCGGATGCTTCCTTACTGCAAGACGTTAAAGATATTCAGAAACTCTCCCTTGAGGCTCTTCCGGATAATCCCGGCGTCTATCATATCAGATTCCTGGAAATTGTCCTCAGTATTTTAAGATCTCTCCGTGAGAAAATCGGCGAATCGCGGACGTGGATGCAGGCACTGATCAGCAAAAAGAAAAAAAGAGGCTCGCTTTTTATGGCACGATCAAAAAAACAAGGAACTCAATATTCGCTTTCACAGGAGCTTTCTAATGCTCGGTCTGTTCAATAATATAATTAATCACTCCAGCGTTTGTAAGAAAGTATTTACTCCGTGAGCCCAACTGCCGTTTGATGACGGCGTATATTTCTGCATGATCGAGGAGGCGGTCACCAGTCCCTTATCGATATAATTGGTTCTGATTCCCTTACTAACCGCATCGATCGCATCGTTATACGTGTCGAATTTCGTAATGGTATCACCGTAGATTCCCCACCCCCAGCAGTTGTGAGAGTTATCAGGAATATATTTGCAGAGATTGGATTCTTGCATGGCAATAGCAGGCAATAACCGATAGTCAAATTTATACTCGTCGGATACCTGTACGATTTGATCAGCATAATCATAGAGCGGTGAATTATACTTTCTGAAAAAGGTCTTCAAGTTCGGTACCCTGCTATCGCCGAATGATACATTCGCTTGATATGCGCCAAGGACAAACGGAGCCGAGGAAAACTGGAACTGATTTTGTGTGTCGGTATCGCGCGCACTGGATATTTCAGACAATATATGCTGGATATTTTGCTGTCGTTCATTCACCGAATAATATTTAAGAATGAGAAAAGCATTTAACGCGAATAACATTGCAAATATGCCCATAAGCATCGATAATTTCCTGATCATAATTTTACTATAGCGTAACTTGTCAAGCTTGTCAAATACGATAAAAGTATGTAGGGAACGGAGTGTGCGGTATTTTTTTTATTAATAGATTTTCATATCCTTTAATCGGAAAACCATGAGAAATAATCATACATTTTTTTTTAAGTTCCTTGTCCAATTTGGGCTTTAGTCTCTTTATCAAATCAGGCATAAGAAATAAATACAGGTAGTCGGTTTCCTTTAGATAGCTGTCGAACATATTTTGTCTAAGGAAGCTGATTCTATTGATTTTGTGTAATCTGCACCATATGCGAGCCCGCCAAAGCAATAGTGGATTTACGTCAATGCCAATTCCCTTGGTTTTGTAAAGTTTTACCGCAGTTCGTACTACCCTGCCGTCTCCACAACCTAATTCCAGGAATATCCTGTTTTGTTTAAGATGCGATTCATGGAGAATAAACTCGATTTCTTTTTGTTTGGTCGGCACGTACGGCGAACCCATCCACGACGAGTATAAAAGGAATGCGGTATACACGGTGATTGAAATAAGAAAAATAAGCAATAATATTGTTGCGGCAAAGTAAGCAACGAGTGCGATCATTCTGTATAGTATAATATATTTTAGCCCTTATAGCTTACCCATGTAAAACAGGAAAGTTTTACCGGGTAAAATGGATAGAATAGCTGTTTCTTGTATCTTTAGCCTCCGTAGCTTAAAGGACAGAGTGCTGGTCTTCGGAACCAGCGGTAGAGGTTCGATTCCTCTCGGAGGCACAGTAAGGGAAATTGAAGAAATGAGGAAGCACAAAGACTCGATGTATTATTCTCATTTATAGGTTCGAACTGGTAATCTGACAGTAACAGCTCTCCGCTTATTCTTCTGGTATACTCAAAAGGCTTTAGCAGTTCAAGACGCAATAATTTTTGGTTAAGTGTCAGGTTCGATCCTAAGGTGGAAACAATAGTTCTTCTTTCCTCATGAGTGCCGTTTTCCAGCCAGTAACGGCACCGGTGGGCAAAATTTAAGGTTTTATTTGTTTGGTCATTGGCTTCTTCAATTTTATTATCAACAGTATTTAATCTTTTTTCCAGCAGGGTTATTTCATCTTCAATCTTTTTTTTGTCAGAAATATATTCTTCATTAGTCATGAGCTCATTATTAGTGTTGGTCAATGACATAAATTTATTTTTGAGATTTAATTGTTTCTTTTTGGTATTCATTATTGCCTGATTTAGTGATTCTTCGGTTTCTGCTTTGCTTTTTATTTCTGATTTAGTCACGAACTTCATGTATTTTTTAGCCCAATTAACAAAATCTTGAGGGACATAAAGACTTAAAAGCAAAGTTTTGATTTGTTCTTCAAGATCTTTTTCTGTGATTGCCGGTTGCCGACAATCAGGATCTTTCTTTCTCGTGCAGTGGTAATAAGTATAAACATGGAGAGGAATATTCATTTCCTCTTTATTTAGCTGACAATTGGGACAAGAGTCGTGTTTTTCAGCATTGAATTTAATATGACAGGAAGGACAAATTAACCGATATCTTTCTTCACCGGTTATGGCACAACCGCAAGGGCAGTTTAATATTCCAGTGTAACTTAATTCTCTTTTGGTAATTCTTTTTCTTCCCCGGACATTTAAGATTTCTTGTGCAGTCTCAAATTCAGTTTTAGTAACCATTGGCGTATGAATTCCTTCATAAAGAACACTATGATAAATAAACTGGCCACAGTAAAAGGGATTTCTGAAAAGATCATAAATCCTATTTTCCCTTATGGGTTTACCGGTTTTCTGTCGTAAGCCCCAGTCATTCGTCGCAATTCGTAAAATGGACCGGGGAGTATAACTGCCGGTCAAAAGCATGTCCCACATTCGTTTTACTAAATGAAATCTTTCTTTATCAACTTTAATATTTTTTAATCCTTTTGGCATATACCGGTCGTTATAGTAGCCAATGGGAGCATGAATTGGCGGAATTCCTTTTTTGACTTTATTATAAAGACCGCGAGTGACATCACGACTTAAGTCATGACTGAATTTAGCCGATTGGCCAAACTCATGGGTAAAGTTTACAATTTCTTCTGAGTCGTAAATACGAGTAGGCGTTATTATTTTTAATTTACCTTGTTCAACCAACCACATGATGTCTCCGCCATCTTTTAGGTTTCTGGCCAACCGGTTGATATGCCAAACAATGACATGATTGGCTTCGCCATTCTTTATCCTATCAATCATCTCATTAAATATCGGTCTTCCAGGAAGTTTGGCTGATTTTGACTCGTAATACCATTGAAGCACAGGAATATTACGAGGTCTAATTACCTTCTCCGTCAATTCATCTTTCTGCGAATCAAGGCTTTGAATTTGTTTGTCCTCTTCTTCGGTTGATTTTCGAAGATATACAAAATAGTTGTCCATAATAAAAATAATGCCCCCGCTGAGGGGTCTCCGGTATACTGATACTGTTTTTCTAAGACAAAATTAGCTGTTTCC
>CAZFQZ010000008.1:0-37645 GCA_964521305.1 uncultured Gammaproteobacteria bacterium
CGCGTTCCAATATTGCTCTCTGTCGTCCTATTTCATATTCGATTGCCTGCTTTACAAATCTGAACGAATTAATATTCTTAACCTCAACTTTGTAATCGGGCAATTTGAATTTTTTTGGAAATTGGAAATTAGAAACTGGAAATTTTGCCAATGATATATTCGGCTCCATCCTCATCGAGCCTTTTTCCATATCGGCATCCGACACGCCAAGATAGCGGATTATAGTATATAGTTCTTCGAGAAACGCTTTTACGTCCGTACTATTGTCGAAATCAGGCTCGGTCACTATCTCAACCAATGGAACCCCCGACCTGTTGAAATCAACCAATGTGTCGCTCCCCGAATGGATCAATTTCCCGGTATCTTCTTCCTGATGCACGCGCGTGATGCCGAGCATTTTTCCGTTTACTTCGACAGATCCCTTTACGGCAACAGGTTCATCATACTGGGATATTTGGTATCCTTTTGGAAGATCCGGGTAAAAATAATGTTTGCGGTCGAATTTGGAAATTCCATTGATTTTACAATTCAGAGCTTTTCCTATCAAAACACACCATTCCAATGCTTTTTTATTGGGTACGGGCAATGCACCCGGCAAACCCAAGCAAACAGGACACGTGTTGGTGTTTGGTTCCTTGCCGAAATAATCGGCCGCGCATTGGCAGAACATCTTAGATTTTGTTTTAAGTTCGACATGGATTTCAAGACCGATGACGGCTTTGTAGTTATTCATAAATCGCGTATCATTAATCTTTAATCAGGATATCTCTTTACTCCTTTTTTAATAATTCCAAAAAATTCTGTTTCCTTTTCAAACTGAAAACAAATATTAAGTAATGTCTCTTCCTCGAAATATTTGCCGATCAGTTGCATTCCAATAGGCAAATTGTTTCCATCAAGTCCTACCGGGATACTCATAGCAGGATAACCCGCCATTGCCGATGGTTCCGCCAACACATCCATTTGCTCACCAAAAAAAGGATATTTTTCAAATTCACCGAGTTTTAAAGCGGTGACCGGCATTGCGGGCGCAGCAATCGCATCAACTTCTTTAAACGTATTCTCGAAATCGTCGATAATCAGGGTCCGTACCTTCTGAGCTTTTTTGTAATACGCCTCGTAGTAACCGTATGAAAGCGTATAGGTACCGAGCATAATTCTTCGTTTTGCTTCCTGGGAGAAAATCAACCGATCGCTACCAAACCTCACTCCGTCATAACGGGAAAGATTTGACGATACTTCCGCCCGCTGGATTATGGTGTAAACCGAAATAGCATATTTGGGATGAAGCAGTTTTATTTTTTTTATTGTGTGGCCGAGTTTATTCAGAACTTCAACAGCTTCCATTACTTTAGTTTTGACTTCTGCGGATGCGCCGTCAAAATATTCTTCCGGAATACCGATTTTTAACTTCCTGGGACTTTGCATCGCCGATATATAATCTTTGACCGGGCGCTCTGACGAGGTGGCGTCATACTCATCCTTTCCGGCGATGACACCCAGCAAATATGCGGAATCTTCAACCGTCAATGTCAACGGGCCAGGACAATCAAGCGAGGAACCCATGGCAATAACGCCATACCGCGAAACTCTACCGTATGTAGGCTTAAGTCCGACTACTCCGGACCATGAGGCTGGTCCGCGAATTGAACCGGCAGTCTCTGTCCCCACAGCGACAGGTGCAAGGTAGGATGAAACTGCTGCTGCCGATCCTCCTGACGAACCCCCGGGACTTCTGGACTGATCCCACGGATTCCTTGGTGGGCCATAATCTGACGTTTCACTGGAAGAACCATGACACCACGCATCCATATTTGTCTTCCCCAGAAAACTGAAGCCCTGTTCAAGTAACCGCCTGGTGACGGTTGATTCATAGGGAGGGATAAAATTATCGAGCACCTTTGACGCTGCCGTCGTTCTTATATCCTTTGTGCAAAATACATCCTTGACTGCTATGGGTAAACCGAAATCATGATTTTCTGACGTAGTAAGATAAATGTTCAGTGCTGGATTGTTTTTTTTTATGCGCGCATGGAAATATGCATGCAGCTCTTTATATGATATTTCCTTTGCCTCGATCAGTTCCATCAGTTCCAATAGCGATTTACCTAATATATTCATAGTCACATTATTCTCTTGACGACAAAATAATTTTTCTGCTTGTTCCTTGCGTTAGTTGTTGCAACAGATGCTTCGAGTAGTCGTTTATTTACCGATCCGTCATCAAAATACCTGTTTATCGTCTTTGTAATTTGCGTAGTAGGGGCTACCTTTTCCGTATTTAACTCCTTCAGATTTTTTACATATTCAACCGTTTCCTCAAGCTGGTTCCAGTATTTATTTATCTCTTCTTCGGTAAGCTGAAGCTTCGCTAGTTTTGCCAAATGGAGTATGTCTTCTTTCGTAAGAATTTTTTTGTTCATATCACCATTATACCGTAAATAAAGAAGGAATTATGCAGTTTTATAAGTGCGGGGGGGAAAAAACTTTATTCTCAATTTTTGTATACGATTACAAGAGGAGTCTGTTCATCGGCCTGACCCATGGGATTATCCTTGAATATCTTTTCGATTAGCCGGTTTGGCAATTCCGTCGAATTTCCAAGCACATTCTGACCAAGATCATTGGCATCGATGATTGCTGATCCAAGGAAATTCCTTAAACGTGGATTATTCTTCCTTAATCTGGAAATTTCTTCGGTAATTTTCATTGCCGCTTCCTTCGGATTTTTAGGTCCAAGTTTTGCCGAAACATTCGAAGGATACAGCGAATATTCCGTAGGTCCGTCGATCGATCTGACTGTTTCACCAGTGATTTTATAGAATAAACCTTTTATTCCAACCATTTTCCCGACTGCCGAAACAAATGTCGCCAAGATAATTTTTGCCGAACCTACTTCGTTGATTGCCAGTTGCATAGTCCATGGACTCCCCAGGCCGATTCCATATGGAGTCCTTGTTACGTATTTAGACAGGACTTCGGCTAAAATACTAGGCTTGATATCCCAGATAAAATACGATCTACCTTGCGAAATGGCGACGATTTTTTCCGAAACAACGACATAAAATTTCTTATTTTTCAACTCAATATATTTACCTTCTTTTAGCAATGCTTCAACGAATCTAGTGACATTCTGAGCTATCAATCTAGCATAATTGTCTCCTTTCTTGAATACATCTGTTTTTATAGGAAAACGTAAATATCTTTCTCCCTCAACATCTATCGCTAATTTCTTTCCCTCGTTTGAACTATAGTCTAACCTTTTAACGTTTGAACCTTTTAACTTTTTAACAGGGTTATCTATAAACTCGCGCAACCATAGTTCCAGATTCAAACAACGCCAAAATACCATGGTATCATCAATCCTGCCCTCTATAAACATCTGAAATGCCTTCAAGACTTCCTTCTGATTGAAATACGGTCTGTTCGCAAATGACTCCGATAGGAAAATACCGTATATCTTATTCTTCATATGCATGAACCATTCATATTCGGGAGTGGTAAACCCTATTTTATTTCTCCGCTTTGCAATCGATTTTGGCAACAACGGGACCATTGACTGGCGCAAGATGAATTTATTCCAACCGTCTCTAATGATGAATGAATCATCAAGGGAGAATAAATACTTTAATAGATTGAAATCAAGGAACGGGACACGCCCCTCGATTGAAAATCTCATCGCATTCTTGTCTTCATACCGCAATAGCGATTGAAGGCTATTCCTGAAAATATCCTGAAGTAGTCTCCTCTTGAGATTTCCAGACTCTACAGAAAACGTAACCGCTTCATGTTTTGAAGCAAAATTAATATTCATAAATTTGATTATGTCAACCTGCTTCTTGATACCAAGTCCCACAAATATTTTTTGTTTTAAGTATTTCCATATAATATCTCTCGATGACCAGCTTTCCTTAATATATTGCGCATATTTTTTTTGTGACCACAGTTGATTCAGATAGACAAAATAGTATGGGTCGTATCCCGCCATCATCTCGTCCGAACCTTGTCCGTCCAAAACCACGGTAACATGGTCATGCGCCATCTGCATAACCTTATACTGCGCATACGGTCCCGTACTGATCGTCGGTTCTTCCTGCGTGTGTATAAAATCGCTTAATTCGCTGAAAAACTCTTCCGGTTTTGGTGTAATCCTATACCCCTCAATTTTCCTCTTTTGTTTGACCAAATTGTCGATATACCGCTCTTCGTCATTTGACGAACCCGGAAATACCGCTGAAAACGTTTTTTGTTTGCTGCCGATCGATTTTGATTCTGCAACGTGTGTCTTGAGCAGTTCGTTCACCAGCGCAACGATCGATGATGAGTCCAAACCTCCCGATAGACACGTTCCGACAGAAACTTCGGAAACGAGTCGCAGGCGGACAGATTCTGTCAACTTTTCCTTAAATACAGAAACCGTATTTGCACCTACGATGTGTAAATTTTGTTGATGTGATAGTCTTGTTAACTCTTCTTCCAAATTGCTGTATTTCTTTTTTTCGAATGCGGATTCCGTAATAGTCATCAGCTCCCCCGGAAGCAAGCGATAGATCCCATGAAAAAAAGTCTCGTCCGTATCGTCATGGACCCGGTCATGCAAATACCTGTATATTATCCGGTCATTCGGGATTTTTTTAACGAACCCGGAATTGATGATCGGTTTTATCTCCGAACTGAATAGCATACCGAATTTAACGTGTGAATTTGACAGGAGAGAATAATATAAGGGCTTTATGCCGAAATGATCTCGGGCCAAAATAAGTCTCTTCTTGTTTTTGTCGTACAACGCGATTCCAAACATTCCGTTAAACCGGTCGAAACACATTTCCCCCCATTCCTCATATCCATGAACGATCACTTCCGTATCAGATTGCGTGGTAAATTTATGGCCTTTGCTCTCGAGTGTTTTCCGGAGTTCCTGATAATTATATATTTCGCCATTGTAGGTTACCGCAACCGTTCGGTCTTCGTTGTAAATCGGTTGATTGCCGCCCTCGACGTCTATAATCGCCAGTCTGCGATTCAGCAACGAGACGGTTTCGTCGATATACATTCCTTCACCGTCAGGCCCTCGATGCTCAAGTTCCCTGGAAAATTGTTTGAGAAGATTATCATTCCTGAAACCGTAAAAGCCAGCAATGCCACACATAAATTATTTATGAAACACGGAACATGTAACGCAATAGTATATTTTCTGATAATACATGTTATATGCTACATGCTATGTAGGATTTTTATGCGCTCTTCAATGGGAGGGTGCGTGCTGAAAAGATTCATGATCAATCCATGAGTTTTTCCTTTTTTAAATGGGTTAGAGATGAATAAATGGGCTGTAGAGCTTGTTGCGGTTCTCATTACGTCGGGATCGTTGGCGATTTTTTGTAACGCATTTGCCAAACCATCAGGATAACGGGTTAGCAAAGCTCCGCTCGCGTCAGCCAGAAATTCTCTTTTTCTGGAAATGGCGAGTTGAATAAGAGTAGCGATAACAGGCGTGATAATGAGGACAATGATGAAAAGAACAAAAAAAAGCGGACTTTGATCCCCCTCTTCGTTATTGTTTCGACGTCCTCCTAATCCTCCCCACCAGAAACTTCTCATAATCCAGTCAGCTATCAAAGCGAGCGTCCCTACCAAAACAGCGACGATCGATGATAATAGGATATCGTAATTCTTAACATGGGAAAGCTCGTGGGCAATTACTCCCTCGAGTTCAGTTCTATTCATCATATCGAGAAGACCTGTCGTCGCGCATACAACAGCATGCCTGGGATCCCTGCCCGTCGAAAATGCATTTGGTGAAGGATCATCAATAACGTACAGCTTCGGCATCGGTAATCCGTCGGCAATCGCCATGTTTTCCGCAACAGTATAAAAATCAAAAAAATGTTTTTTATCTGCAGGGCTAGCCCTTGTGGTCATAAGAACGATCTTATCCGAGTAAAAATAGCTTCCGAAAGAAGATAATACGGCGATGAAAAAACCCAGGAAAAAATACGGCATCGGCGATCCGAAATATTTTCCGATCATGTAGAAGAATCCAGAAAATATCACGATAAAAATCGTCATAATCAGATAAGTCTTCGCCTTGTTACCGGATATTTGTGAGTAAACCGTCATATTTCAAACTTTCGATAGGTGTCACAAAATTTTTAATCAAACTTGACATCAACTTCTTTTTTTTCCTCTTCTGTCGCCTGAAAGAATTCAAACTGCTTGAATCCGAACATGTTTGCGATGATACTTGTCGGGAACATCTGAACCTTAGAGTTTAAATCCAAAACATTGCTGTTATAAAATTGCCGAGAGTATGCAACCTTATCTTCTGTATCCTCCAGTTGTCTTTGCAGATCTTGGAAATTCTGGCTTGCCTTTAAATCCGGATATGCTTCGGCAACCGCAAACAACGACTTCAAAGCGCCGGTAAGCATATTGTTCGCATCTGCTTTTTCTTTGAGCGATCCTGCACTCATCAACGCTGTCCGCGCTTTGGTAACATCGGTAAATACGGTTTTCTCATGCTTTGCATATCCCTTAACCGTTTCAACCAGATTCGGAATAAGGTCAGCTCTCCGTTTCAACTGTACATCTATTCCGGAAAGCGCTTCCTGAATTCTGGTCCGAAGCATAATCAGACCGTTATAACTAGCTACAAGATAGATCACAACAATTAAAAGAATACCAATCACGATTACTGTCGGGCTTAACATAGGAATAAATAAAATTGGTAATAAATAGATTATACCATGTCGGTATTATATAATCTCTATTATGCAGGTTCAGTCGATTTTATTGACGGGGGACGACGGATATAATTCCATTGGCATTCGTACGCTCATCCATCACCTCAAGAAAAAATACAGGTTGAGTATTGCGGCTACCAAATGGCAGCAGAGCGGGGTCGGCGGCAAAATTTCATTAAACCATCCCGTGCACTGGGAAGAAATAGAAGTTGATGGCGTCAGAGGAGTCTATGTCGACGGCACGCCATCCGATGCGGTGGAATGTGCGCTCGGCTATTATAAAAGTAAGTTCGATCTGGTGATTTCCGGAATAAATTTCGGTGTAAACATTGGTGGATCATTCGTATCGTCCGGAACAATTGCGGCCGCGCTGAGAGCCTTATTGGTGCGGCTTACAAATAAAGCCTTGGCACTGAGTTTAAATCTTCAGAAAAAATCGCATATTCTACGCGCTCACAATGGCGTTGACAACATCAATAAATACTTATTATATCCGGGCAAAGCCGCATATGAACTCATAGAGGAAACTATCAAAAATAATTTTTGGTCAAGCAGCTTTATAAACATCAATTTTCCTGCAAAAGAAGCTACAAAAGCTATTTTTACCAAACCATTATCATCGATAACCGATTTCTATAACTATCCCCTAAAGTTTAATTATAAGAATAAGACGTTTAGCTATCCGTTTGGCATAAAACCGGGAAAAGCGGCAATTGAATACGATGGAAATGCGGTCTTAAACGGATATATTTCCGTTACACCGTGTAAACCTGATTTTCTGCACAATGAAGCATACGAGAAAGTTAAAAACCAGGTCATCCGTATGCCATAGCCTACTTCAATTAATTGAAGTAGAATGAAGACTGTTTTTGCCTGTGTATTATTGCCGTATCCATTTTCCGAATTCATCGACTGGTAAACAATTCAACACGTCTTTTTTTTCCAACCACCCACGTCGTGCCGTTGCCACGCCATACAGCATATTGTCCATCTGATCAACTCGGTGCGCATCCGTATTGATAATCAGCCTCACTCCGGTATTTTTTGCCTGCCTGATAAGCATGTCCGGAAGGTCCAAACGCTCGGGCCAGGCATTTATTTCTACGGCAATATTTTTTCTGCTGCAGCAATCAAATATTTGCTGCCAATCTGCTTCATATCCTTCACGTTTATTTATCAATCTTCCCGTAGGGTGACCCAATATTTTTACTTTTGGATATTCAAGTGCACGCATGATTCTTTTCGTCATCTCGCTTTTTCCCATACCGAATGAACTGTGAACGGATACGATCATATAATCCAGCAGATCAGTCGCTTTTGACGGCAATGCGACTGCTCCGGTCGGCTGGATATCAACCTCAAGACCGGTAAACGCAGCAAATCCTGTCTCTTTTGTAACTGAAGCAATCTGTTCCTTCTTTTTCTTCAACAATGCTAATATCTGATTTACCGGTAAGTTGCTCTTTGGGTTGTGTTCCGCAAACCCGATATATTGGTATCCAAGTAATTGAGCTTTCCTAATACAACTTGTAAAAGTATCAATACCAAGATCGTGGGATGGTTTGATATTAAATGACGAATGGACATGCAGATCGCCTTTAATATCCGACAGTTCGACCAATACCGGTAATTTATTATGTTTGGCCAGCCCAATCTCTCCGGTACCCTCCCGTATCTCGGCAGGTACGTACTGCAAGCCTAAGAATTCGTAAAAAGCTTTTTCATCCGAAAACTCATGGATTTTTTTGGTACGGAGATCTTTAATGCCGTATTCAGAAAGCGAAAAATTCTTTTTCTGCGCATATTCCCGTAGCTGGATATTGTGAGCTTTATTTCCGGTAAAATACTGCAGCATCGAGCCGTACGACTTTTCTTCCTGAACTCTCAAATCGATCCGTATGTTCGGCGAGATTATGATGGATGCTTTTTTCTCTCCGGCGTTATCTGTTTTGATCGCTTTTGGGTATGAAACGAAATGCTTGATGATTTTCCCGTATATTTCCTTTTTAGCGTCATCTTTTACCTCTACCGCCAAATCAATATCTCCGACCGTGGAAACCATTCTGCGCAAGGACCCCAGCGCATCAACCCGTCTGATAAAAGGAAGCTTTTTCAGATATCCGATGGTATCCTCGGCCTGCGCATACGCATATGGCAGGATCATGCGTCCGGTTCTGAACGTCGCGGACCGTGATCGTTCAATCGACTCAAGAATTTCTTTCTGGGAGCGTTTGCCAAACCCTTCAAGCGTTTCTATTTTCTCCTGCTGAGCTGCTTGCTTCAAGACTTCGATCGTATTTTCCGATGGTAGACGCAATTCCTTAACCAGCCGGGCTGCTGTTTTTACGCCTATGCCCGGAATTTCCATAAGATTGAAAACCGAGGGAGGAACTTTACCCAGTATCTGATCGAAATGGCAGGATTTTCCGTTCCTGAAATACTCGTCCAAGTGCTGGTGAATGGATGGGCCGATACCCGGAACCTGAGCGAGCGAACCTTCCTGCCACACATCCCTGATCTCGCGGCTTAAATTGTCTATAGCATCAGCAGCTTTTTGATATGCGATAATCTTGAATCTATTTTCGCTCAGAAGAACGTAAGCAGCCGCAATATGTCGGAGCAGTTTGACGACTGATTTATTACTGAATTGTTCCTCGTTGGTATTAGTCATAGATTGAAAATCTATATCTATCTGGTATCATTATATTATCAAAACTGCGATCGTAGCTCAACTGGCCAGAGCACTGCCCTGTCACGGCAGGGGTTGGCGGTTCGAATCCGCTCGGTCGCGCAACATAAAAGGATCCTGCGATTGGCATGAAGATTGCGGGCTTATACTGTAAATTTTTATAAGAGATTTACATATATTCGAACCCCTTTGGTTTCGCAAAAGACACCTCTTATCAAACAATATAGGTTATACTTCAAGTAAAATACGAGAGTTTTATCCATAAAGATATAGTTATATATATTGAAAATCTGGAAAGTGCTTGTATATAATGAGGCAGATTAAATTAGATGGAGGTGATACCTATAGCAAAATCAAAAATAACTAACCCCAATTATCAAGACATGGTTGTTGATATAATCAAAGATAAATATCAATATATTTTATTAGGCGTTACAGTAATCCTTATCAGCTATCTTGTTTTTTCAGGATTCCTGTCCAGCCACCGGAACCCAAGAGTAGCCGAACAGGCCAAAAAAACTACGGGGGAGCAGATCAAAAAACAGGAGGAATCCGCTCAAAAGTATACGGTATCGCAGGGAGATGATCTCTGGCATATAGCGGAAGCCAAATACGGTTCGGGATATAACGCATATGATATAGCGTCTGCAAATCATATCTCAAGCCCGTATGTTATTAGCGCAGGTCAGGAACTGGTTATTCCGTCGGTAACGCCGAAACAGACGACAACGGGCGAAATAGCACCGGCCATGACTAAACAAGTCACCATCACCAGTGCACAATATACAGTTCAACACGGCGACTATCTATGGAAGATAGCTGAAAATGCGTACGGCGACGGACACGCATGGGTACGCATAGCGCAGGCAAACCATCTGGCAAATCCCGATATGATATTTTCCGGAAACGTATTGGTAATTCCGCGATAGGTTATTTTCCTCCCAGTTATTTTCCTCCCAGTTGAAAATAATTGCCGTCGGGATCTGCAAATGTGGCAAGCATCATCTTATCGTCTTCCTTAGGATGGTATGGTTTGGCTATGACCTTTGCGCCAAGCTTTTCGATCCTCTTGAATTCTTTTTCCACGTCTTTTGTCGAAAAATTGATCAGGATACGCTCGGGCGTTCTATTCATGCCGTGTACCTTATCATGCGGACCGACCATTATAAAAGACGTACCTACCTTGAACCCTACATATTCACCTTCGGTCCAACCAGGCTTTTCATCAAGCACTTTAGAGTAAAATTCCCCAAGTTTTTTTGGGTTTTCTGAGAAAACCAATATTGAATCTAGTCCAAGCATTATCGTATCACCTTCTTTCTCATACTTAAATTATATTAGTACAATTCCGTAAGTCAACAGAATTATTGTGAGCTGTAACATACAAATAGCATAAAATAATGGGGCATAATTAATGAATCAGCGTTCACTTGATTTGATACAATATGGTAAAAGAATAGTTGGATTGTTCAGCGGGATTAGTACACCGGTAGTATGCCACCTTCCCAAGGTGGAGAAGCGAGTTCAATTCTCGTATCCCGCTCCTAGATATGAGACCAATGACATTTGTGATATTTCATGGTGCTTTCGGTCATGCAGACGGAAACTGGTTTCCGTATGTCAAAAAAGAGCTCCTTGCATTGGGTCAGAATGTAATTCTTGAACAATTTCCCGTAGAGGACTTTGACCAGGTAACCAAGGCAGGGAAATCCTATAAACCAACCATGCAGAATCTAACTAACTGGTTTAATACATTTGAGGATAAAATCTTACCAAAACTCAAAGGGAATGAAAAAATATGTTTTATAGGACATTCGCTTAGTCCATTATTTATTCTTCATATATTGCAGAGGTATGCTATTCAGCTTGATTCAGCTATATTTGTTGAACCTTTCATGACGTCGCTAAAGACAGATGACGGCTGGCAATTCGATATTGTCAACGATACATTCTATAAAAGTGATTTTGATTTTATGAAGTTAAGAAAGCTAATTCCGATATCTTATGTAGTCTGGTCTGATAACGATAAATACGTACCGAAAAAAATTATGTTTGATTTCGCGGATAAACTGGGAAGTTCGACCATCCAACTTAAAAATGCTTTTCATATCAATGCACCGCTATTTACGAAACTGTCTCTTGTAGTTGAGTTGTGCAAAACGAGGTTAAATCCAATTCTCTACCTTAAATAGAAGCTAGTGCTATAATAAATCAATAGCCGACTTAGCTCAATTGGTAGAGCAGCTGTATCGTAAACAGCAGGTTATCGGTTCAAGTCCGATAGTCGGCTCCGGAAAACTATGACCAGACTTGAGCACCATAGGCAGAAACAATATATGACAACCGTCGTTTTGCTTTTCGTGGCGTTTATTTTTGTTCTGTATCTCATTTTCGCCTACGGCATCCGTTTTGTCCTTAATGCCTCTGTATACATTGCCAATCTGACCGCTCCAAAAAACCAACAGGTAAGCCAACTTGCCAAGAACCAAAACCAGTACGGAACGCTGTCTATCGATTCCATTCCTACCGCTACCAACAGTGCGCAATTCTATATCAGCGGCTCTGTCGTAAACTTCAATATTCTCGATTTCTACATCAATGGTTCCCAAGCCAAAGAGATAAATCTCAATGACTACAACACATTCAACGAAAAGATAGGAGATCTTCAGGAAGGACAGAACGAAATATATGTCGACGCCAAAATCAGTGACAGCAACGTGGAAAAAAAATCGGATGTCTATACCGTCATATATAAAGGAATGCAGCCAAACCTTACTATCTCATCGCCTGACGACAAATCGAAAACCAATAATCAAACGGTTACCGTCAAGGGAACGACAGACAAGGAAACATTTATCAAAGTGAACAATCTTCCTGTCGTCGTTGACGCGCAAGGCACTTTCCAGACCGATGTCAAACTGAACGACGGAGACAACCAAATTACCGTTGTCGCCCAGGACATCGCGGGCAACACGACAACAAAATCAATCACGGTGACCTATCAAAAAGACAATTAGGTAACACTGCCAGAGCGCTTCCCAACAGGAACAGAATGAACGGATGCAGAACAATGTTGTCGGTAAACGATAATATCATAATATATGTCAGTGGTAAAATAAACGCCGCCGAAACAAAACCCAATGTCACCATAAAATAGAGAAAAGTCATAAACCCCACGATACCGGTGCACGCGAGGATAACGAGATAGCTCGAGCTGAGAGATGCCCCTGCATGAGACTCCGTTCCTTTTTCCGAAACAATCTTGTCCGAAACAGCGTATTTTCCTCTCGCATACCGCAACCGGTCGTATCCGATACCGAAAACGGGGTTTTTGTTCCAGATCGTCAAACCGTCCGCATAATCGGTGAGTCGCGATTCAATGGAAAAGGTGCGATTTAGGCCGACACCGATGCCAAACTGCTTGGGAACCAGAATCATGACGATCGCGATAAGAACCGAGCCGCCGAGGAGTATAAGGTATTTTTTCTGCAGAAGCAGATAAACAAAACATGTAATGAACAACGCCGCATATGCGCTCCTGGAAAACGTCAGGATAACGAACAGGAAATACAGCAAAAAGAAAAAATAGAGAACCAGGTGTTTTTTTTTCATGGCCGTCCTCATTTGAAGAAGCACCAGGCTCATGAGCCCGAATACCGCCGCAGCGATGGACGTATCGAAAAATACGCCGAACAGGCGATGGAAGTGAGGATCCCAACCCAAATAAATAAGATTCCGGAGATCGGGGTAAAACAGGAACTGGGTAACAGATGTGATGGCCGTAATCGCGGCAAACAACAGCAACCCGTTTATAAGCGTATGTTTGATTTTTCTGTCTTTTTTCGCCGCATATATAACATAAACGGCGCTGAAAACGTAACCGAAGAACCGTATGGAATACAGCATTGCAACTGCATTTTGATAGGCCGGATACGAAATTATGCTAAGCAAATAGGAGATGGTGAAAAATAGAGCCATCATTCCCAACGCGCGGTATTTCGATACGCTTTGTACGAAAGGAAACAGGCCATACCTGAACACCAGCACTACCGTCAAAACGAACAAAATACCCTCATAAGCGTAAAAATTTATTTCTTGCCGATAAAACGAGATGCGGCCCAATTGACCCAGGCTGAATGTAATGAAACAGAGATATATAAGGACCTGTTCAGCGATGGAAAACAACGCTGATTGTTTGGATTTTGTCATGAATCTTATTACCTGATCAAATAATATTGATACAGTTTTGCCCTGACGAGAAATGAATGGAAACTCATGCAGAATGCATATGCAAATCCCTGTACCCCATCCAAGAAACCGAAATAGCAAACGTAGTTCAGGATAAATTTACCGAGCGGAAAGCAGACGATCTGGAATATGTTTGTCCGTTCACCATGCACCATCAATTCCTTGGCGCGAAGCGAGCTATACTCATTCACATCGCGGATGAACGCCTGTATGCCCGGATGCGGGTGATGATTGAGAAACGAATGTAATGTCGCTGTTTTTTTTGCCGTATGAAATACTTCATGGACATTCCCCATCCATACGCCGGCATTCCTTCGTACCAGTCTGATAATCCCCTTATTCCTGACTTTGCGCGTCTCTCCATGCTTGAGTTCCGTTCCCCACCAAAAATCACGTCGTTTAATATAATAGGCCTGCGCATCCTCTTTTTTGTTCGTGACCACATCGATGATATCTTTTTTTAATTCGGGAGTAACTACCTCATCCGCGTCAACATACAGTATCCAGTCGTCCGTAACTTGATCAAGGCCGAAATTCCTCTGGTTCGCAAAATCGCCTTGAAGCGCATGCTGGATGACGCGCGCCTTATGCCTGCGTCCTAAAGACGGAGTCCTATCTGCGGAAAAGTCGTCTATGATAAGTATATTCGAGCAGAATGCCAGGGAAATCAAGCATCGTTCGATGGTATCCTCTTCGTTTTTCGTGAGAATAACAGCCGAAATCGGATATTTCATATCTTTAATTCTATACCTATCTTAAGCCTGTTTGCAACCTGATAGGTTGTCAAAACACTCTTGCACCCGTCTTACGCTGGTTTATCCCGCTTTGAGGGATCAAACAACTTAAAAGGGTATATGCCTATGCATATTCATCGGTGAATGGTATATCTTATCAATATAATTCTGTCAGCCGTTTGGCGTATGTTTTCCATGAAAACGAATTGTTTATTTTCTCAGCCGATGCCAGGGGTACGTCGTTTTGTGTGCAGGCTTGCATCTGATCGACAAATTCAGTCAGGCTTTCGGTGATGTGGACATATTTTTTCATTTCCGGGATAATCGCAGAATCTAACCCGATAACATGGCATTCCTGCGATAAAGCCTCGAGAACCGGAATGTTGAAGCTTTCGTAATGCGAAGCGGTAAGATAGGCGGTCGCATTCCGATACAGCTCCTTTAATTCCTTTCGGCCGGCGCTCTGTCTTACGATAATATTATCCTCGGGTATGGAATTCATATACTCGGGACCGATAAGATAGAGCAAAAAATTCCTGTATTTCTGTTGCGACCTGAATTTTCTGAACGCCTTGACGACAAATCGAATATTTTTGATCGGGTGGTTCATGCCAACAAACAGGAAATATTTTTTTCGCTCATTACGACGTTTATCCACATAGGTAAAATCCAGCGGCACGCCGAACGGTATGACATAGACGTGCCTATAACGCGGATACGCCTCCCGCATTTCTTCCTTCACTCTCTGCGACGAGACGATGATATAATCCGAGCGGTCGATCATGGGTTTCAACTGCATGGAAAGACGGATATAGGAATCGCGGTAATAATGAGGAAAATAATAGTACGATAATCCGTGCGAAAACGTGATAATTTTCGCCTTGCTGTATAAGGGAACCGCCTGGTTCAATCCGAGAAATATATCTTTTTTACTGATGAATTCTTCCAAACTCACGCGAAAACGCATCCATAATCGCGACGGAATGAGGTAGTCATACCGCCAGTGCGGAACCGGTTTCAGCGCATCTGGCCGTTCACAAAACGAATAGACGTAATATATATTTTCCTTATCATACTCCATAAGACTTTGGATCAGATTCCACGTTACCGTATAGTTACCGTATCTGCGTTTCAGCATGGTGCATAATCCACCGCCGTCCAAGGATATTTTCATGGTTGCTTCAGGAACCTATAACGTTTCCAAACCATCATAGTCAGCACGATCAGAATCCCGAAATTGACCATTTCCGACACTACCGTGATTACCGAAGACGCATAATACGAAAAATGAGGGATGAAGATAACGTTGAGAACCAGGTTGATGATCGTTTCCGCCAAGAAAACAAACACGACGTAATGCGCCTTCTCGAGAATATACAGGATATTCATACAGAGTGTGTTGAGCAAAAGGAACGGGAAAGAAAGAATAACGATTTGCAGGACCGGAATCGACAATATGTAGTTTTTCCTGAATATATACGCGAGAATGTGGGGTGTGAGAATAATCACACCAACGGCAACCAATAAACCAATTGTCAGCAAAAAAACTATGTCTTTCATAAGACGCCGTTTGAACATATCTTTGTTCCTGGCCAGCCGCGCAAGAATGGGTGTCGCCGTAACCGTGTAGCTTGCCGCAACGAAAATGAGCGCTTCGAAAAACTTGTATCCCGCAGAATAGATGCCGACTGCTTCTTCGCCTTTAAAAAATCCGAGTATGAAAACGTCGAGCTTAAAATACATGCCGGCAAAGAAGCTTATGAGAACAAAAACGTAAGATTTTTTAAGGATTTCCAGCCAGTACTTCGGGTTGATGTCGAGGACAAATTTTTTTATCTCCCTTCTGACAATAATCATATTGAAAAGCGAGTACAGATTATACATAACGAAAATTACCACAAAAACTGCCAACAATCTCCTCGTCAGAAGCAGACTGACTGCAACACCGGCTACGAGCAGGATATTGAATATGAAGGCGTTGCGTGACGACTTATAAATTTGGTTCTTCACCGCGGTCAGGATGAAATAGCTGCCCGAGAACATATTGGTGAAAATGACTGTTGCCGTGATGAACACATATCCGTATAACTTGATATTGCCCTTAAAAATAAATAGAGTGAACAGGATCGTCGCGATGAAAATGATAATTGCCGTGAAAATCCTGAGGTTCAGAAGCGAGTGCATGGATTTTTCGTCTTTATTGGGCAAATAGACTACTCCATACGATGTCGTTCCCAGATCGGCCAAAGGTGACAATAGCGTTACCTGCGCCCAGACCAACGTGTAAATACCGTATTCCGGCGCAGTCAAATAATGGATCAATACGAGGAAATTGATGAAGCTGGTTATTTTTATCAAAAAAGATGAAATATTGAAGCTGAAAAAATTCATGAGAAACCGGCTGGAAAAAACATAGGAAATAATCATTCCTCGATATTCGAACAGGGTTTTCGGCAACCGAACCAGTTCATACAGTTTCTGCCTGACCGACCCGAATCGCAGGAAAAACGTGATCCTGCTTTTGGCCAGATACAATTCCTTACGGGGATTCTGCTGGTTGGAAACCTCAAAATGCTCATAACACGTATCCGTATCGATACCTATGCGGAACCCTGCTTTCCTCGCGCGATAGCAGTAATCCACCTCGTCGTAATACAAAAAATAGGATTCATCCCAGAGACCGATTGTTTCAACAACCGTACGTTTCATAAGTAGAAATGATCCGGATACGAACCCGACTTCGTTGAATCTTTGCTCGGGTTTTCGCGATGCCAAACCGGCGCTCATGCGCCACTTGTCTATCTCGCCGCCGTAATACGTTTTTCCTTGTTGCTTATGGCTAAATCCCCAAATATCAAATTGCCGGGAAGGAGCAAGCAACAATGAAGCCGAAATATGCCTGATTGAAATATCCGGATTGAATATGACGAATATGTCCGCGCCGTCCCTGAGCGCTTTCCTGATACCGATATTGATCCCCGCGGCATATCCTTTATTGCTGGTCGTGCAGTCGGCAATATAAAACACATAATCCTTCAGCCGGAGCGCATGGATCTGTCTTTTCACCGCATTGATGTCTTTAAGCTCGCTTTGACGGCAATACGTACTGATAAATGCGATTTTCATCTGGATTTGAGTTTTGAGATTAATAATACCACATAAGCCAGCCATTCCATGTATGCAAATCCCAGGTCCAACGGAATGCGGAATAATCCGTCCTTATACCCTTTGTCTTTTATGAATCTGCTCCAGAACATATGGATCGGATATAGCGTAAGCTGCTTCAGTCCGACAGATTCGTTGCGCGCCAACCGGTCTTTGGCATCGCGGAAAGCATAATCTGTGAATTTCCTGCACATACTCCGGAGTGAGCGGTAGGAATAATGAAGAACCTTATGTTGCAAAACACCGATTTTACCTGAGACGATCTCGTATTTCTCGTGAATCAATGCGTTTTTGACGACAACGCAGTCCTTTTTAAACAAAATCATTTTCCGGTACGCCTCACCGCCGTAATGGAGCGGTTTGCCGAGAAAATGGGTCTGAAATGGAATGAGATAGCCGGCATAGCGGTTACTTTCCCGGTAAAGAGCTGCTCTGATTTCCTGTTTTAACTCTTCGGTAAGCAATTCGTCGGCATCCAAAACCAGAATCCAGTCTCCACGTGCTTTTTTCAGTGCGTAGCTGCGTTGTTTTCCCAGATCATATGCGTGATACTTGTATATGCGAGCCTTATGTTTTGCAAGGATTGCCTCTGTTTTATCCGTAGAATAATCATCAACGGCTATAATTTCATCAACAAGATCTCCTGCAGATTCCAGGCACCGGTCCAACAACTCGTCGGCATTTTTTGTAATCATAATCAGGGAAAGTACGTGCTTCATAAGCCAATTATACCTGTTACGCACAGGGTACGGATCTAATGCCTTGAATTTTGTCGCGCGCTATCATAAAATATCGATACGTACCTATGGAAAGACGATTCCCCATAATTTATTTTTCTCGCCGCTGATTCGGGTAAGCGAATGCACATACTCTCCCGGAACCGTCATTACCGATGATACCAATACTGCGGGAGACAGATCAACAGCGTATGAAATTTATCGGGGATTAAAGATTTTCCTTGATGTCAATGTACCGTATATCACGATGTTTTTCCCGCCTTAATAATATATTTACCCAATTCTGTAGCATATAATCCGTGGCCAAAACGCACTCTGTTAGAAATAATTGTTTCATGAACCAATGCGGTATATGTCATGCGCGCACAATCGCGCCGAAACACAAACACAAACAGTATGTCTATTACCTTTGTTCTTCATGCAAAACCCTGTTTCTCAATCCCATGCCAAAACCGAAAGATATGGCATTCTATTACCGGACGCAGTTTAGTTATGACGTGGGAAAGATCGAAGAAACAAGAACACGATCCAGAGCAAGGAACATAGTACGCATACTTCGCAGAATGAAACCAAATGGAAAAGAGTTGCTGGACATCGGCTCCGGATACGGATACTTTTTGAACGAGGCGCAAAAACAGGAATACGATGTCACTGGTATAGAGCCGTCTAAAGCCTTATACACCTATTCAAAGCGCTATCTGAAAGCCCATATGATCAATACCGACTTCCAGTCGTTCCTCAAAATAAACAAAAACAACTATGACATCATTACACTGATCCACGTCATTGAACATTTACCCGATCCCAAACAAACCCTTGAACAAATCATCGGCCTTTTGAAACCAGGGGGCATCCTCTATATCGAAACACCAAATCTTGACAGCCACCTCTATGAAACCGAACAGGACCACTATACGTTTCTCACCCCACCCGACCACCTCTGGATTTTCTCCCCGTCCTCGATAAGAGAACTGCTCAAGAATATGAAAGGAGTTTCTGTCGCAAAAATTACAACGACGACTCATCCCGAGCATTTCATGGGAATACTTAAAAGAAAATTGCAAATCACAAATAACAAACATCAAATCAATAGCAAATCATCAATAATAAATATCAGGACAAGGTCGGAGGAAACTCAATCACCAATAAGAGAAATAAAACATCTCCTGTTCGATACGCTACTTGCTCCTCACATGGCTCCCCTATTGGATATAAACAATAAAGGGAGCATATTGGAGCTCTATATTAGAAAAACATAACCAATAGTCGTTCAGGATTTAGATTGTCTCGAAGCTCCATATATAATCACTTGCTCTCATGGCACTCACTGTTATATTGTGCTAATTTAGCTTATTGTGATAATCTAATTTATAATCTTTGTGGATTATAAGCCATTGATTGAATAATACCTACTGTTATATTGTAAAAGAGAGAGGTGAAGTCGATGAGAAAAATAGCAAGATATTTCGCCACATTTGTGTTTTGTGAAATTCTTTACGGTATTGCCGGTTTTCCGATCTATGCTCAATGGATAAAGTATCCGGCAAATCCGGTAATAAAGACAGCATCAAATACCTGGTACAGCGCTCATGCGGGTTCACCGACCGTACTCTACGATGAAAACAAATATAAAATGTGGTTTCAGGGTGAAGGGGGACAATGGGCAATCGGATATGCCGAGTCAACAAACGGAATCGACTGGACAGTTGCTCCTCAACCGCAGATTACCATTTCAAGCTTAGGCTTGCCTAATGTTCTTGAAGTCGTCGAACCGTCCGTGATTAAAAATGGATCTATTTATCAAATGTGGTTTAAGGAAACTATTGGAAGTCCGGAAAACAAAAACAAGATCCGCTACGCCGAATCCTCGGATGGTCTGTCATGGTCTATATATCCACAGGTCGTGCTGGAAACGCCGGAAAATAATACATGGGAATCGTTAGGACCAACCAATCCCTCGATCATATTTGATGGTCAACTCTACCATCTATGGTATGTCTCGGCAGGAACAGGTAGTTGGAAAATCGGGTATGCGTCGTCCTCTGACGGAAAACACTGGACTAAATCAGCCAATAATCCACTGGATATTCCTATGCTTGATTTTGTCGGCGGCGTCACGGTAAAAAAAATCAACGGCATGTATCATATGTGGTATCATGTGGGCCAGGGTGGGAAAAATATTGCCCTATATCATGCAACTGCCACCTCTGCAGATCAAAAACAATGGGTATGCACCGAATCCTGTGAAGTATTCGGCCGTGGACCCACAAGGTTTGACTCCGAGGACGTCGTTGCACCGGACGTGCTCATCTTTCCCGACCGTTACCTTATGTGGTATACGGGAAACAACGGCTCAAACTGGTTGACCGGTCTCGCTACATATAACATTCCGGTTACCCCTACTCCCGCACCGACCACTGCCCCTTCTCCTTCTCAGCCGCTTATTATCATTCCCGGCTTCATGGCTTCGTGGAATAAGGACGCGATTCTTCATAATCAAACGGTCACACAATCCGACTGGAAGGCAATGTCGTTTACCCATGAATATGACGGTATCGTCAATACATTAGACAATATTGGATATCGAGTAGATCGGGATTATTTTGTATTCTACTACGATTGGCGCAAAGGAGCGGAATCTCTTGCTGATGATCTGCAAAATTTTATACAAAAGTCACCAATCAAGAATCAAACATTTTCAATCATGGGCCATTCATATGGCGGCCTGATCGCGCGTATATATGCTCAAAAATATCCAAGTTCTCTTCTCCATACGCTCATCACGGTCGGCAGCCCCCATCAGGGAACAGCTCTGGCGTACAAGCCCGTTGAAGCCGGAGAACCTGATACGTCCGATCCATTGCTTTGGCTTGCGGAAAAAACACTGCTACAGCTCTATAGGGACGGCATAAAAACGGACAGGCAAATTATAAATGAAAAACTCCCCGCTGCAAGAGATCTTTTTCCATCCTACGATTTTCTTAGAACGGCGAACGAACAAACCATATCAATCCACGATATGCACATGCAAAACACAACGCTTCAGAAATATGGCGAGAGTTTTTTCGATATATTCCCTCATCTTCGTACGGTAATCGGTGAAAAACACGATACGCTCCTCGGGTACTCTGTCACTCCAGGATCACTCGTTGATCAAATTCTTGATTTGTATCCCGACGGAAGACCCATTGAAGACCGATACCAAATCGGTGATTATACGATCATAAGTTCCAGTTCCAAAGCGGGCAATGATCCGATCGTTTTTCCCTATGATCATGGTGAAATCATCTACAAAAAAGAAGCGATTAAATCCATTCTACACGCCGCTGATATAGATCCGCCTGATGACAAAATTGCCTCCGGCTCAGCCACTATTGTCAAACCTTCACTCATCTTTTACATGTTGTCTCCGGCCCGGCTTGAAGTTCTGCATAATGGGATACTCTATCCTGAGCGGGATGGAATCGTATTTATACCCGGTGTGACGTCGGATACATATACGCTCAAGGTGACCGGCATTGATAACGGCCCGTATAAAATAGTCGTTGGTGAAATCACCAATGAATCCGATACCTGGAAAACAATAGATGGAGCCATTACGGCTTCTCCTCCGGATTCCCAAACGGATATATATACGTTAAGCGCTGACCCGCAAAATAACACTATAGACCTTGCGCTTCCCCAATCATTCGATGAGCTGATCAATTATCTTGCCGGACTCAATACCGACTTGAAAAGTAGACATATCGAATATACCATTCGGATTCTTCAACAGGCAAAACAATTATCGGCAATCCGCCAACTCTCCTCTCTCAAATCGTTCCTTCTGCTTGCGCACTCCTATCTTCTTGTCGCTCACAATATCCAAAACAGGCGGCAAAATCAAGTTTGGATTACACGCGCCATTGAGAAGCTCGAACAAGTCTACGAACAAAATCTTACCGGTACAATGGAGGAAACGCGACCGGATGCCTTGAAAAACCAATACGATGTTTATCATAGCCTCTTCACCTTCATCAATGGCAAATTGCTGGAGGAAAAAAAGAGCGGTGCGGATATTGTGGGCGCGTATGTCCCGATTTCCAATACCGGTGACCGTTTATCAAGAAGCGGGGAAGCATTGACGGCGGGAAAATATGCCGGACCGGAGATTTGGCTGAAAACATCCCAGAACCTGATTTCACACATATTGGATCAGTAATGAATATCCATTCATCTGGAGATTATTAGGAAAAAATAGGCGTCCGTCGTAATCTGAAACCTCATTTTTGTCGCTTATAGTCCATTGACTGGATAAAAAAATAAGAGAAAATAGGCTTATATGGAAACGTGTTAGGATGGCGGATTATGAAAGATTGTTTTTATACCCAATCCTTATTACTCATTCCCATTTTTATAGTGAAGGAGGTGAAAACGGATGAAAAAAATCATTTCAAGTCTCATCGTTGTCATTGCAGTGTCCGCTCTTACCATATCGACAACACGGGCATATTTCAGCGATACGGAAACATCAAGCGGAAACCGCATAACCGCAGGGACGCTTGATCTGGATCTCTCCGGTAAAAATGAAGCTAATGCTCTATTTCCGGATACCGGCATTCTTCCGGATGAAACAGCTTCCGGCACATGGACAGTCCGCAATGCCGGATCTGTTACAGGATATCTTGATCTACACAATATATCGAAAAGCAGTGATGAAAACGGTTGTACTGAACCTGAAAGCTCCGCGGGAGATGCGACGTGTACGGATCCGGAAGCCGGTGAACTTTTAAATCTTTTAAATATCCATCTTTTTGTCGATACTGACAATGATGGTGTTTATGATGACGGAACCGATGCGACGATTTTCAACGGCTTAGCGAATGATCTGGCTGCTAATTACGATCAGAACCTGAGTCTCGCCGCCGATGAAACAAAGTATATAACCATGGTTGTCAACTGGCCGTCATCACAAAATGATATAAAGGCGCAAAGTGACACGTTCAACTTCGATATGACATTTGAACTGGGACAAACTGAAACTCAATAATTCTGTTGACATTATGCTCTTCCCGTAGAGGTTTGCGGGAAGATAGATAATGCGAACATTTGAATTTTCGGCTAAAATTTTAGTAGTATCTTCCCTTGTTTTTCTGACTACAATTAATTGTAGTGCGGGATCTCTTGTCGATCATGAGTCATCCGGTGGAAATCGAATCATAGCCGGCACTTGGAGTATTGCACCAATCATCTCAACCATTGCAAGCGGTGTTTCGACTCCGGAAACGCCAAATGACACACGAGCGCTTATCTCATGGAACACGGATATTCCTTCAACGACAAATGTCGAATGGCGCACAAATGCAGCAGATCCATGGACTCTTGTCTTGCCTGAAGATATTGAATCTCATAACACGGTTCACTTCAAAACAATACAGGGTCTTTTCCCGCTCACCAACTATTATTTCCGTGTGAAAAGTAAAAGCGGCTATGGAAACGAAACGGTTTCCGCCCAGCAATATTTTAAAACCGGACGCATAAGGTTGGGTGATATACACGCGTATTCGGATATCATCATCAACGAATTCCTCCCCAATCCTGCCGGCGATGACAACGCCGCAATGCCGGAAGGCGAATGGGTCGAGCTGTTTAACCGGAGTTATGTTGATTCATATGATCTTTCCGGCTGGTACCTGACTGATTACGACCCGTCGCACCGTCTATCCGTGACAATGCAGAATGCGATTTTGTCCGGATCTTCGACAGCAAGCCTTACGGTCAAGCCACAGGAGTTTATGGTCGTGTACCGCAATAAAAATACGCTGTTTTCGCTGAACAACGATAACGCAGGTGACCAGGTTAACCTCTATGATTCGAATGACCGTCTTATCGACAGCCAGGATTATAACGGCGGATTGAACGACTCGGTCATCGAGAATAAATCATTTGCACGCTTCCCAGACGGATCCGACTACTGGTTTGATCCGGTAGCAACGCCCGGAAAACCAAATAAATTGTAGAGCTCTTTAACAATACAGAAGCTGCTCTTCTATTTTTCCCTTATCATTAAGGATAAAGTGACCGTTCGCTTTGGTTATTAATCCTTCCCTCTCGAGTGTTTTCATCTCACGGCTGACGGTTTCACGGGCAAGGCCGGTAAACGACGCTATGCTTCGATGGGTTAAAGTAATATCAATCTGGACACGGCTGGATTTTTGCTTCCCGAACCGCAGACTATATATATACAATAGGGTAAGTATTTTATTCCTTGCTGAATCCGAAAGAATAGAATGCATGATTTTGAGCATACCGGTTAATCCGTTACCCAACCTCGCTGCAAGATCATAGGCAACCCCGCTATTATTTTTAACAAACGTAATCACGTCATTTTTCGGCGCTCTACGAATTTCCGCATATGTCATGGCCTCAAAGTTATAGGTATTTTGAGTATCGTTCATGACAAAAATCATGGGAAAAAAAGAATATTTCTTGAAAATATTCATCGTGACTTCTTCTCCGCTATCGTTAAGGTTGTATTGACGGACGTAACCCGATTGGAGATAAAAAATGTAGTTTAGCTCCTCATCATCCGAACGAATAACAGTCTCCCCTTTTTTGTAATAAAGGAGTTTATAGGAACTGAAGAACAAACGCGTTTTGAGTAAAACGGAATGATCCATCACAGCGATTATAGATCTTTATTAACCGGGTGTCAAGTATATTTTGCAATATAGATTACAAATAAACGATGATCCTCATCATTGTAATCATATAAATAGATCTTTATAATGCGATTATCTTTAGTATGATCAGTAAAATCTACTTCAATTTACTACTTACATCAGACGTATCTATTGACAATTCAAAAAGGAAATCGAAGGGAGGTGAAAAAGGATGAAAAAAATATTAATGAGCATGGTTATCGTCGTTGCCTCCACAGCTATGGTAGTCGGATCGTCAAAAGCTGTATTCAGTGCATCCAGCAATATTACCAATAATATAACCACATCAGGTACGGTAAATATTCTTGCACACAGTTTTACGGGAAATAAGCCAATCGGAACCATTGCAACATATTTGGCACCCGGTCAGTCAACTCCTGATGGACGTGCAGAATTATATAACACGGGCAATTTGCCTGTAAGGTTGTATATGTATCTTGACGGGGTTTCCGGGTCAGCGTGTAATAAAACTTGGCTAACCGTTCAGACAGGGTATGCAGGAGGAAACGAAACGCAACGCACGGTTACTTCACAATTGATTCCTAATTTATCTGGTTCTACTAATAGAGTTGAAGTAACGGGAAATCCACCATTTACAACATTAGGTCCGAATATTTCTCAGGTGGTTCATCAGTATGCAACACTCGATTCGACAGCGGACAACAGTTATATGGGAGAAGGCTGTTCCTGGACCGAGGTTTTCGTTGCGGAAAGTGTCACTCCGTAATAATCACTGTTCTAACCCAGTTGCATAAGGGTCATGTAACCTTGTGCAACTTGTTAGGCCTATGAAAAAATTATTTTCTTATATCTATTTTTTTGTATTGGTGATAGTCGTAATGCTTTCTCTGCTCAGTATTATGACAGTCATACGGTTTCCTCATAATTACCGCCTTTTTTTTGTTCAATCAGGTTCCATGGAACCTGCTATTCAAAAAGGAAGTCTTATAATAATTCAGTCTCAAAAAATATATAAGAAAGGTGATATTGTAACGGTAAAAAATAATGAAGTAGCTGATTTAAAAAACCCTCAATCTTATGTAACTCATCGAATTGTTGAACTAATACAGGGAAAAGGTCAGTTGTTTTACTCGACTAAGGGCGACGCCAACAAGTCACCTGACATGAATCCGCGGCCATCAAGCGCCATATTAGGAAAAGTGATGTATATCCTGCCTTATATTGGTTACCCAATCGGCTTTATTAAAACACAAACTGGTTTTATCATTTTCATAGTTATTCCCGCTACGTTGATTATCTATACAGAGCTAATAAATATCAAAAACGAAGCACTGCGTCTTATCAAAGAAAGAAGGCAAAGGAAATTAACTCTTCCGGAAAAAATCGAAGAAAAAGTCGGTGAAGAAATCATTGCGGTGGAGAAAGAGATCAAAAAAAACATTAACAAAGTTAGGAAAAAAAAACCTTATCATGCAAAAAAGAATAGTTAAACTGGTTATCTTGTTGTTGATTATCGAAATTACCAGAATCAATACGACAAACGCTTCTTTTACCTCACAACAAACAGTATCTGGGAATCATGTTTCCACTGGTTGCTGGGCAGCTCCGTCTGTACCAACGCTTGTTTCTCCGGCAAACAACTCATATGCCGGCTCGGGCTCGGCATGGGATGTAAATCCTGTCATGGACTGGAATGATTCCAGTTCAACCTGCCCATTATCAACTACGATCAGCTATCAATATGAATCATACAGTGATTCAGGGCTTACGCACCTGCTATTCCGATCGGGATGGTTATCCTTGTCCAAGATTCCTGCGCCAGGTACGCCGGATGGCGTATATTACTGGCATGTACGCGCAAGGGATAATTGGGGAAACACCAGCAGTTACAGCTCTCCGTGGAAATTGACGGTTGATCGCGTCAAACCAACCAGTATTATTTCTTCACCTGCTAATAACGGTTCAAATTCAGTCGTGTATTCCAGCTCGTGGGACGGCAGCATCAGTGGTACCTCAAATGACGACCGATCCGGCGTTAACCATGTGGATCTATCAGTGCATAGATTAAGTGACAACACGTACTGGAATGGAACAAACTGGGTTTCTGGAACTGAACCAACTGTGCGCATCACCGCAATCGGAACAACAAATTGGACCTATGCGGTTGCCGATCATTCCGCCTTAACTACATACACCATAATATCGCACGCAATTGACAATGCAGCTAACATTGAAAATTCCTATGTTTTGAACCTGGTATACGGCAATCCACAATCACCGGCAACAGCACTGACTCCGACTCCCACGACAACACCAGACAACATACAACCGCTTGTTTCTCTGCGCCTTAGCCCGGACAGGAAAACGATATCATTCAGCATAGATACTATTGCAGCATATACAAAACTGGACTACACACTTACTTATGACGCATATACCACAACCAGGGGTATCGGCCCAAGCGAATACACTCTCAATGGAGAAAACAGTTATACAAGTCAGAACTTTGATCTTGCCACCTGCTCAAGCGGGGTCTGCACCTATGACCAGGACGTCCACGACTTCCAATTACAAATTACGCTATCCGATGCAGACGGGAAAAATATTGAACTCAGTCAAAAACTCTAACTTCACATGAAAAAAATCGTACTTTCTATTATTTTCTTTTTGTTTTTATTCGGATTTATTTTAAAAAATCAAACCTTTGCTGTCACAGATACGTCAGGAGATCTGCAGGTAACCTATGATGATCCCCTATTCCCATCATCCATAGTATGGTATCCGGGCCTTTCCGTTACGAAAACCATTACGGTCAAGAATACCGGTTCGTCAACGCATACCACCTCTATCAAAGCAGATAATACGTCGCAAACAGGAAACATAGATCAACTTTACCTGTTCAAAATAACAGAGGGTTCTACGTCCTGGTACGGCGGATCCAATGACAAAACCTTGAAAAATTTCTGGGATGCGGGCGAACTGCATTTGTCGGATATTTCTTCTGGAAACTCGACGACCTATGACATAACCATCACCATGCCAAGCAGTGCAGGGAACGAATATCAGGACAAAACGGCCAAATTCGATCTTATTATCGGGTTTGTCGGTACCAATGAAACCGTAACGGTCAGCGGAGGCGGCGGTACGGTTTCCGGCGTATCTACCAGCGCTGTCTGCAATGACCAGAAACCCGGTTCGGCGCCAATACTGTTTTCCTCGGTCCCCGGAACAAACAGCGTTACCTTAAACTGGTCCAAAGCCAGTGAACCGGTCAGTTATTATCTGGTTGCGTATGGAATTTCGCCGAATAACAACACCTATGGTAACCCAAACGTAGGGAATAAAGATACGACTTCGTATACCGTCAACAATCTCTCCGGAGGTACAGTCTACTGCTTTATTGTTCGTAGCGGCAACGGTTGCACACCCGGTGATTTTTCCAACCAGGTATGCGCAACGCCTGCAGGCGGAACAGTGACCGGAGTTGCGACGGGATTTGGACCGGGTGTTTTGGGCGTATCTACTCCCGAAGCGAAACTGGTAACTTCAACCAGTCAAAATGGACAGATTAAAGGCTCCGAAACAACGGTTCGCGTCTGCAAAGATTGCATCTGGTGGCAGCTTATGCTCGTAGAAGGCGTTGTTCTTTTCCTCTATTATTACCTGCTTATCAATAAGCGCAGATTCACGCATCCCATGATCCCTGCGCTGATTATTCCCGTTATTACATATGGCGCATTTCTCTCCCTCAACGGCAACTGCAGGATATCATTCCTTTTCCTGCGATCCTTCTCAGTGTACTGTACCTATTTCTGGCTTATTGATATCACAACGTATCTCATCATAACGCTCATATATAGAAAAAGGAGCAACTGAATCAGTTATCAACATTGTCACGTCGTTATATCAAATTTTTCAAGAAGTTTTTTGTTTCCTTCGATCTGATATCGCAATAGTTCCGCATAGATGCCTTTCCGTTTCGCAAGTTCAGCAGGGCTGCCGGAATCGACCACGGTTCCTTCATCCAGGACAATGACCCGTTGTGCATTTTGTATCGTCGAAAAACGGTGTGCGACGATCAAAACCAGCTTGTCTTTCATCAAAGCTTCAAGCGCTTCCTGCACTTCACGTTCGGATTTGGAGTCCAAACTGGATGTTGCCTCGTCCAAAATAAGGATCGGTGCGTTTTTCAGTATTGCCCGCGCGATTTGTATCCGTTGTTTCTGACCACCCGAAAGCCTTACTCCCCGTTCGCCGACTTCGCTATCCAATCCTTTCGGCAGAGATTTCACAAACTCATAGGCGTTTGCTTTTTTCAACGCGTCGACGATCATTGCCTCAGTTGCGCCTGGATGACCATACGCCACGTTTTCCTTGATAGTCGTGGAAAACAATTCGTTTTCCTGAAAAACCAAAGCGATATTATTTCTGATAAATACATGGTCCAGATCTTCGTAGTTTTTGTTATTCAGGAATATGTGCCCGGATGTCGGCTGGTACAGTTTCAAGATAAGATTCACCAGCGTTGTTTTCCCGACACCGCTGTGACCGACAAGGGCAACCGTTTGGTTATCCGCCAGATCGAACGTGATGTGTTTGAGTATTTCACCGCTTTTTTCATATTTGAAACACACGTTCCTGAATTTGATTGCTGCGTGGCTGAGTTTTTTCGTTGCTGGTTTCAGCGCATACCTTTCACTTGCGGGCAAATTAAGGATTTCCATGAACTCCTTTGATCCGCTTTCGGCTGTCTGGAGATTAGTCAGGATGAATGACATCGCAAACAACGGAATCCGAGCTTGACTCAACAGCTGGAGAACCAGGACCATGGTGCCAATCGTCAGAGCTCCCTTGAATGTGTCATAAAACACGATGATGTTGATGATGAAAATAATGAGGATCAGGCCGAAGTTCCTGGCAAAATCATAGATATGAAATATTGTGCTTTGCCGTGCATAAATCCTGTTGATGTCGGTCATGCTGTCCGATACCAGCGACCATTCGTTGCGTTCGTTGTTGGAGCTTTTAACCAGCTTGATATTGCCGATGACTTCTCCCATCCTGCCGCGTGTATAGTCGTCTATCCTGTTTTTCTTCTCTTCTTCCTCACCCCATCGCCGGGTGGAATAAAAGCTCAGGACGAGATACACAGGGAACAGCAAAAACGTGAATGCGGCAATCCAAAAGTTATAATATGCCATAATAAGGATGGTAAACATGCTCTGCAGGAACGACGGCAGTATGAAATTCGTCGCCGTATTGATGAACTGGTAGATCGTAAAAATGCCTCTGTTGAGCTGGTTCACGATTTTACCCGAAATCTCCGAATCAAAATAACCTTGCGGCAGACTCAAAACCTTTGCATAGAATTTTTCGGTCAGAAACTGCCTCAGTCTTCCTTGTAAGTGGTCACCGAGCCTGTTCGTTATGGAGGTTAGCGCGATACCTATGAAACTCATGACGAATGCGACAACGACCAGGATGATGAGATTGTTCAAGCTTCCTCCTTTGCCGGAAAGTTTCGCCACGATGTCGTCAACAATCCATTTGGACAATACAGGTGCGATCAGTTCTGTGATTGAAGAGACCAAAATAAGGAATGCTATCAAAAACGTCAGTTTGTACAGCGGCTTTGCCAATTTGATGATTTGCGCAAGATTCTTCATAAAACCATAGTATACAGAAAATTATTACGGGAAAGGTAAGAGATGGGAAATGTGGTTATGGGACGTCTTTTCTAATCCTGATTTAATCGGTATTTGTCAAACTTAACGAGGGGCAATATGTAATTTATAGCCTTACAACAGCTTCCTATAGGTCTTGACTTTAGAGGGTGAATAAAGTATATTTACATCATAAACGCCTTGTCCATGTCTTCGGACCCGACGAGGTTTCACTAAGCTAACTCCCCCTGGTTCATTGCGAGCCAGGGGTTTTTTATTGTATAAATCCTTTATTTGTTTTAGAATGAATTCATGAAGAGTAAAATTTTGGTTCAGTTTGATGGGAGCAACTTCTATAATAAAGTTAAGAGAATGGATCGTTCCATTCACCTCACCAATTTCAACTACCTTTCTTTTGCCCAGAAAATTGCAAAAACAACTATCCTAAAAGCAATCTACTATGTGGGTGAAATTAGACAATACGAGGGAAACAGAAAATCGGAAAGGCTTTTCAATAGCCAGCAATCACTGTTTCTGAATTTACGAAAACAGAATTTTGAGGGGTCTTCGGTATACTGCACATGTTTTTCTAAGACTTTTTAACAATTCTCTGTGGAAAAATGTGCACTTGACAGTCACGTAATGTGGACTCGACAGGACTCGAACCTGTGACCTTTGCAATGTGAATGCAACGCTCTAGCCAGCTGAGCTACGAATCCAGGAATTTTTTTTATACTGTGGTATATATTATACATAATACGGTTGTTTTTTCCCTGCGTTTTCTCTATACTAAAAAAATTCACGCCTTAAGTAATTTTTACAGTATAAACAATAAATCGTTATGAGCGCCGCTAAGAAAATCGTTGAATTTGTCATGGATATCCTGGAAACCGTTGTATTCATCGGCTCACTTTTCATCGTCATCTACCTGTTCATCCTTACTCCAAATCAGGTGAAAGGAGCTTCCATGGAGCCCACATTTGATTCGGGAGACTATATTCTTACAAGCAGGGTAACCTATAAACTCCGGAACCCGCAGCGGGGTGATGTGATCGTATTCAAAGCACCGATGAACCCCGACATCGAATATATCAAACGGGTTATCGGACTGCCCGGAGATCGAATCAGAATCCACGACACGAATGTGTATGTTAATGATCAGCTTATTCATGAACCGTATATTTCAGCACCAACCAATTTATGGGAAGACGGTTACATCAAGGATAATGAAACTATGACCGTACCTGACGGTGATCTATGGGTCATGGGTGATAACAGACCGAGGTCTTCGGATTCGCGTGAGTTCGGACCCATTACCATATCCAGCATTATTGGCCAGGTTTTTTTCCGCTACTTCCCGTCCAATAAGATGGGACCGATCACTAATCCACTGCCCGATTCCATCCACGGTTGAATTACGTTATTTTCTTCACGATCGCCTGTATAAATGATGAGGTCTTCTCCGGATTTCCTTTTGTCTCTATGATTATTTTGCCTTTGATTCTCGTCTGGATGATCTTGACATCGAAGTTTTGGGCCGTAGATCTTACGCCGTTTATCAATTTCGTTATTTCCTCGGCCGACAACCTGCGTCCGGTCGACTGGACTTGGTATAGCCGTTCCCGAACCAACGTTTCGGTCTGGCCAACGGTCAGGCTATCAGTCAGGATTTTTTCGTAGACTTCCAGAAGCGTTTTCCTGTCTTTTATGCGGGAAATAACAAACAGGTGGCTTACCGTAATAAGTTTGGAATAATAACCGTCCACGATAATGTCGGGCAGATCGAACAACCGCAATATATGGCATACATATGAAGGCTGTATACCAAGCTTGTTTGCCGTATCTACGATGCGGAATTGACGCTCGTAAACCAGAGCATGAAGAAGTTTCGCTTTCGCGAAAATATCGGTTTCATCCTGTATCTGACGGATAATGAGGTCGAAATCTGTCATTCTATATAGTATATCACTATACTATCGCCACGTATTTCTCTCCGTTTCTGACGTAGAATTTCACTTTCCCTTTTTTCAAGGCCATGATGGTAAAATCGCTGCTCAACTGGGTGCCTGCACCCGCATTCACTTTTGTTCCTCTCTGGCGAATAATTATATTACCGGGATTTACATGCTGTCCTCCGTACACTTTAACTCCCAGTCTTTTTGACTGTGAATCACGGTTGCCCCGTACTGTTTTCTGCGCTTTTGTATGTGCCATATTTTAGTTGAAATTAATTCAAATTAGTCAAATTTTAACTATTTTGAGCCTGGTGAGTTGCGCCCTAAATCCTCTCACTTTTCTATACCGCACTTTTGCCTTGAATTTTGCTATCCGCACTTTATCGCCTTTCAACTGGCTGATTACCCAAACCTTGGCTTTTGTGTTGAGAAGCGGCATACCCAGTTCTATTTTACCGTCTCTATTATCAAATACCGCAAGAGCCGGAAGTTCTGCTTCGGTTTCCTCTTTCTGATCAATACGGTCAACGATTATTTCGTCGTCATCCTTGACCAGATACTGTTTCCCACCCGTTTTAATTACCGCGAATTTAGACATATCTATACATTATACCTCAAAAACACACATCTTCAATAGCTCCGCAGGCGTTACGGTATGAGGGCAAACCCTATTATCAGCGCAAGTACCGATGATCCCCCATAGGAAATGAACGGAAGCGCTATTCCCGCAACAGGAACCAATCCCATATTCATGGATATATTGATAACGACCTGAAAGAGAAGATATGCGATGAATCCGACACAATAAAGGAAATTTCGTTTACCTTCCTGATCAGTCCTATAATAATATTTAAGCATACGCATAACCAGCAAGTAAAATAGTGTCGCATAACATATAAGTACCAATAAGCCTCCCACGAAGCCGAACTGTTCGATCAATGAAGAGAATGCAAAATCCGTATAATTTTCAGGCAAAAAATACAATCGCGACTGTGTGCCCAACCCCAGTCCTTTGCCGAGCAGGTTTCCGGACCCCACTGTTATTACCGCCTGAATCATATTATAAGAGGTGCCTTGCGTATCGACGTGCGGATTGACAAAGCTCAAAATCCTGCTTTTCTGGTATTCTTTCAGGAATATCCAGCTGAACGGCAGAAGCAGCATAACTACTAAAATGGTCGTGAATAAATATCGTTTGGGAAAACGTGAAAAAAGGACCATAACCACGTAAATGACGGCAAAAACAAGTGCATTCCCCAAATCAGGCTGTTTAAAAATGATAAAGGTCGGAATGATAAAATACAGGAAACTCATGAGAAAGTACGAAAAATTTTCAAATTTGAAATATTTTTTCGACAAAAAATCGGCCATGAACATGATAAAAAAGATCTTGAAGAATTCGGAAGCCTGGAACCTGTAAAAATACAGGTCAATCCAGCGTTTTGAACCTTTCACTTCCAATCCAATGATGAACGTCAGCAGCAAAATGGCGACAAAAAACCAATAAATCGACCTGATATTGAGATGAAAAATCGTGCTGCCTATTTTTTTCACGATAAAAAAAGCGCCGAAAGCAAGGGAAAAATAAACGATTTGGCTCACCAGAAGATTCTGGCGGATACCGAATACCGTAAAAATGCCAAACAATGAAAGGAAAAGCGAAGGAATCAAAAGTTGTACCATAGGTATGACTTAAGCTGACTGCACATCAAGTTCTGTTCCTATTTCGATTTGTTCGGCCAAATTTTTTTTTCTTATGGTATCCATATCCGATTTGAATTGCCCGGGTATGACAATTTTTACCTTATCTGTCTGCTTCAGCTTCAGTTCTTTTCTTCGCGCCTGAATGGTCCGTAACAAATCGCGCAATTCTCCTTCCTTTTGCAGCTCCTTCTCGCTGACCTTCACTTCCTCTTCAGGAAACCGGAATTTTTTGTTCACGATGATATTTTTGACGTTGAGCTCGTTGAGGACGAGCCGCCAAACCTCTTCCGAAAGATGCACACTGCTTCGTTCAATCGTTATATCCAGTTTTGCCATCGGAATCCGGACCTTTACATTCAGGGATTTTCGTGCGGCGTGCCCTGCTTCGCTGATTTCGCGCCCAATCGCCATCTGCTCTTCAAGTGCTTTATCATAATACGCTTTATCCAGCACCGGCCATCTTTCAAGATGCACGGATTCGTTACCGGTCAACCGCGTATACATTTCTTCCGTTATGAACGGCATGAAAGGAGAAAGTGCAACCGACAGATTCGTCAAAACGGTATAAAGCGTTCCATAAAAACTCATCTTGTCTTCCTGATCGTCAGAATTGTTCCATACACGATCCCTGCTTCTCCTGATAAACCATGTTGAAAGATCGCTGACGAATTTTTCTGTCTCGAGCGAAGGATCTTTTGCATTATAATTTCTTAGGTTTTTTTCTATAAATTGGACCAACCAGGTAAACCTGCTCAAAATCCATGTATCAAGAATTCCTAGTTTGAAATTCGAAATTTGAAGTTCGAAATTTTTTTGGGATTTGGAATTTGGGATTTGGAATTTATCAAGATTTGCATACTCGATGAAAAATTTATAGATATTCCACAACATCAGATAGAATTGCCGCCGGACTTCGTCTGCTTTCTTGTATCCAAACAGCATGTTATCGGCCGGATTTTGGCGGCTGAACATCCAACGCATCACGTCAACACCTATCTTGTCCGCTCCTTCGTTGAACTCGATGGCATTTCCCCAGCTTTTGTGCATGGGTCTTCCGTCTTCTCCCAAAAAAGTACCGAATCCCAACACGCGCTTGAACGGATTCGTGTATTCAAGTACCGTTGACATGGCGATCATCGCATAAAACCAGTTCTTGAACTGGCCGGGAAACGATTCGGTGATAAAATCGGCGGGAAACCATTTTTTCCATTCTTTCCTGTCCGTGAGATAGAGCGGTTCACCCAGGTTGCGGCTTGTCACGGTCGAATACGGCACGATGCCTGCGTCCAGCCATGGGTTGCCGACGTCATCTATACGATGCATTTCTCCCTCGCATTTCTTGCACGAAATAGTTACCGCGTCGATGAATGGTTTATGCGGGCTATGTCCGCCAGTTGGCCGATCGAATTCATCCCAACCCGAAACTGCGCGCTCCTTTAGTTCCTTTTTCGATCCGATGACATCGAATGTCCCGCATTTTTTGCATTCGTAAATCGGCAGCGCCAATCCCCAGTAGCGGTTAGGTTTACTAATTAGCCAGTCATCCATATTTTTCAGCCAATCCAGCTCCCGATCGAGGCCGAATTCAGGCATCCATGAGATTTTTTTTGCGACATCAATCATTCGCTCTCTCAGTGTTTTTTTTAACTTTTCACTTCCGGCTTTTAACTTCGATTGTTTATCCATTGCTATATACCATTCGTCCGCAACTTTCCAGACCAGTTCCGCCTTGCAGCGCCAACAGGCAGGGTAGCGGTGTCTGTATTTATGAATTTTGAAAACACACGGATGCTTTTTGTTTTGTTGTTCCATGTAATCAAGGATTACACGGGGATTTTTCTTGGCGTTTTTGCCGCTGAACTGTCCAAGTCCGGGAAAATAATCTGCGTTGTCTTCAATGATCGGAATCATCGGAAGCCCGCGTTTTTTTCCGAGCTGGAAATCCTCGGTACCCGCAGACACCGCCGTGTGCACCATGCCCGTTCCTTCGGTAAGCAAAATCGGCAGGACTGTTTCATCTGTCGCAATAACCGTATGGAATGTCTTGGGATTTTTCCTGGCAACTTCCTGAACCGCGGGTAGGTCATCAAATTCAGAGGTGTACTTCAAACCAACCAGCTCTTTTCCTTTTGCTGTTTCTACAATTTTTTTGTAGTTTTTTCCAAATACCGCATCAACCAGATTCTTGGCGATCCAGAACTTATTCCCGCTTTCCCCTTCAACCAACGAGTAATCATAGGTTTCATCGACCGCAACCGCAATATTGGCAGGCAAAGTCCACGGCGTTGTCGTCCATACCAGAAGATATTCGTCTTTTCTGCCGGTTATGGGGAGTTCAAAATATATTGACTCGTGGACTACATCTTTGTAATCCTCGGTCAGCATTTCGTGCTGGGAAATCGCAGTCTCGCAGCGCGGGCACCACGGAACCGATTCATGACCCTTATATACCCACCCGTGTTCAAAACACGTTTTGAGGAAATGCCAAATCATATAATTGTTTTCTTCGCTCATGGTAAAGTACGAGTGATCCCAGTCGGCAAAATATCCCAGACGTTTAGACTGTTCTGTTTGGATAGCAGAAAATTTCATTACCCGATCCTTGCACAGTTGTACGAACTTTGCAATCGAAGCTTTTTTATCTCCAGGCACGAGATTTTCTATGTCTTTTTTCGTTTTGAGGCCGAGTTCTTTTTCCACCTCCACTTCAACCCACAGACCCTGGCAGTCGAATCCGTTCTGGAAACGCTGCTTATACCCAAGCAGGTTGAAAAACCGAGGCCACAGATCTTTGTAAGTCCGGCCCCACGCGTGGTGCACTCCCATGGGATTGTTTGCTGTAATGGGTCCGTCAAGAAAGGAGAAGTACTTGTCAGATTTGTCATTTTTCTGAAGATATTTTTTGACTATTCCTTTTTCTTCCCAAATCTTCAACCATTTTTTTTCCATCTCGATGAAGTCGAAATCAGAAGGAATAGGTTGGAACATATTGTTAGATTATATACCGATCGTAGCTCAATTTGCAACTCCGTGTAGGCAAATGGAGCGTACGAACGGTTATGCCGATTGCAATTCCATTGCAGATCGGTATAGTAGATAAAGGCAATACAGGCAAGTATTGTTTTTATAAAACCGGGCGCGACAGCTAAATAAACCTAATGTTGTCTTAAATATAGGTGAGTCGCTTTTCTGCAAACACCAGCCACTTTTGCAGCATATCCGATACCCGGCTTTAAGATTTATTGAGCAGAATGGGCATGTTTTTAATCGTTAGAATAGGTTTTTTTTGTAATTTTTTTAATAAATGCTCCTTGTTTCAAATGAAAAGATCTTCTATTCTCTTTT